>JBKJKT010000175.1:0-9540 GCA_046597415.1 Ramlibacter sp.
GGACTCGCTGCGCCGTCGGCCGATTTGGCTCCCCTGCTGCAAAGCGCATTGCGCACGAGCGCCTGGCGTACCTTTGACGCCTTGCTCACGCAAGTTACGCAGCCGAAGGAGCGAGCCCGCTGGGAGGCGCAATACGCCCTGTCGCAGGGCCGCATGGCCGATGCCGAGTCGCTTTTCGGTGCGGCAAATGCACCTGAGTGGGAAGCCGCCCTGCGCGAAGGACGTCAAATCGAATCATCGCTGCGCGATGACCCACGAGGCGACGCGGTCGCCGGGTGGCTCGCCTGGCAAGCGCGCCACCCGGGACCGCGAGCGTGGCGCCACGAGCCGCAGAGCGTCACCGGCCATGCGGGCGCCGTCGTGCTGCGCAGCGTCGCGCTCAACCTGCGTTCGCAGTGGTGGCAAGCGACGGCAAGGGAATCACTGACGGTCAGGGTGGTTGGCCCCGCGCGGGTGCGCGTCGAGGCACGGCCCTTGCACGGCAACAAGGACTCGCTGCTGGACGGGTGGTTGAAGGTGCGCGGCGACGGCCAGCTATGGGTCATGCCTTTCCATCAGAACCAGCCCAGTCCGGGGCTTGCCCTTGATACCCCTGGCGCACTTGTTGGCGTGTCGGTGACGCGCGAGATCGAACTGCCTGCCGGTCTTCATGAACTTTTTATCGATGCGGCCGAGGTGCCGATCGCAGCACGGCTTTTGGTAGAGCGGCCGAGCCTGCAGTTGCCGGTGCTGCCCACGCCTGCGGCGGCCCACTTCAGCCCGTACACGGGCGTGGTTGCGCGATCGATCCCGTCGCCTCCCTGCGGCGCGCGCCAGGGGTGCTTGCTCTTGGTCGGTGATTCCAAACTGCAGCCGCTGACCGTGCGCTTCGAACCCATGGGCTGGACCGGTCTACCGCTTCCTCTGCTGAAGCGCGACCCAGGGGCACAGAAGCTGGCGTCGAACGACATCGACGCGGCCTTGGCGCTGGCGACGGCGCCTGACGAGAAAATGAGTCTGCTGCTGTGGCTGGCTGAAACGAGGCCCGCCGAGCGCGCACGTGCCCTGGCGATGGGTTCCGCCATCGCAAGCGCCGATCCGCGCCCCGCAGTGCGCGCCCAGTGGGACCGGCTCGCCGCGCTGGGCGGTTGGGCGCTGTTGCCGCTGGTGGACCGCAGCGCCGGACTGCGACGGATCGAAAGCCTGCCGGGCGCTCCCGACTCGCCGGCCTCGCGCATTCGCGCTGCACTGCTGACGCCACTGCGCGCAGGCGAGTTGCGCATCGGGGGCGACACCCGCGCCGCGCTGGCACTGGACGATCGCAAGGCCAGTCCGCTCACCATCGAGCTTGCCATGGACGAGCCTCCGGGATTGCCGTCGCTGCCGGTGCGCGTGCGCATCGAGCGAAACGGGCGGCCGTGGCAGACCGTCCAACTCGATGCGGCCAACTCACGCCGAAGCCTGCGCGTGGCCGTCCCCGCTGGCCAGCAAACGGTGTCTGCTTCGCTGGAGAGTCCCTTCGCCAACCAGTTTGTACGGGTGCGGTTCGGCTCCGCCGTAGAGCCCGAGTTGGCGCTGCAACGTGACTGGCACATCTCGACGCGCGCAGAGCCCGTGCGCGTTACGCTGGCCGGCCCGGCTGCGATCCGGATAGACCGGCTGGACAAGGATGCGGTGCGCAGCGAGGAGCGGTTGATCCTCGAGCCTCGCGTGACTGTGGTGCTTCCGCCGCACTCTGGCGCGGCCGAATCGCTCTACCGGGTCTACCGGCGTCAGCTCGAACCCGTGGCCGCGATCGTTGCGCCGCCGCGACCCGACGCCTACCAGCCGCTCCCGCTGGCCGAGGCCCCCGCAGAGTGGCAAGCGCCAGCAAGCACGATGCGCGGACAGGTCCGGTTCTCGGACGCACAGCCGCTTTCATTCGAGCCGGATCACACGGTGACGATTCGCGGCGGCTATTACCGACGACGTGACGTCGAGGCAACGGGGGGCGAAACCACCTCACGCGCAGATCGTTTCGGCGAGCTCGGGCTGACTTGGCGGCAGCGCCGGGACGAGCAAAGCTGGGCGCTACTGGCGGACGCGTTGGTGCGAACACCGGTGACCGGCTCGCCGGTGCTGGGCGTTCGCGCAGACGCGGACGCCGAAGTGCCTTGGTCGGCACGTTGGCCGTGGCCGTTCATCGTGCATGGATCGGTGAAGGCCTTCATCCAGAGAACGCCCCAAGGCACAGGCGCGTCTGTGACCGCGCGGGCATCGGTCTCGCAAACCCGCGAGCTCGGCTCCACGCTGTCTCACACACCTGAAGTCGGCGTTATGGCGCGCAGGCTCAATCTCCAGCAAGTGAGCGATCCGGCGAGGGTGGATTCCGACGTATTTACGCGCTATCAGGCCACCCATGGCCGCGCCCTCACCGTCAGCGACACACTTTCGTGGAGACCCTGGCGCGATACGCACCTTGCCGCACGGGCAGCGCTTGTCACCAACCCGGACTTCAATTTCCTCCGACCCGACCACTTTGCGGGCGAGCTGATGTGGCGCCAGCTGGTGGGCGCCACGACCGTTGAAGCGGGCCTGCGCGCCACTCGCTACCGAGCCGACAGCCAGCGCGCTGCTGCCACCACGCAGCGCGAAGTTTGGGCGGGTACCGCCACCGACTGGTGGCTGCGCGACGGCAGTCGCATCGAGCTGGTCAGCCAGTTGCGCCATGCGTCTGGCCGCCCGGGCGTCTGGGGAGGCTTCGAGCTGCGCTGGCACTGGAGTGCAGGGCGGCGGCTGCGCGACTTCGCTCCGGCTGCGATCGACTTTCGCGCCTTGCGCGGCTGGCGAGTGCCCGTGCAGGCAAACACGTTTAACGAGGAACCGTGATGGCGCAGAGCACTGGAGCGGACATCAAGGCGATGTTGAACCAGGGCCTGCGGCCCCACGAAGTTCGCCTGGAGCGGCGGCATGTCGAAGAGCTTGCACGGCACTGGCCGGCATGGCTGGCGCGACAGGAAAGCCGCGACACGGATCTCCCCCTGCTGCTGGCCGCGCGATATCTGCAGTCGCGTCTGTCGCTCATCACGACCGCCATCAGCGCACTGCGCGAAGGGCAGAGCCGCTTTTCCAGGCGCTACGCGGCAGCGGTGTCGAAGGCGGAGCGCCAACGCGTCATCATTGACTATTCAGGTGAGCTCGGTGCGAGCCCTCGCCAGCTGCGGGCGGACCAGCGCGCGTTCAAGCGCTGGTTCGGCCCGGATGCCGCCCAGGATCGCTCACGGGTCCGCATCTCCGACGCCGAACGCACGCTCACTTTCGTGCTGCAGTCGCTGGGCCGGATCGCGGCCCTTCACCTGAGCGAGGCACCTGCCCAGAGCGCTGCCTGGGAAGCCCTGGACCTGGAACAGAACGTGCAGCCACTTTTGGCCTGGGACGGCGACGCGAGAGTGAGGACCGAGGCATTCCACAGCTTGTCGTCCGCCCTGAAATCCGTCGCGCCCGAACTTGCAGTGCATGCCATCTCGGATGTGTCCCTCGCCTATATTTATCGCGCCGCCCTCGACCGTCGGCTCGATGTGTGGATCCAGCGAGAAGCCTTGCTGCTGCTGTCGTTCATCGCCTTTGACGAACTGGCGCAGGTGCTCGAGCAACGGCTGCGCGAGCCCGGCGACGCTGACGACCTGTTCGTTCGGCGCGCTGCACTCGAGATGCTGGGTACATCGCTGTACCGGGCACCACAGTTGGAGCGGCTCTACGCCGTGGCGATCGACGACCCCAGTCCATTTGTCCGCCAGGCCTTGGCCACCTCGTTGATTTTTGCAAGCGATCAGGCGGTACGCACGCATTGGCCAAGGCTCGGCCTGGACGATGCCATCGTGCAGGTGCGTGCTGCCGCGCTGCTGCAATTGCCCAATCTCTTGCGCAACGACACCATGGTTGCTTGTGCGATCGACTGGTTACGCAGAGCGTTTGCGAAGGAGAGCACGGTGTTTGGCCTGCGCGTGGCACTCAAAGCCGCGGAGGATGGCGCCGTGGCCGCCGGTGACAGGCAGCAGCAATGGGTCGATGCCGTGTTGCCTTCGGTGGAGCAGTTGCACGTCGAGTGTCCGCATCTGATGGTGCGGCGCTGGGCGGCCGAAGCACGCGAACGCATCCTGTGCCTGTGCGATCCCGCCATGCAGGCGCTCGCTGGGCGCATTGGCACCGAAGCAAGAGCCGTGCGCCCCGGTACCGCCTGGCGCCCCGCGGATCTGCCGATCGATAACGATCAGCTCGGGCGCGTTTTGTCATGCGTCACGCAACGCGACCACGGCATCGCACTGGAGCGGTCCGGGCGCGGCTGGCGCGCCTGGCGCGGGCACCGTTTCGGCTTTCGCCTGTGGCGATTCCTGCATGAATGGCAGCATCCGTCGCCTGACAAGAGACAGGCGCACGACCACACCATTGGCCGGTTGTTTCGTGGCGCCATCCGCGCGCCCTCGGGCATCTTGGCCGAACTGGCGCAGACCAAGGTGCCCGGCGAGCCACTGCACATGGGCTCGGAGGCGGGTTGGCGGCCCTACCTGCCGCTGGTGGACGAATTGATCTCGCTGCTGGACGAGAACCCTGCCGCAGGGCCGCTGCGGGTGTACACCGCCGAGGGCGTCACGGAAGTGCAGGCCCCGGCTGCCCTGACAGCGCGCCTTTCGGCGCGGCTGATGCTCACAAGACGCTTTGCCCGCTTTGCCGATGGCCGCAACTGGAACGAAGGCAGCGCAGCGCATCCGGCAAGTTACGCACGCATGATCGCCGAGCTCGGTTTTGAATTGCGCTTCGCGCCGCATAAGGGCACTTTGGCCGATCCGGCCGTCACTCGGTTCTTCCCTGGCCTGGCTGCGCTGCCCATGCCGGAGCTGACGAGCCGGATGCAGAACTACTTTTTCTCTGCGTATGACAACACGCTGTTCGACCTGGGCGTCTTCGTCGGGCTCGGCATCATCGGCTTCATCGGTCACCACGTCTGGGTGAACATTCAGATGAGCCGCGCCCGCAACGCGATCCCGCTGGTTGTCGGTGGTTGGGGAACGCGCGGCAAATCAGGGACGGAGCGGCTGAAGGCGGCGATGTTCAACGCTTTGGGCTATTCGGTGGTCAGCAAGACGACTGGCTGCGAAGCGATGTTCCTGTATTCGCCGCCGCAGGGCGACTTGCGCGAAATGTTCCTGTTCCGACCCTACGACAAGGCGACCATCTGGGAGCAATACAACGTCGTGCGGATCGCCCAGAAACTCGGCTGCGAGGTGTTTCTGTGGGAGTGCATGGCGCTCACGCCCGCATTCGTTCGGCTGCTGCAGCGCTCATGGATGCGCGACGACATCGTGACGTTGACCAACACTTTTCCCGACCATGAAGACGTGCAGGGCCCGGCGGGCATTGACATTCCGGAGGTCATGACCGAGTTCATCCCCAAGGGCCGCGTGCTGCTCACTACCGAAGAGCAGATGCGGCCGATCCTGCAGGCGGCGTCTGACGCGCTCGGCACGGAACTCAAAGGGATCGGATGGCTGGAGTCCGGTCTGATTGCGCCTGATGTGCTGGACCGCTTTCCCTACCAGGAGCATCCGGACAACATTGCACTGGTGATCGCGCTAGGGGCCGAGTTGGGCGTGGCACACGATTTTGCGGTCAAGGCGATGGCCGACCGTGTCGTGCCGGACCTGGGTGTGCTCAAGACCTTCGCGCCGGCTGTGCTGAGTCGGCGCACGCTTGAATTCTCCAATGGCATGTCGGCCAACGAGCGCTACGGCTGCCTGGGCAATTGGAAGCGCCTGGGGTTCGACAAGCAGGACGCGCTGGCCGAACCCGGCGTGATGATCAGCACCGTGGTCAACAACCGGGCTGATCGCATCGCCCGCTCACGCGTGTTTGCCGGCGTTCTCGTGCAGGACATCCGCGCTGACTTTCATGTGCTGATCGGCTCCAACCTCGATGGTCTGCGCGGCTATCTTCGCGAAACCTGGGCGGCCTACGGTCCCAGCCTGACGCTTTGGCCTGAGCAAGGCGGCGAGCAAGGTGCGGGCGCGATGCTCGAGATGCTGGCGCGCGACTTTCGCATCGTGCATAGCGAGGCGCAGCTTGCCGCACGGTTGACGGTCATGCTGACCGGCATAGGCGCCGACCCGGGACTGGTGGCGAACGCGGGAAACGGCGAAGCGCTGACGCGCGCTTTGAGTGGAAGCACGTTGACGCACAGTGATGAAGTGCTGGCTTTCCACGACCGTGACGTGAAGATGTTGCAGGCGTACACGGAGCTGCTGCGCCGGTGTCAGCAGGCCGGCGTTTCGCCCGACCCGACACTGGACAACGCCATGCGCGAGCAATTGTGGCAATGGTACGAGCAGCGCGTCATCGTGGTCGAGGACTACTACGCCACGGGCGACGCGGTGATCGCGGCGATACGTGACGCGACGCCCCCGGGCTTTCACAACCGCGTCATGGGAATGCAGAACATCAAGGGCACGGGCCTCGATTTTGTCTACCGCTGGCTGGCCTGGGGGCTGTGCCATCGTGCCTGCCAGGAGCTGTCGTCCAGCGATCCCCTCCTGCGCCGACGCGGGCTCGGCGCCTTGGGTGGCTTCCAGGAATACGGACTCCTCAGCAACGAAACCGTCGTGGCGGCTGTTGCCACTGTCCGCACCAGCAGCTTCGGCCAGCAGGATCGCGTACGGGCGGAACTGGCCGTCATCGAAGACAACCTCAAGATGAACATGAGAACCGTGCTGGAGGGCATCAATGCGAAGCGCAGCACCGGCTGGCTGGACAAGTTGATGGAGATGGTGGAGGGCTTCATCGACGCGGCTGACGCCGTGCGCAGGCGCAGGCGTGCCGACCAGATCTACCGCGATCTGGTGACGCGCCGCATCAGTGAGGCGCGCGCGGTTCTAGAGTTGCAGGGATTGACCCGTCGGCAAAAAGGGGGCTGGCTCAGCACCGCTGCGGTCGGCGTTTTCGACAAACTGCGCAGACGGTTGCCGCAGACCCAGGCCGCGCAAAGAACAAGCGACGCAGCGAGCTGATTCGCCAGCAGACGAAGACCGCACTCGATCGTCGCTGCCGTGGGCGGTTCTATTGGCTGAGGACTTCAAGCCGGTTCATCACTTCAGCATCGGCTGCGATTTTGGCGTTGACGTCATAGATGGTCCACTTGCCCGTGATTGCCTTGGCCATGTCGAAGCTGTGCTGCGCACCGCTGTACGCCCTCATTTGCATGTCGCCGCCCCGGGCGACAGCCCGATCGAGTCGCGTCTGGCAATAGCCGGACGTGTAAAGAGGATCCGCCGTCCCATGCAGCAGAAGCAGGGGCGCGTAGTTGAGATACGTGCTCGTGGAAATGCCTCCAAACGCGTTGTAGAGACCGCAGCCTGGATAGAATGAGAAACCGCCCCGGAACCGCCCGTCCTTGCGTTTGGGTACTGTGTCGGACATGGTGGAGAACACGGAGCTGCCGCCGTGCGACCAGCCCAGCGCGAAGACCTTGGTGGCGTCAACGGCGACGCGGGGTGAAGACACCAGAAATGAAAGTGCGCCGTAGGCATCACGGGGCCGGTCACTCACTTCCGAAACCCCGGCGGATCCATTGCTGCACTGATCCTGCGGCACGCCGCGGGCGCTGAAGCTGTCGACGAGGAGGGCCACGTAACCCGCCTTGTTGAGCCGTGTCGCCCATTCAGAATAAAGGGATGCGACGCCCTGCACTGGGTCGCTGCTTGAATAGATGCCGGAACACCCGTGCATTAAAACCACCGCTGGTCGCCTGCCGATCCAGACGGTCGTGTACAGCTTGGCGGTGATTCGAACCCCCTGCGAATTGACAAACGAGACGTCTTCGGGCGTGGTTTGCGCATAGACCGGGCCCGAGGCCATAAGTGCTGCGACGGCGGCACCCCGCAGTTGCAGCAGGAATGACTGTTTGGACGAATTAAGGTGCAAGACGGTCTCCTTGTTTTGCTGCCTCATCTTTACTCACGACGACGCGTCCCTGCTGAGCTTAGTGTTGAATTAACGTAACGTGTTGTCCAGTTTGTTGCGCCGATGGGGCGTGATCGCTGATCCTGCGGAACAAACGAACGGCATGCCAACCCGGCGCACCGGCGCGACATGTCATGATAGTCGTGCCAAAAGCATGCAAACTCCGGACTGTTCCCCCGAGGCACTGCGATGACGATCGTCGCAAGGCTGATAGCCGTTCCTGCGCTCTTCGCAGTTTTGCTAGGCGCCGCGCAGGCTTGCGAGCACCGCTTTCGCGTCACTCTTGCAGACGGATCGCAACTGTGTCTGGACGAGCACCCTCTGGGTAGGGTCGAAGGACCGAACGGCTTGCCGCTGTCTCGTCGGCTGCCCAACGACGGTGTCTACGCCATTCATGTCGCGCGTGGGCGCGGATGCCGGGCCGACCCGCAGTTCTTCGTGCCCTCCTACGCCGGTATCAATCGGCGGTTGTGGCTGGCCCAGGCGAAGTCGGAGTGCGAGCAGCGCGCGGGCGAACAGGGGAGCGGGGGCTGCCAGTGCCAGAGGCTTGTGGTGAACCAGCAGTCGACGCTCGGCCGCCCACAGTTCGATCAATGGTCCACGGCGCTCGGCAGTCCGCAGCGAAGCGCCCCACCGCGCAGGTGAAAGCGTTTTGCAGATTGGCCAGCTGCGGACCAGGAAGTCCGGAGCGACCCGACGCATTCACCCAGTTGCGACTGGAGCCGTCCGAGCTCTATTCATATCCTTGCGGAACCCCACAAGAATCGGAACGCAGGCTACCGCGAGCCCCGCGGCCATCCACAGCGCGGCGCCCCCGCCCGCACGGTCGTAGAGCAATCCGGCGACGGCCGGCAAGATGGCGCAACCGAAGTAGTAGACAGTAAAGAAAATCCCCATTCCGGCACTGCGGCTCTCGGGGCGCAGGACATCGGCGGGCAGCGAGACCAGTGCCGCCGCTGGAATGCCGCCGAGCAGACCGCCGATCACGACCCACGGCAACGGTGCGGTCCCGGTGGACAGCGCCAGCATCGCCACGCCCCAACCCGCGAGCGCCGCACAGCAGATCAGGTCCGGGTGAGCGGATCGCTTTAACAGCAATCCTCCCGCCTGCACGCCGATGACGAAGCAGATGGCGCTCACGGCCGAGAGGCTGGTTGCGCGCGTCAGCTCGAAGCCGCTGTCGACGAAGAACGACGGCATGAACGACATCATGATCTGGAAGCTGGCGTTGTAGAGCAACCAGGGTAACGAGCCAAGCAACAGCAGTTGCCATTCGGTGCGGGTCAGCGTCGCCAAGCCAAGGCCCGAGGTCGCGGCCGGCGCTTCGCTGGCCGCTGGGGCACGGTAGATTACGGCCACCGCAGCGAATCCCATCGCCGCGAAGAGGACCGTCGAGAACATGCCCCATTGCCACCCGGCAAATTGGCCCAGCTGGCCGACCACGAGCAGCGCGATGCCAATGCCGATGGGCCAGGAGTTGATCAGGATCGACATGGCGAGCAGGCGCTCCTTGCCGTCGAACCAGTCGGCAACCATCTTGGTCACGAGCACGTTCAGCATGACGGCGCCGAT
>JBKJKT010000192.1:0-36864 GCA_046597415.1 Ramlibacter sp.
AGTCGCTCTTCGAAAGCCTCAACAGCCATCAGCATGGCGACGGGACGCCCTCGCCTGGTGATCGTGATCGGTTCGCGCTGGGCCGTATCCAGCAGTTGACCAAAGTTGTTTTGTGCCTCGACAGAAGTTATGGTGAGCATCGTGACCTCGAAATAGCTGTTTTGTACAGTATAGCTAACATCGATCCAAGCCTTTAGATCGACGGATGCACTTCACCTGAAGGCCAGGCCCGTGTAAAACACCCCCCGCATGGAACCGTTTGGGCCCGCAAGTCACACAGTGAAGAGCCGGGCATTCCGGCGTGAAGGCACCCATGCAAGACCTGCCGCAACCCGACATCGAGGATACGATCCAGCGCATTCTGGGCGGCACCAGCCTCGCAGATCTCACAGGTCTATCGCGCCAGCACCTGGAGACTGTGTATACCGAGAGCTGCATCCTGGTTGACCGGGAAGATTTCAACGGCGCCCTGGATCTGCTCTTGTACCTGGTCATGCACAACCCGCAGGACTTTCGCTTCCAGTTCGGTTACGCGTTGTGCTTGCATCAGCTGGGCAGCGTCGCGGATGCGGCCAGGCACTACGGCATGGCCTACCTGCTGGATGCCAGCGATGCGGGATGCGCATACCGGCTGGGCGAATGCCACGAAAGCATGGGCGATGCCCAAGCAGCCGCTGAAGCGTTTCGCGCGACCATCGCGCTTTGCAACTTGCCCCACGCGGCGCCGGAACTCCGGCGCCTGGCTGAAGCGGGTCTGGACCGCGTGAACGGTTGAGGTGTTTGACATGCGGCCCAACTCACCGACCGTCCACACCCGCGCACGCGGCGCCTCCATCACCGCACCGCGGTTCAATCCTGCAGCGGGTCCCCGGCTACGCACGCAGACGAACTCATCGACACCGCCCCCGGCACCGGCAAAGGCGACCCCCATGCGGCCGGGCGAGCTTGCAGGCGCCATCAGTACGGAACTAATTGCCTGGAACGACGCGCAGACGGGCTCGGAATTGTCGGAAAAGACATCGGAGAAGGTGGTCGACCTGGCTGGTACGGCAGCGAAGATCGAGACGAACCTTGGAAAAGCAAAAACCGTAGGGGTCGATGCCGCGCGCAAGTCATTCTGGAACAAGGTTCTGGGTGTCACGGTGGCCGCGCTCGCGCTGGCCGTAGTCACTTCCCTGTCGGTGGCCACGGGCGGTGCGCCCCTGCTTGCGGCAGTCGCTGTTGCTGGCGTGATCTTTGCGGTCTCCGTGGCGGACGTGTGTGTTTCCCGCATGAACCTCAGAAACGCCGAAGCGTTCGCCCAGGGCCAACCGCTACCGCATCATTTGCCGATGGGTGACAGCGCCATCGGCAATGCCATTTACCTGATGTGTCCGAAGAGTTGGAGCCATGGAACGTGCAAAAACGTGGCCCGCGCTGCGGACAACGGGATCAGGCTGGGGCTGACGCTTGCCGCTGGTTTCTGTACCGCCGGCGCCACCGTGCTGGCCAACTCGTTCGAACATGTGGCACCTCTTGTTGCGGGTGCCATCAACGTCATTTCGCTATTAGTGAACATCCGTTCGTCATGGGCGTCCAACAGCCGTTACGAGCAGCATGTGCAGAACATCAATGACGAGTATGAACATCTTCGCTACGTGGTGAACAAGAACCTGCCGGCATCCGACCGGCCCGCGTTCATCGAGCT
This sequence comes from Ramlibacter sp., assembly GCA_046597415.1. Taxonomy (GTDB): domain Bacteria; phylum Pseudomonadota; class Gammaproteobacteria; order Burkholderiales; family Burkholderiaceae_C; genus Ramlibacter. The sequence continues at coordinate 1,688 of JBKJKT010000192.1, forward strand.
GATCAACACCTCGCAAACCGATGCGCTACGCGAAGTCACCTCGATGAGAGGTGCCGTTCCGAGCCGGGCCGCCATGCTGCCCACGAGCATCGGGGGCATCGGATGGATCGTCACCGGCGCGCTCGCCGCCCTGATGCCGGGGTCTTCGCTGGCGGGCATTCGGCTCTTGGGCGGTGCGCAGACTTTCACGTCGCCTGTCATTCGCAATCTTGGGGCAGTGGGAACAGCGAAGCTTGGCCCGGCAAGCGATGCCCCGGCGCGGGACGACAGCCCCAGCATCAATGCGGTGGGGGTTCACCTCTCACAAAAGATCGCGTCCGGGGAGCCGATGCGCTACGAAGAGACGATGGTTGCTGCACGCGGCATCGTCACCGAAATGTATGACGCCCCACCGAGCGTCGAGTACCTGCACTTCGTGCTCAAGGGTGCTGTCGCACAGCTGAAGGCGCCCAGTGGTGCTGCGGAACAGCTGAAGAATGAAATTCGCGAGCACGAGGTCATGCATGGCAGACCGAAGGCCGCCGGATTCGCCCCGACCGCCGAGCCTGAAGACAAGCCCTCCATGGAACAGCTCTATCTTGCCCAGAGCAGGATTTCCGTTTCAATCGCACTGGTTCCTGAAATCGCAGACCTGCCTGCCGTAGCGCCAACCGAGACGCGCGCAAGATCGACAGCTGTGGTTGACAAGCCCGCCAGCGACTGAACGCAGGCGCATCAAATCGAAGGCTGCACTTCACCCATCCGCGCATCCGGCTTGAGCCAGTCGCGTGCGCCCTGGTAGCTCGTGATTTCGCATGTCCACTTTTGCGCACACCAGCGCCGCGACGGGGCGTGCTCGATCGCCTCGAGTCCGCGAACGGTGATATGGGTATGGCCGACCACAGCCAGCGACGGATGCCAGAGGATTGCCTGCGGCTTGAAGCTGCCTCGCACATTCGCCAGGAAATCCAGCGGCCACAGATAAAGAACAAGCACTGTCTCGATGCGGCCGGTCTCAAGCTGGCCGACCACGCGTTCGCGCGCCCTTTTTCGTCCTTCGTGGTAATGCATTTCGACTACTGTGAACACTGGATAAGTGTACAGTGTCCGAAGGACCGCAGCGCGAACATTGTCAGCCGCCAGACACGACGTGCAGCGCACGTGCGGCGCTCGACCGGAAATTTTTCGCGCCTCCGTCCGACACGCAGATGGAAGAGTTCTTTTTAGAATGCCAGAGCTAACCCTTGAGGAATTCATGAGCAAAGAAACAGACGCCATTCTCGACCTGGTCAATAGGGACCGCACGCAGATCACTTCAGAGTGGCTGCAGCACTCGGGGGGTGGGGCCAGCGAAGGCGCCCGCCGCTCGATGGAAGGCGAAGCGGCTGAATTGCTCACGGCGCTCCAGGCTGCACTGGCAGCCGGCGCCGACCCCGAGGCCTTCCAGGCGGCCCCGTGGTCCGCCATGCGGGATGCCCTCGCCGGCTTGTCCCGGTCGCGTGCCGCGCAGGGCCAGTCCGCCGGCGATACGAGTGCTTTCGTACTGTCCATCAAGCGTGGTTTTTTCAAAGGCATTCAACGCAGCCTGGCGTCCCACCCCGAACAGATGGCCGCCACACTCTGGACCATCTCCCTCATCGTGGACAAGATGGCCCAGTGGACTGTCACCACGTATCAGCAGACACGCGAAGAAATCATCAAGCGCCAGCAAAACGAACTGCTGGAGCTGTCCACCCCCGTCATCAAGCTCTGGGAAGGTGTTCTGGCCGTGCCGATGATCGGCACGCTCGACTCGAGCCGCACCCAGCTCGTGATGGAAGCGTTGCTGCAGCGAATCGTCGATACCGGCTCGCAGCTCGCGATCATCGACATCACGGGTGTGCCCACGGTCGATACGCTGGTGGCCCAGCACCTGCTCAAGACTGTCAGCGCGATCCGGCTGATGGGTGCCGAATGCATCATCAGCGGGATCCGCCCGCAGATTGCACAAACCATCGTTCACCTGGGCATCGATTTGCAGGGCATTGCGTCCAAGGCAACGCTTGCAGACGCGCTGTCGATGGCGCTGGCGCAAGGCGGCTGGCGCATCACGCGCGACGCGGTCTGAGACCGGCGCGATGTACCGGATTCCAATTCTCCAGATGGGCGAGTTCCTGCTCGTCACCATCCAGGTTGACATGCAGGACCAGACGGCCATGACCCTGCAAGACGACCTCGCCAGCAAGATTTCCACGACCAGCGCCAAGGGCGTTCTGATCGACATTTCCGCGCTTGAAATCGTCGATTCGTTCGTCGGGCGAATGCTGGCCAGCATCTCCGGCATCGCGCGAATCCTGGATGCCTCCACCGTGGTGGTGGGGATGCAGCCTGCTGTGGCCATCACCCTCGTTGAACTCGGACTGTCGCTCGAAGGCGTCCGTACGGCACTGAACGTGGAGCGCGGCATGCAACTGCTGCGCCAGTCACGCAAGGGGCCTGCCCGTGACCGTTGAACCCCAGGGAACCACACCCCTGCGCAGCGAGGAGAACATCGTGGCTGCACGGCAGATCGTGCGGCAACTCACCCAGCTCCTCAAGTTCTCGATCGTGGATCAGACCAAGATGATCACCGCTGCGAGCGAGCTGGCACGCAACACGCTCGTCCACGGCCTGGGCGGCCAGATGCGCTGGGAGATCCTCGAGGAAGGTTTGCGACGCGGCCTGAGACTTCACTTCGAAGACGAAGGCCCCGGCATCCCGGACATGAAGCTGGCGCTGACAGATGGCTGGACATCGGGAGGTGGCATGGGCCTGGGCTTGCCCGGCAGCAAACGGCTGGTCAACGATTTCGAGATTGAATCGGTCCCCGGCACAGGCACGCGCGTGAGCATTACCCGATGGAAGTAGTCGCCGGCGCCCTCCACACGGTATTTCCAATGGACGACTCAAGCCGGGTCGGCGAGGCACGGCGGCACGCCGCCGCTCTTGCAGAACAGGCCGGACTTGACCAAAGCACCGCAGGCCGGCTGGCGATCGTCGTCACCGAACTGGGCAACAACCTTGCAAGGCACGCCACTGGAGGGCGCCTGCTGCTTGCACGCAGCGGCGCAACAGGGGTTGAAGTCATCTCAATGGACGAAGGCCCGGGCATGTCAGATGTCGAACGCTGCATGAGCGACGGCTATTCGACGGCCGGCACGCCCGGCACCGGACTCGGCGCGATCAAGCGAATGGCCGACGACTTCGAGATCCATTCGGCAGTGCCTCACGGCACCATCATCATTTCCCGGCTGCGTTCGGGTCGCGCGGCGGCCAGGCATCCGCACGGCGTGCGAGTCGCCGGCATATCGATTGCCGCGCCTGGCGAAAACGTTTGTGGCGACAGCTGGGCCGCGGGCCTCAATGGCGAGAGGGGCTCGATCATCGTGGCCGACGGTCTCGGTCATGGACCGGATGCGGCTGAAGCTTCGCTGGCGGCCACGGCGGCGTTCAGCATGGAGCCTGCGGGTGGACCCAAGGACCTGTTGACGCGCGCTCATGAGGAGCTTCGCCGGACGCGCGGCGCGGCGGTGTCGATCCTGCACCTGGATATCGCTGAGGCAACGATTCGATGCTGCGGTGCCGGAAATGTGCTGGCGCGGGTCATTTCCGGCGTGAGCGACCGTGCCGTACTGACGCAACACGGCACCGTGGGCCTGCAAATCCGCAGGCCGGAAGAAGTGCTGCAACCCTGGCCCGATCACGCGGTGCTGATCGTGCACAGCGACGGCATCGAATCGCGCTGGGGCGCCGATCGGCTGATGCCGGTCCTGGGTCGCGATCCGCAACTCGTCGCGGCGATCCTGATCCGGGATCACTGCCGGGGCCGGGACGACGCAACCGTCGTCGTCATGCGGCGCGAAGGCTGACCGGTGCAGACGCCCTCTCCCACCGACGAGAGCTGCGAACTGGCCAGTGCGCGTCGTCAGGTCGATGCGCTTCGCTCCGAACTGGAGGAAACGAACCGGGGCGTGGTTGCCCTGTATGGCGAGCTGGAAGAACAGGCCGATCAGCTGAGGCAGGCGACCGAACTCAAGAGCCGGTTCCTGGCGTACATGAGCCACGAGTTCCGCACGCCGATCAATTCGATCCGCAGCATCACGCGTCTGCTGCTCGATGAGGTGGACGGCCCGCTCACCTCCGAGCAGGAACGCCAGGTCAGCTTCATCCAGCAGCAGTCCGCTGAATTTGCGGAGATGGTGAACGACCTCCTGGACCTGGCCAAGATCGAGGCCGGCCGCGTGGAAATTTCGCCGGCCTGGTTCGAGATGGTCGATCTGTTCTCGGCGCTACGGGGCATGTTCAAGCCCATGCTGACCAACTCCGATGTCGTGCTTGTTTTCGAGGCACCACAGGGCATCCCGAAGCTGTACACCGACGACCAGAAACTGTCGCATATCCTTCGCAACTTCATCTCGAATGCACTGAAGTTCACGCCCAGGGGCGAGGTGCGGGTCACCGCCATCCGCGAGAGTGATGACACCGTCACTTTCCAGGTCGCAGACACGGGAATCGGAATTGCACGGGAATTCCACGAAAGCATCTTCAACGACTTTTCGCAGGTTCAATCGCCGCTGCAGAAACGGCTGCGCGGCACGGGCCTGGGGCTGTCCCTGAGCAAGCAACTGGCCGAACTGATCGGCGGTAGTGTCAAGCTCACCAGTGAACCCGGCCACGGCTCGGTGTTCTCGGTCACCGTGCCGGTCAAATTCGAGGGTTCCGGAGACGCCGATGCTCGATAGCGAGATCATCCACAGCACCATCGATCGCAGCCGGCATGTGGTGCTGGTCGTGGACGACAACGCCGCGACGCGTTACTCGACGGCGCGCGTGCTGCGGGCAGCGGGTTTCCAGACCGCCGAGGCGGCCAGTGGCGGTGAAGCTCTCGATACCGTTGCCCAGGGCATTGCTGCCGTTGTGCTCGACGTGAATCTTCCGGACATCGATGGTTTCGAGGTTTGCCGCAGGCTGCGCCAGGGTCCCGATACGGCCCTCTTGCCCGTGGTCCACCTGTCGGCGGAGTTCGTGCGCGACCAGGACAAGGTCACGGGCCTGAATGCAGGAGCCGATGCCTACCTGGTCCATCCGGTCGAGCCTGCCGTGCTGGTGGCGACGTTGCAGGCCTTGATACGCGCTCGCACCGCAGAAGACCAGCTTCGGCGCAGCGAACTGCGTTTTCGCGCGATTTTCGATCAGGCGCTCTCGGGCATTGTGCTTATCGATTCCCAGGGGCGGATTGCAGATGCCAATCCGGCCATGCAGGTCATGCTGGGAATGCCGCTCGAGCAACTGCAGGGAAGGCGTCTGGTCGAATTGGCCGCGCCGGGCTGGGAGCAGGCGGTGCGCCAGCGGACCGAGGAGCCTTCCGGCCGTCCACCCGCAGCGCTTAACGAGATAAGGCCCTGGCATGGCCAGCTGGCGCTGCTCAACGCGGGCGGCTCGCCGGTTTACCTCGACTGGAGCCTGTCGGAGCACGTCGAACCCGGCCTTCGTATCGGCATTGCCATCGATGCTTCGGAACGGCATCACCTCGAAAAGAATCGCCGCGACGTGCTCGACCGCGAGCAGGCCGCGCGCGTCGTGGCCGAACGCCACAACCGCACGAAGGACGACTTTATCGCGGTGCTGTCTCACGAATTGCGCACGCCGCTGAACTCCATCGTCGGCTGGGTCGCGATCATGATGCGACGCAACCCGACACCTGACGCGATCAAGGGGCTTCTTGCCATCGACCGCAACGTCAAGACCCAGGCTCGCATCATTTCAGACATCCTCGACGTCTCGCGAATCAACTCCGGCAAGATGCGTCTGGAGCGCGAAGACACCGATCCGGCGGAACTGGTGCTGACATCGATCAACGCCCTTCGCGCGAGCAGTGATGAGCGAAAGCTCGTCATCGAGACTGACATCGAGCAGGCCCGGCAGACCGCGTGGCTCGATCCCGCACGGTTCCAGCAGATCCTGTGGAACCTGCTGTCCAACGCCATCAAGTTCTCGCACGAATGCGGCACGATTCGCGTGACCTTGCGACGCGAAGGCCCGCGCCTGAAACTGGCCGTGCAGGACTTCGGACAGGGTATCCCCGCCGAATTCCTGCCGCAGCTGTTCGACCGCTTCACCCAGAGCGACTCACCCGGCAATCGTCGGCATGGGGGCCTGGGCCTTGGGCTTTCAATCGTTCAGCATCTGGCAGAACTTCATAATGGCAGCGTCGTCGCAGAAAGTGCGGGGCCGCAGCTGGGAACAACCTTGCGTGTGGAGCTCAACGTGGAGCCTCGGCCAGAAGACGTTTTGTCGCCGGATACTTCAGCCGGTTCGCTACAAGGTGCCGATGACGCTGCGAAAGCCGACACACACCCCTTGCAGGGTTTGGACATTCTCGTCGTCGAGGACGACCCGGATGCCCGGGAAATGCTCTCGCTGGTGCTGACAGACCGGGGCGCAAGCGTCCGCCTGGCGACTGACCACGAAGGCGCGATCGACGCCGTCCGCAAGGCAATCCCGGATGTGCTGATCAGCGACATCGGCTTGCCCGGTAAGGACGGCTATGAGGTCATCCGCGACGTCCGGTCGCTCGAACAAACTGCGATTGCTCCGGCAGGCCGATTGCCGGCGATTGCCCTCACCGCATTTTCAAGGGTGGACGACCGGAGACGGGCGCTGGACGCCGGCTTTGATGAGCACCTGACCAAGCCGCTACGACCCCACGCGCTGGTCACCGCAATCGAAACGCTCACGGGGCTTGCGAAAAAACACGTGTCTGCCGGCCAGGTTGATCCACTGTCGTGAACGCCGCAATGGCGATCCCGGCGCAGCTGCGGCGTGCAGCATGTGGCTGCCCCGAGCACGCGACAAGCGTCTTACCTCTTGGGTGGTCGCTCCGCTGGGTCTGCCGGTTCTCCCGGAACGCCCGCGCCCTCGGATTCATGCGCCAGGTTCACGCCCGAATGCTCACCTCTTCTTCCCTCGGGCCAGGCGTGTCCGACGGGTGAAACCGTTTCGTGTGAACCCCCATCGTCTGCCGGTCGATTGGAGACCGGCTTGCCGCTCGGGGGCGGCTCCTTGTCGTTGAAGTTGCCTGTCTTGGTGTCACCGACATTGGGTTGTGTGCTCATTTGTTTGCAGTCTGTTTGACGCGCAATTCTTTCCCGTAGGCCCGCAAACGGACCCAAGGTAGGCTGCTGCCTACAGCCCCGATCAGGGAGGGCGTATGCTCGCACACCAGATTCACGCGAATCGATCCCAACCAGTGAGCGAGTCAAGCAAGTGAACCTCTCCACATTTCTAAACACCCACGCGGAAAAGATCCTGGTGGAGTGGGAAGCATTTGCCAAAACCCTCGAACCGGCAGCCGTGTTGATGACCAGCGCGGAACTGCGCGACCATGCACACCAGATGATCAAGGCCATTGCCCTGGACATCGAGAGCCTGCAGAGCGACGCCCAGGCGAAAGCCAAATCGAAGGGCGATGGCAAGAAACAGTTCCACAACAGTGCTGCAGCCATCCACGGCACCCTTCGCGAAATCAGCGGCTTTTCTCTGGTCCAACTCACCGGAGAATTTCGCGCCCTGCGGGCCAGCGTGTTACGGCTCTGGTTGCCTCATGTGGACCAGTTCAATGAGGATGTTCACGATGAACTGGTGCGTTTCAACGAGGCGGTCGACCAGGCGCTGGCGGAATCGGCCGTTACTTTCTCGGACCATTACACCCAGACACGCGAGCGGTTTCTCGCCATTCTCGGACACGACCTGCGCACGCCCCTGTCGGCCATCAGCCTGACGGGCGCGTTCCTGCAACGATCGACATCGGCCGATGGCAACGCAGAAGCAGGCATGCGACTGACTCGCAGCGCTGCAACGATGTCAATGATGGTCAATGACCTGCTCGAATATTCTCGAACCCAGATGGGCGGCAAGATGCCGATGCGCCCCGAGCCTGCAGACATGCACGAGATTGTGCAGGCGGCATTGCACGACGCAATCACTTCCCATCCCGAGTGCGTTTTCGAATCGGAGTTCAAGGGCGACATGACCGGGAGTTTTGACAGCGTGAGACTTCAGCAGGTCATCGTGAACCTGCTGATTAACGCTGCGCAATATCGCAAGATCGGTACAGCGGTCACTCTGAATGTCGTGGGCGAGCCCGACCATATGCGCCTGAGCGTCAACAACCGGGGTCCTGCTATCCCGAAGGATGCGCTGCAGTCGATCTTCAGCGCCATGGTTCAGTTGCCCCTTGAAGGCGAGCAGCCAGGGCCTCCGCGAACCAGCCTCGGGCTCGGCCTTTTTGTAGCAAGAGAAACGTCCCTCGCTCATGGTGGCTCGATCGATGTCACCTCTACTGATGCGGATGGCACGACATTCACCGTGCGAATTCCTCGCGCACCGACGCCGCCGACCGTACCCGGCACCAGCGAGGCGACGAAAAAGATTGCGCAATAGAAGCATCGCACTCGGCTGACAGGGTCCAGCCCTGTGAAGCCCCATGCTGGGAGAGATGAATCTTCCCTCGCCGTCCGACCCCGTTATTACTGCAGCCCTTGTCGAAGTGGGCGCATGGCTCAAGACGACCGGCTACCGCTTTGTCACGCCGACCCCAGCGACACACAAGCGGATCAATGATCGGGCAGGCGCTCACGCCCATGCGACGTCCCTGCGTGACCTGTTCGGCTGGAGTAAGCCGTTTTCCCGCGACATGCTGCCATCTGAGATCTTCTGGGTCATGGAAAACGCGGGACTGTTCCACGGCAATGGCGACCTGTTCCTGAGTCGCGTGCGATTCTCCAGCCTGGAGCGGCACCTCTTCGCACATTCGGCCTACCCCACCGACCAAGCCGACTCTGTCTTTTTCGGACCGGACACCTATCGCTTCGCCGCGCTCGTCAATTCAGAACTCGAGCGCGCGCCACTTCCGGCATCAGGCCGCATCCTGGATGTTGGTTGCGGAGCCGGTCCCGGTGGAATCATCGCCGGTGTGTCGTCGGCGAAATCACTGCCCTTTCTTTCATTGACCGATATCAACCGCACTGCCCTGCAGTTCGCGGCTGCCAACTGCGCACTGGCAGGCATCGAGTCCAACTTCGCGCTTGGCGACCTGTTCGGGCCGGTGATTGGCCAGTTCGATTTGATCGTGTCGAACCCGCCCTACCTGAACGACCACGCCGGACGCACCTATCGGCACGGCGGCGGGCAATGGGGCGGCGCACTGTCGGAGCGGATCGTGCGCGAGGGCGTGCACCGCCTGACACCCGGTGGCCGCCTCGTGCTGTACACGGGCGTGGCCATTGTGGAGGGTGAAGATCCGTTCATCGAATCGTTGCGTCCCGAGCTCGATGCATTGGGCTGGGCCTGGAACTATCGCGAACTCGACCCTGACGTCTTCGGCGAAGAACTTGAAGAGAGCGCGTATGCAGGTGCGGAGCGAATCGCCGCGGTTGCCCTGGTCGTCACCCGGCCGGCTCAGTGAAAGTCTCCAGTTGGACATTGAAATTGGGGGTAGGAGGTGGCCCACCCCGATACGGCGAGAACCCCGATAAGGGCAGCCTTTATGCGGCGAGAGACTAAACGGATTGTGAAATACGGACCCGCCCACGCCCATGTACGCCGCACCCCATGAATGGCAGCGACCCCAAGCTGCCGGTCACGCTCAATCTGCTGAGCTCGCAGAAACCTCGATCCTGCGTCTCGGCACTGAAGCCGCCAACACCCATGCATTCCTTTATCGCAGCCTGATGGAGGGCGCGCCCGATGCCGCCCTTCGCGCGGAAGCCGGGTCGTTCCTGCACTCCGAGCTTGCCCAGTTGCGGCATGACGACGACGACCTTCCTCACAGTCCGGCAGAACTTCAGGACTGGATGCAGGCTAATACGCAAACGGTGCATGGGAAGTACGCGGCGTATCTGGCGGATCGCAAGGCGGGCGTGCCGCGCCGGTTCTTCAGCAATCGTGCCCACGCGCTCTATGTCTTGCGAAACGTCGCGCCTACCAAGCTGGTCGATGGCGCATGGCTCTACGGCCTCGTCAGGCACGCTGCCAATCCGAAAATGTCAGACCTCGTTCGTACCTACGTCGAGGAACTGGGCGAAGGCGACGCGACAAAAAATCACGTCGTGCTGTATCGCGCATTGCTCAACCGGTACAACCTCGACCCGCTGGACGGCATCGACGACCATTTCTACCGACAGGGAGCGATCCAGCTCGCGCTGGGCTGGAACGCCGAAGAATTCCTGCCCGAAGTGATCGGCTTAAACCTGGGCTACGAGCAATTGCCGCTGCATCTGCTGATCACGGCGCACGAGCTCAATGAACTCGGCATCGACCCGTACTATTTCACGCTCCACGTCACGGTGGACAACGGCCACACAGGCCACGCACGACGGGCCTGTCAGGCGGTGACGGACATGCTGCCGCGTTTGGCAGACGGCGGTGAATTCTGGGAACGTGTCCGCGCAGGCAGCAGGCTTGCCAATGCGGGTGCCGGGACCTGCGAGGCGGTCAAGGGTTTCGATATCCACGCTGAAGTCGTTCGGATCCTCACGCACAAATCGGCCATGGGAAGCGGCGCGCATTCCGACTACTGCCGCGTGGGCGGCAAGAGCGTCAACGAGTGGCTTGCGCAGCCTTCGGGCATGGCGGCCTTTCTCCAGGCATTGGAAACCGCAGGATGGATCAGGCGGGGCTTGCCCGTGGAACAGAGTCGCTTCTGGGGCCTCTTGCAGGGGCCGCGCGCCGAAATGTTCGGCGTCTTCTCCAGCTATGAATTGCAGGTGATCCACGACTGGATTCGGGGGGAAGCCAGTTCCGACGGGGCCGCCTATACAGAAGACGCCGCGCCAGAGCGCAAGCAGCGTCGCGCCACGTTCAGAGCCATGCAGCGCGCACGGCCCGACCCGGTGGCTGCATCATGCGACGACCTACTGGATCCCGACCTGAGCGTACTCAAGAGTCGCCTGGAGGTATCCGATGGACAGCAACGTGAAGACCTGCTCGTGGCCATGATGTCGCCGTCCCTGCACTGGACACCTGCTGGACTGTTTGCGACCCGGGAGTTCTGGCGCGAGCGTACCGCCTGATTTCAGCGCGTCAGCGTTGCCCACAAAGCTCTAGAGTTCTACTACCATAGCGGCCACATAAACCTGTCGGCTGCAAAGAAATGATCGAAGGTGTCCTTGTTAATCGCGTAGCGCCCCGCTCGAAAGCGCGGCTAGTGCGCGTTGCCCTGGTGGATGACCATGAAATTGTCAGATCGGGGTTGCGCCAGTACCTGCACGCTGCGGGCGACATCAATGTGATTGGAGAGGCTGCCACCGGAAGCGACGCCCTGAACTTGCTGCGCCGCGTACGTCCCGATGTGCTCGTGCTGGACCTCCAGATGCGCGATCGCAGTGGTATCGACACGATGGCTTCAATACGCGCACGCCAACCCGATCTCGGCATCCTGATTCTCTCTGGGTTTACTGCTGAGAAATATGCAGTGAAGTTGTTGAGGCTTGGCGCGCACGGATACCTCAACAAGCAATGCGATCCAGCAGAAATCGCCACAGCGATCCGTGTCATTGCAAGCGGCAATCGCTACATTCAGCCTGAAGTTTCCGGCCTGTTGCTGAGCCAGATCGTCGATGAGGCGGCGGCTCCTGCGCATGAACAGCTCACAGCGCGGCAGTTCCAGATTTTCCTGAAACTCGCCCGTGGAGTGCCGCAGCCGGAGATTGCAAAAGAACTTGCGCTCAGTACACGCACCGTGAGCACCTATAGATCACAGGTAGCAGCCAGGCTTGAACTGAAATCCGATGCAGAGTTCGCGTACTACGCGCTCAAGCAAGGACTTATCGACTAACGCGCGCAGCATGTCGCATTCGTCCTACGAGATCGTGGGTCGATGACCAATACCCTTGTCGGAGGCGCTATTGCCAAACGAACCAACAAGGGACACCAATGCCCAGAACCACCAAGCCGGCATCGGGCCGGGCTGGGAGCGACAGCGCTTCCAAGGCAGCCGCACGAAACACAGATAGCGGCCCATCCAAGGTATCCAACAGCTCAACTTCTGATACTGCAGTAGCCAAGGCAGCGCAAACGGAAAACATGGCAGCGGCCATGCCGTTCAATGCGACAAAGCCCAGCGAGCACGGGTTTTCCAACGGTCTGTCGCCACAGCCCGGCATGACAGCCAAGCCCGAGTCGCGACTGCCCACCGGCAGCACACTTTCAGAAGAGAACACTTCGCAGAAAGTTGGAAGCTTTGCTGTCGAGGGCGTGAACTCAACCATCGAACCACTCGACCGCGTACGCGTCGATTCGGGCGGCCAGATGCTCACGACCAACCAGGGCGTGCGGGTTGCAGACAACCAGAATTCATTGAAGTACGGCGTGCGCGGCCCTGCCCTGCTCGAAGACTTCATCCTGCGCGAAAAGCTCACGCACTTCGATCACGAACGCATCCCCGAACGCATCGTGCATGCACGTGGTTCAGCCGCACACGGATTCTTCGAAGCCTATGAAGCCGCGACGGACCTGACCCGCGCAGCGCCCTTCAAGGAAGCCGGAAAGATCACGCCTGTGTTCGTTCGCTTTTCCACCGTACAAGGCGAGCGCGGCTCCAAAGACACGGCGCGCGACGTGCGTGGCTTCGCCGTGAAGTTCTACACCGACGAAGGTAACTGGGACCTGGTGGGTAACAACATTCCCGTCTTCTTTATTCAGGACGCGATGAAGTTCCCCGATCTTGTTCATGCCGTCAAACCCGAGCCGCACAATCAAATGCCGCAGGCTGGAAGCGCCCACGATACGTTCTGGGATTTCGTTTCGCTCATGCCCGAATCGACGCACATGCTGATGTGGGTTATGTCCGATCGCGGCATTCCTCGCAGCTACGCGACGATGCAGGGATTCGGTGTGCACACCTTCCGCATGGTCAATGAAGAAGGTACATCCGTCTTCGTCAAGTTCCACTGGACGCCGATGGCCGGCACGCATTCGCTCGTGTGGGATGAGGCCGTGAAAATTTCAGGCGCCGACCCTGACTATCATCGCCGCGACCTGTGGGAGCGCATCGAGTCCGGCGCTTACCCCGAGTACGAACTGGGCGTGCAGGTGTTTACCGAAGAGCAGGCCGAAACATTCAGCTTCGACATCCTGGATGCAACCAAGCTTGTGCCCGAAGAGATGGTGCCTATTCGCCCCTTGGGACGCATGGTGCTCAATCGCAACCCGGACAACTTCTTTGCCGAAACCGAGCAGGTTGCTTTCTGCACGGCTCACATCATTCCGGGCCTCGACTTCTCCAACGATCCGCTGCTGGCCGGTCGGATTCACTCGTACGTCGATACGCAGATCAGCCGACTCGGCGGCCCCAACTTCCACGAGATCCCGATCAATTCGCCCATCGCCCCGGTTCACAACAACCAGCGTGACGGCATGCATCGCCAGGCGATTCCGCGCGGACGCGTTTCGTACGAGCCCAACTCGCTTGCCGGGGGCTGTCCGTTCCAGGCCGGTGCGGCGCAAGGTTTCGTTTCTGTTGCCGCCAGCATCTCCAACAAGGAAGACCAGGGCAAGGTGCGAGCCAAGCCCGAGAAGTTTGCAGATCACTATACCCAGGCCACGCTGTTCTTCGAAAGCCAGACGCCGGTCGAGCAGGACCACATCGCAAACGCATTCAGGTTCGAGCTGTCCAAGGTAACGGTGCCCGCCATTCGCGAGCGCAGTGTCGCCATGCTGCGCAACGCGTCCGAAGCGCTTGCCCAGAAGGTCGCGAAAGGCCTGGGCATGTCTCCGATGCCCGAGCCGCTGCCGCTGGCGGTGCCCACGGTGGCAACGCCCGAAGTGCTGAAGTCCCCGGCGCTGTCGCTGCTGCATCGACCAGGCAACGGCTCTCTCGCTGGCCGCAAGGTGGCGATTCTCATCGCCCCGGGCATCGAAGGTGAATTCGTCAAACAGGCTCAAGCCGCGCTACTCGCGCAAGGCGTGGTCGCCCGACTGGTCGGCCCACGCATTGGCCGCATCCCCACTGTGTCGGGCGGCCCACTGGACGCGGATGCCTCAATGGAAAACGAGCCCGGCTTCCTGTTCGATGCGCTGATCATCGGCGACGGTGACGAAGCCCTGGCAGCACTTTCCCTGGACGGTCACACCGTTGAATTCATCAAGGACCAGTTCCGCCATTGCAAGCCAATTCTGGCCATTGGCGGCGCCATTGAACTGCTTGCGCTGGCCGGCCTGCCGGTGAGCCTGGACAAGAGCCTGGCGCAGGGCCCCACAGGACTGATCGTCGCGGAAGCCGCCGACGCAGACGACGCCATCAGCGACTTCATTGACGCGATGACCCAGCACCGCCACTTCGGCCGCGAGATGGACCCGCCACTTCTATGAACAAGACCACCACACCCCCTACTGCACAAAACCAGGACATCGAGGAATTCGAGGACGACGAGGACTCGGCGATGCTCGAAAACTCCGACAAAGACGCGTGCGAGTTGCTCGACGCGGATCACATTGCGGTCAAGCACCTCTTCGTGGACTACGCGCGCCTGGCGATCCTGCCGGTGGCGCTCGCCGACAAGACTGCCGACCAGCGCACCGAACTCGCCATGAAGATTTGCGACGAACTCACCGTGCATGCCCAGGTCGAGGAAGAGATCTTCTACCCGGCGGTGCGCGATGGAGTCCCGGATTCCGGCGCACTGATCGACAAAGCTCTGGCCGAGCACCAGACGGCCAAGCAGCTGATCGCTGATATTCGCGGCATCGGCACGGCCAATCCGGCCATGGACACGCTGGTCGCCGAACTCAATGTCGCAATCGAAAATCACGTCAAGGACGAGCGCGACATGTTGTTCTCAAAAGCGATGGCTGCTGCGGAGATTGATCTGCTCGCACTTGCAGACCAGATGTTCGAGCGGCAGCAGGAACTCATGGCTTGAAGGTATCAGGTGGGGCAGGTCTTACAGGTGTTCTGAGCCAAGGACGACACGCCGTCCATGGGCCTGCGCTATCTTGAATCCACGCCACAGAGGTGGCTGGCAAGTCTAACTACCAAGGAGCATTTCATGGCATCACGAAACAGCAGCAAGTCTTCCGGGTCATCGACCAGTAAGTCGTCACCGGAGTCGAAGTCAAAGACGTCATCTTCTGCGCAGGCCAAGGGCACTGGTAGCGCGACGAGCAAGCGCTCGGCGCAGGGGGGTGGCGAGAAAAAGACCACGGGCAGCAAGGCCGGGTAAGGCCGCGGCTGGTTGTCACGCCGGACTCGATCCGGCATTTGCCCTACGGGAAGCCTGGCACTGCCAGGCTTCCTGCATTAGCGGCCGGCACTACGTCAGTGCCGGCATGCAGTTTCCCTACCGATGTACGGGCAACGCATTGAGCGGAATGCGCAGGTATGAGACGCCGTTCTCGTCGGCGGGTGGAAGCTGGCCTGCGCGCACGTTGACCTGGATCGACGGCAGGATGAGAGTCGGCACTTCGAGTGTCGCATCGCGCGCCTTGCGCATCGCGACGAACTCTTCTTCCGAAATTCCATCGCGTACGTGAATGTTGCCGGCGCGCTGCTCGGCCACTGTGGTCTTCCAGGCCGTGGGGCGCGATGCCGGCGGATAGTCGTGGCAGACGTACATCGTGGTTTCCGGCGCAAGGGCGAGCAACTTGCGCATGGAGCGGTACAACTCATGGGCATTGCCGCCTGGAAAGTCAGCACGCGCGCTGCCCACGTCGGGCATGAACAGTGTGTCCCCAACGAAGACCGAACCATCGATCAGGTACGCCATGTCGGCCGGTGTGTGCCCAGGCACGAGCATGGCAGTGGCCGGCAAGTTGCCGATCATGAACGTCTCGCCGTCCTTGAACAGGTGATCGAACTGGCTGCCGTCGGGCATGAAGGTTCGTTCGAGATTGAAGAGCTTCTTGAACACCGCCTGCACCGCCCGGATGTTCTCGCCGATCGCGATCTTGCCGCCGACCTGCCCCTGGATATATCGCGCACCCGAGAGGTGATCTGCATGCGCATGCGTCTCCAGGATCCAGTCGATCGTGAGGTCCTTGTCTTTAAGGCAGGCGAGTACCTTGTCGGCGGAGGTGGTGCTGGTGCGACCGGACTTGAAGTCGTAATCGAGCACAGGGTCGATCACCGCGGCCCGGCTGGTGGCCGGGTCCCACACGACATAGCTGACAGTCCAGGTGCCCGGATCGACGAAGGCCTGGATGCTGACTTGCGGCTGGTTCATTGCATTTCCTTTTACTCCAGTTTCAATCTATTGACGCATATTATATTATTTAGTATATTATCTGCAACCCCGATCCATCGAACCGCAAATGAAACAACCCGTCCTGGTCCTCGACCCCGAAGCGCTGCGATCCGCAGCCGACAAGGCCGTCGGGACGCTGAAACTTCTTGCCAACGTCGAACGCCTGCTGCTGCTGTGTCAGCTCTCGCAAGGCGAAATGTGCGTGAGCGACCTCGAAGCCCAGCTCGACATTCACCAGCCGACGCTGTCGCAGCAACTAGGCGTGCTGCGCAGCGAGGGCGTTGTGACCACGCGCCGCGAAGGCAAAAACATCTTCTACGCAATTGCCGATCCGAACTTGATCGAGATCATCTCGGTGCTTTATGACCTCTACTGTCCAAAGGAAGAAAAATGAACATCGCGTGGAATGAATTCACCCCGTGGTCGGCGCTTGCCGGTGGTGCGCTCATCGGACTTTCTGCAGCGATGTTCGTGCTGCTCAACGGTCGCATTGCGGGCATCAGCGGCGTGTTGGGCGGTTTGCTCAAGCCCGTCAGAGGCGACGTCGGATGGCGCGCCGCCTTCTTGCTGGGCCTGGTCGGTGCACCGCTCGTGTACGCGCTGGTGGCCAACTTGCCAACACCTCGAATCGACGCGGGCTTCACAGCGCTCATCGTCGCCGGTTTACTGGTCGGCGTGGGCACACGGTACGGCGCGGGTTGCACCAGCGGCCACGGCGTTTGCGGGCTCTCGAGCCTGTCGCTGCGCTCGCTGGTGGCAACTGCTGCGTTCATGGGTGCAGGCTTCGCCACCGTGTTCGTGATGCGTCACGTTCTCGGGATCTGAAATCCCAGTCCAAGGAACAACATGCTTGTTTTTACCTCTCTCCTCGCAGGCCTGGTCTTCGGTGTCGGCCTCATCATCTCTGGCATGGCCGATCCGGCCAAGGTGCAGGGTTTTCTCGATCTCGCCGGTGCGTGGGATCCGTCGCTTGCCTTCGTGATGGGTGGCGCGATCGCCGTGGGCGTCATTGCATTTGCTTTCGCCCGCCGGCGCAGCGTTTCCATTCTCGGCGCTGCCATGCGCCTACCGGACTCGCGCGAAATCGACCGCCGGCTGGTTGGCGGCAGTGTGCTGTTCGGCATCGGCTGGGGCGTGGCGGGCTTTTGCCCCGGGCCCGCACTCGTGGCGCTTGGCATGGGCGAGATGAAGGCACTTGTCTTCGTCGCAGCCATGCTCGCGGGCATGGGCATTTTCGAGTTGTTCGAGCTGCGCAAGCACGCGGCAGTACCTCATAACGTCTGAGGCAGCACGGGATGAGCGGCTCAAATAAACGGCTTCGACCGCATCGGTGCGAAATGCACCACCCGACTGCCGCGCGCCCTGAGCTGACCGCAACCCGCATCGACATCCTGCCCTGCTGAGTCGCGTAGCTTGGTCAGCACGCCCCTGCTGTGCAGTTCTCGGGCAAGCGCAGCGGCCTTTTCCATTGCCGGGCGCCGGTAATCCAGGCCGGGCACTGTGTTGTACGGAATCATGTTGAGGATGGCGTACCTGCCCTTGAGCAGGCGCACCAGGCCGTCCACCTCTTCATCCGTGTCGTTGACGCCCTCGAGCAAAGTCCACTGCACTTGCATCGGATACCCGGTCGCGCGGGCGTACGCATGTCCTGCTTCAACGAGGTCATCGGGCGTAATTCTTGGTGCGCGCGGCAGCAGCTCTTCCCGCAGATCCGCTCGAGTGCTGTGCAACGACAGCGCGAGCGCGGGCTTGACGGCGCTACGTGGCAACGCGTCGAACACACGTTCATCGCCCACCGTCGAGAACACCAGACTCTTGTGGCCGATGTTACCGGCCGTCCCAAGAAATTCGATCGCTTCCATCACCTGGGCCAGGTTGTGCGCGGGCTCGCCCATGCCCATGAAAACGACCTTCTTCACGGGTTGAATCGAGCGGGCCAGCACCACCTGCGCGACGATTTCTGCACTGCCGATCTGCCGCACCAGCCCGCCCTGCCCCGTCATGCAAAAACGGCAACCCACGGCGCATCCGATCTGGCTCGACACGCACAGGCCGCCGCGCAGCAGCAGCACGCTCTCGCAGGTCTGCCCGTCGTCGAGCTCGACCAGCAAGCGCTGCGAACCATCTGCGCCCGGATGCTGCGATGCGATGCGCGCGAGTGCGCTGAACTCGCTCATCAATGCGGGCAATGCATGGAGCAACTGCCGCGGCATGAAGTCGTCAAGCTTGCGCCGGCCGCTGGTCTGGGGCAGCGCATTCGCCCAGAGGCGGAGCACGCGTTGGGCGTGACGCGGGTTGGCGCCCGCGGCAATCAGGCGCTGGCGTAGTTGCGAAATTTGCGTCATGACTTGAACCCGAGCTTAACGTGCGCTGCCTATACTCTTTGGATGTCTGATCCAAGCACCTACACACCTCCTGCCGTCTGGACCTGGAACAAGGACAACGGCGGCAAGTTCGCCAGCATCAACAGGCCGGTCTCCGGCCCGACACACGAGAAAGAACTTCCGGTCGGTGTCCATCCGCTGCAGATTTATTCGCTGGGTACGCCCAACGGCGTCAAGGTCACGCTGATGCTGGAGGAGCTGCTGGCCCTGGGTCACAAGGGCGCCGAATACGACGCGTGGCTCATCAATATCAATGAAGGTGCGCAGTTCGGCAGCGGCTTCGTTGCGATCAATCCCAACTCCAAGATTCCCGCGCTGCTCGACCGCAGCGGTGAGCAGCCGGTGCGAGTTTTCGAATCTGGCGCGATCCTGATCTACCTTGCAGAAAAATTCGACGCGTTCCTGCCGAAGGACCGGGCGGTCCGCGCAGAGTGCCTCTCGTGGCTCTTCTGGCAGATGGGCAGCGGGCCGTTTCTAGGTGGCGGCTTCGGGCACTTCTACGCCTATGCACCGCAGAAAATCGAATACGCCATTGACCGTTACGCGATGGAAGTCAAGCGCCAGTTGGACGTGCTTGACCAGCGTCTGGCGCAATCACGCTTTGTAGCCGGTGACGACTACACCATTGCCGACATGGCCATCTGGCCGTGGTACGGCGTGCTTGCGCAGGGGCACCTTTATGGCGCTGGTGAATTTCTGCAGGTGCAAGGCTACAAGCACGTGCAGCGCTGGACGGAAGAAGTCGCACAGCGGCCTGCAACGCAGCGCGGCCGAATGGTCAATCGCGCGTGGGGCGAGCCCGCAAGCCAGTTGCGGGAGCGGCACGACGCAGCGGACTTCGAGACTCGGACGCAGGATAAGTTGGGGTAGTTAGTCCAGCGCGTTGAGATCACCACCTGGGACTTCAGGCTCGCAAGGCCCGCTCGCCCTACAAACAGCCGCATAGTGTTAATGTGCGCAATGACATTCGCAGTGTCGGTTCATCATGGCTCCTATCTATTGGCCGTTGCCAGTGGAGAGATTCAGATTTCCGACGCCCTCGGTGCCATTGACATGCTATCCAAGGTTTGCATCATGCATAACTACCGACGGGTTCTCATTGACACCTTGTCCGCGGCTGCTCCTTTGAATGAAGACGAGCACCGGGCTTTGGGAATCCATACTGCCGAGATGCTATCGAGCCTGGATCGCGTTGCCGTCGTTGTCAACTCCGAAAGCAGGGTGGGCACTGGTGAAGCAGCTGCAAAGCAGAAAGGCCTGCGAATTCGCACGTTTACCGACATCGTAGAAGCTTCGGAATGGATCGCGGCTCCTGAGACAGAACAAGAACGCATTGACGCTGACAAACCTTAGCAGAACGTGGCGATGGCCGCCGTCGACAAGCCGGGCACCTCGTTCGCTCGATCAGGAACTCAAGATGACCCGCACACTTGCCAGCTTTGCCGCCCAGACCCACGACGTCCTTGCCAGACAGAACAATCCTGCAGGCCGTGAAATCGTCGCAGGTTTGCTGCGCGATGCGTTGAAGGACCGCGCATTCGTCGATTCGCTTTTCGACGATGCATCGCCGGAGCGCAAGATCGTGTACGAAGACAGGGAACTGGGGTTTTGCATCCTCGCGCATCGCTACACCGATGCGAAGGACAGCGGCCCGCATGACCATGGGCCTTCATGGGCGATCTATGGGCAGGCCGATGGAGAGACCGTTATGACGGACTGGGCGGTGATTCAGGCACCTTCGGACGGCGCGTCGGGCAAGGTCAGCCGGCTCGACAGCTACACGCTGACGCCTGGCATGGCGCATGTCTACAACGAGGGCAAGGTGCACTCACCAAGCCGCGCAGGTCCTACGCGGCTGGTGCGGATTGAAGGCGTGAACCTGGCGAACGTGGCCAGGGGGAAATTCGAGGTGGTTTGACTACTTCTTTGGCGACATCACACCCATCATCAGGTCGGTGTTGAGTTTGGCCATCTGCTGGATCAGGGACCACTGCCTGGTCATGATCTGGGCGAATTCGGGGCTGGTCGGGTTGGCCTTGCCGGACATGGCGAGCTGCGCCGTCTCCTGAGCCATCTTCTGTTGCTCGCCCATGATCTGCTTCACGGCTGCGTTGTACTCATCCAGGGTCATGATTTGTCTCCAGTTTCCAGGCAGGTTGCCTGCGCGCATCTTACGGCCCGCGTCAGAATGCGTCATGGAATTCCAGCCGCTCCTAGAAGAAATCGTTGCAAGCCTGCGTCCCGAATTGGGGCAGGTCGGCCACGTCGCCAGCTACATTCCCGCCCTCGCCCGGGTGTCGCCCCTGCAGTTCGGCATCGCGCTACGCACCAGGGAGGGCCACGAGGCCCACGCGGGCGACAGCCGCACGCCGTTTTCGATCCAGAGTCTTTCCAAGCTGTTTTCTCTGACGCTGGGCATGCGGGAACTGGGTGACGACATCTGGGAGCGCATTGGCCGCGAACCCTCGGGCAACCCCTTCAATTCGCTGGTGCAACTCGAGTCCGAGCAGGGAATTCCGCGCAACCCATTCATCAATGCCGGAGCACTTGCAGTCACTGACCGGCTCGTCAGCCGCCTCGATGCAAAGGCGCAGATGCTCGCGCTACTGTCGAGCCTTTGCAATGAGCCCGTGTACTTCGACGAGGAGGTAGCCGCTTCGGAAGCATCGACCGGTTTTCGCAATGCGGCGCTCGCCAACTTCATGAAGAGCTTCGGCCGGATCGACAACGACGTGAACACCGTGCTCGACGCCTACTTTCATCATTGCTCGGTCAGCATGAGTTGCATGCAACTGGCGCGTGCCGCCGGATTTCTTTGCCGCGACGGGGCACATCCGTTCGCAGGTGAGCAGCTTTTGTCCGAACGCCAGACGCGGCGTATTAACTCGCTGATGCTCACATGCGGCACCTACGATGCGGCGGGCGAGTTTGCATTCCGCATCGGGCTGCCCTGCAAGAGCGGTGTCGGCGGCGGCATCGTGGCTGTCGTGCCCGACCAGTTGACGATGTGCGTCTGGTCTCCCGCACTGGAGGCGAGCGGCAACTCGCTGCTCGGCATGAAGGCGCTGGAGATGTTCACCGCCAGGACGGGCCTGTCTATCTTCTGATGGGAAAATGCGCCATGCCTGATAGCGACGATCTGATTCACACCGCCTTCTACAAATTCACGCCGCTTGCCGACCCGGAGCAGGTTGCGCAGTTATTGCGCGAGTTGCTGTCGCAGGGTCCCGGCGCCGTGACCGGTAGCGTGCTGGTCGCGCCTGAGGGCATCAACGGAATGCTGGCGGGTACTGATTCGGCGGTGATCCGCGTCGAGCAGGCGCTGCTGCGCGACCCGGCGTTCGCAGGTGCATTCACGGGGATGGTTTTCAAACGCAGTGCCTGCATCACGCGTCCGTTCGCCAGGCTCAAGGTTCACGTCAAGAAAGAGATCGTGCCCCTGGGTATCGAAGGCGTCGATGCGCGCCAGACGGGTATCGATGTCAGTCCGCAGGAATGGCGTGAACTGATCCGCCAGCCTGACGTGGTGCTGCTGGACAACCGCAACCGCTTCGAATATCGGCTGGGTCATTTCGAAGGTGCCATCGATCCGAAGGTAAACAACTTTCGCGACTTTCCCGAATACGTTCGCGAGCATGTTGCCGATTGGAAAGCGCAGGGCAAGCGCGTCGCGATGTATTGCACCGGCGGCATCCGCTGCGAAAAGACAAGTGCGTGGATGCGTGAAATGGACTTGCCCGTCTACCAGCTCGAAGGCGGCATCCTCAATTTTTTCCAGCAGGTGCCTGATGCGCAGCGCGACTGGATCGGCGAGTGCTTCGTTTTCGACAACCGCGTCGCGCTCGATACAAAGCTGCAGGAAACGTCGACCACGCTGGATGACGTCTACCAGGGCGGCGAGCCTGATGGCGAGTGGCGGCTGCAACGTGCGCGCCGCCTGGCGCTGGCGGGCGAGCAGTAATCATGCTGCCCGTGCGAGACGGTGTTGGCGCAAGCCAGGTCTCGCTACCTGCAGGCCCATGGGCACGCATGCTGGATTTTCTGGTGGAGCGCTTTCCGGCTGTCCCTGCAGACGAATGGCAAGACCGGATGACCAGCGGCGACGTTCTCGATTCCGCCGGACATGTCGTGACGCCGACCCAGACGTACGTTCCGCACGGCAAGCTCTATTACTACCGCACGGTCCCCAACGAGTCGCCCAATGCGGCAAAGGCCACCGTACTGTTCGAAGACGAGTTGCTCGTCGTCGCCGACAAGCCCCACTTCCTGCCGGTGACGCCTTCCGGACAGTATCTGCAGGAAACGCTGCTTGTCCGGCTGCGCAGGCAACTCGATGAACCGGAACTGACGCCCATCCACCGGATTGACAGGGAGACCGCAGGCGTCGTGCTGTTCGCAAGAAAGCGTGCGATGTGTTCGCGCTATCAGGCCATCTTCGCCAGGCGTGAAGTGGACAAGCGTTACGAGGCGATCGCCGGGTTCGACGCGAGCATGCGGTTTCCCCTCACGCGCAGCAGCACGCTGGAGACCAGCGACCACTTCATGCAGATGCGCGAGGTCGATACAACTGCGGGCACAGGTGCGAACTCGGTGACGCACATTGAGCTGCTTGAAACGCGGGGCGCGTGGGCACGCTATTTGCTGCGACCCGCCAGTGGCAAACGACATCAGTTGCGCGTGCACATGGCCGCTTTGGGATTGCCGATTCTTGGGGACAGGATTTATCCGGCGCTGCTGGCTCGCGGTGGCGATGAGGTCGGCAATCCGCTTCGTCTGCTGGCGCAAAGCATTGCTTTCAAGGACCCATGGACAGGTGTTGAACGTGGTTTCAGGTCGCCGCAAGTTCTGCAGTTTCCGGACGGCGTCTAACCCATGGTGTTCCTCCCTCCCCTTCCGGGGGAGGGTTGGGGTGGGGGCATGACGGCGCTTGCATAGGTCGGGTTGCCCCCATCCCAGCCTTCCCCCAGAGGGGGAAGGGGCAAAACACGGAGCCCAGCTAGCCCACTTCAGCCGAAGTCACCCGCCACCACGCCGGCAACAGCTCCCTCACCGCCGGCCGCGCAAAGCGGTCATCAATGAGATAGATCACACCCCTGTCTTCCTGCGTACGAATCACCCGCCCCGCCGCCTGAACCACTTTCTGGATGCCCGGGTACAGGTAGGTGTAGTCATAGCCCGAACCGAAAGTGGCTTCGAGGTGTGCCTTGAGCTGCTCATTGCGCGGGTTCACCTGAGGCAAGCCCAGCGTCGCGACGAAGGCGCCGACCAGCCGATCACCCCGCAGGTCTATGCCTTCGCCAAAACTGCCCCCGAGCACGGCGAACCCGACACCCGCTCCGCCCGGCGCAAAGCGATCGATGAACGTCCGGCGCTCGCCCTCGTCCATGCCGCGAGACTGCGTCCACATCGGCACCTGGGGAAATTGCCTTTCGAACTCACATGCCACCATGTCGAGGTAATCGAAGCTGCTGAAGAACGCCAGGTAATTGCCCGCCTGCACCTCGAATTGCCGCGCGATCAGCCGGGCAATCGGCGCTGCGGATCGTTGCCTGTCAGGAAAGCGCGTCGATATCTGGTTGACGACTCGCACCTGCAACTGCTCGGCACTGAACGGCGACTGAACGTCGATCCAGGCCGTGTCGTCGGGCAGGCCCAGCATGTCCATGTAGTAACGCGGTGGGTTGAGCGTTGCCGAAAACAGGGTGGCCGAGCGCGCGGACGCGAAGCGAGGTTTGAGGAATGGCGCTGGCACCAGGTTCTGTATGCGCACCGCCGTTGAAGGTTTGCCGAACGCTACTGCGTCAGAGGTCAGTTCGATCACCGAATGCGACCCGAATGACTCTGCCAGCCGCTGAAATCCCAGCATGTCGAAATAATACTGCTGCAGAGCGCCATCGACGGTGCCCGGCTGCGCTTCGGCCAGATGCGATTCGACGGCAGCCACGGCCTGCTTGAGCGCGTTGGTGAAACTGGAGGGCAGCGAGTCGAGCGTTCCGTCCGTCTGAACCGGGGCCTTCCGCAGCGCAGTCCAGCTTCGATTGAACTTGTCGAGTGCAGGCTTGATGGCTGAAGGTGCCGTGAGCCGCACACCCCGAAGCGATGCCTGGCCGAGCGACCCCGAATACATCGAGCGGGCACGCTCCACCAGGTTGTGCGCTTCATCCGCGAGCACACCGACTCGCCAGTCGCTTCCCACCGTCATTCCGTGCAGCATTGCAGTGCTGTCGAAGTAATAGTTGAAGTCACCGATGAGGAAATCCGCCCAGCGCACCAGTTCTTGTCCGAGGTAATAAGGGCAGACCTGATGGTTCAACGCAACTTCGCGTACGGCTGTGCTGTCTGTCATGCCCGACTCGATGCACGCCAGTCGCGCTGCCGGAAGCCTGTCGTAAAAGCCCTTGGCCAGCGGGCACGAGTCGCCGTGACAGGCCTTGTCGCGATGCTCGCAGGCCTTGTCGCGCGCCACCAGTTCCAGCACACGCAAATCGAGCGCAGCCGCACTCCTGGCAATCAACGCTGCCGCATCGAGCGCCATCCGCCTGCCGGTGGATTTGGCCGTGAGATAGAAAACCTTGTCGAGCTGTTGCGGCTTCATGGCCTTGAGCATGGCGAACGTGGTGCCGACCGTCTTGCCGATCCCGGTCGGAGCCTGCGCCATCACGCAGCGCCCGGTCGCAGCCCCCCGATAGACCGCTTGCGCCAGTTCACGCTGGCCAGTGCGAAACGACGGATGCGGAAACACGAGCGTTGCAAGACAGGCATCCCTGCTTTCCCGATGCGCCATCTCCTGCTCTGCCCAGGCCGTGAACTCGCGGCACTGAGCTTCAAAGAACTCGCGCAGGTGTAACGCCGAATGAGTCTCTGCAAAAACCGTTTCCTTTTGGGACTCGATATCGAAATAGACCAGTGCGATTGTCAGCTGCGCAAGCCCCCTCGCCTCGCACAGGAGCGCACCGTAAACCTTGACCTGCGCCCAGTGCAGATGACGATGATTTTGCGGCTGCCGCGCGAGATCGCCCCGATGCGTCTTGATCTCTTCGAGCCGATTGGACAAGGGGTCATAGCCGTCGGCACGGCCCCGCACACACAGCGAGCCGAATTCACCTGTCAGGGCGATCTCGGTTTCGTATGAATCACCGCGCCGGCTTGCGACGAACTGATGCCCTGCAATTCCCTCCTGGCTAGAGGGCGAAGGCGTGAACCGCAGGTCAAGGTCGCCGCGCTTGGCGGTGAATTCGCAAAGGGCGCGAACGGCGACGGTGTAGTGCATTGGCCGATCGTATGCGATGGGCATTTCTTTCCCGCTATCCTCGGATGAATGCTTTGCGAAGACATCACTGACGGTTGCGGTTTTTCACGGATTGAATCCATCCCCGGCGTAGCGGTTGACCTGCGCTACGCCAGCGAAGACAACTTCGTCGGGCGCAATCTTTATGGTGCGCTCGACTGCTCGTGGTTGCACGAGCTCGCAGCCAAAGGGCTGGCACGTGCGGCGGCATTGCTGCAAGCGCGTGCGCCGGGCCATCGGATACTGGTGCTCGATGCCCTGCGTCCGCATCGTGTGCAGATCCTGCTGTGGGATCACCTGGATGGCACCGACCTTCGTCAGTACGTCGCCGATCCGGCGCGCGGCTCCATTCACTCATTCGGCATGGCACTCGATGCAACGATCCTCGATCCGCACGGGCATGAGCTGGACATGGGCAGCGGATTCGATGAAATGACGCAGCTTTCGCATCCGCGCCTCGAGGCGAAGCACCTGACGAGCGGAGAGTTGACCCCGGCTCAAGTGCGCAATCGCGAGCTGCTCAGGGGTGTGCTCATCAATGGCGGCTTCAACGGGGTTGACAACGAGTGGTGGCACTTTGACATGCTCGATCGCAAGCATGTGCGCGCAACCTTCACGCGCGTTGAGTGAAGCAATGATCCCTCGACGCCACAGGAGATTGCATCACTGAACCCAGCCGGCTGACCAACAAAGGTTGCAGCTTTGGCAGCTCACAAATCTCAGATCCGGCGGGAATGACGTGCAACGTAATGTCGCAATACTCCATCCATCTTCGACTGCCAGCCATCCCCGGTTGATTTGAAATAGGCAACCACCTCCGGACTGTAGCGAACGGACACAAGCAATTTCTTGTTTTCTGATTTGGGTCGTCCACGAAGTACACGCATCGGCACCATTGCCTTGAGTTGACCCGGCGTTAGCGGTTTCGCGTCGGGATCGCTGCGGGCGGCCTTCGTGATTGCCTTGTCCTCCTGTACGGACGGGACAACGATGGATGGGCGCTTAGAAATTTTCGACATAGTGCTTCACCTCGCGATTGCTGGCATCTTTGGTGGGGTCGAACTCAATCTTCATTATTTAATGTAGCTACATTAAATAATACTGTCAATGAACCGGCTGGCTCAACCACTGCGTAAACCGGGTGCGTAAACCGGGTTGCCAATGCGCCCCATCCCGCGCAAGATATTGCTGCGCCGCAGGAGTCATGCGCGCCCTGCTTCAACTCCTTTAATGCTGTTCCTCTGGCCCCAATACCTGTGGCTGCTGCTTGCACTGCCGCTTTTGCCGGTGGCGTACCTGTGGCTGCTGCGCCGCCGGGGCAAGACATCCCTGCGCTATAGCACCCTGAACATTGTGAGCGCCGCCGCCGGATCCAATTGGCGACGGCATATTCCGCCGGCGCTCCTTTTCATTGCGCTGGCGGCCATGCTGATGGCCGTTGCGCGCCCCATGGCACGCATTCCACTTCCGTGGGCTCGCTCATCCATCATGCTGGCGATGGATATCTCGCTCAGCATGCGCGTGACCGATATCAAACCCACACGGCTCGTTGCCGCTCAGGTCGCGGCCAAGCAATTCCTGCGCGATCTGCCCAAAGAAATTGAAGTAGGCCTCGTCACTTTTGCCGGTAGCAGCCAGGTTGCGCAAGGCACCACGCTCGACCGCGAAGCCCTGGTCGCCGCGATCGACGGCTTCCAGATGCAGATGGGCACTGCAGTGGGCAATGCCATCGTGCTGTCGCTGGCCGAGATGTTCCCGGATCACGGAATCGACGTTGGCGAGATGACATTTGGCAGCAGGCGCACCGGTCGCAGCCTTGACGACAAGGACAAGCCGCAACCCAAAGAGATCACGCCCGTCGCACCGGGCTCGTACAAATCGGGCGCAATCATCCTCCTGAGCGACGGGCGGCGCACGACCGGAATCGATACGCTGGCAGCCGCAAAAATGGCGGCCGATCGCGGTGTCCGTATCTATGTCGTGGGTCTGGGCGTTGTCGACGGCGAAGCGTCATCGATTGAAGGCATGCCGATTTATCTCAAGCTCGACGAGCCGACGCTGCGCGAGGTCGCGCGTATGACCGGCGGCGAGTATCACCACGCGGGCACCGCCGAAAAACTTGTCCACGTTTACGAAAACCTGGGCTCGCGCATGCAGGTGATCACGCGCGAGACCGAACTCTCCGGCTTGTTCGCGCTTGGCAGTGCGCTGTTGATGCTGACGGCGGGACTGCTTTCACTGGTGTGGTTCCGCCGGATCGTCTGAGCCGAACTACCGCTTGTGTCAGTCCGGCACGAAGCGTTCGGTGAAGCGGGCCGCATCTTCCTCGAACTCGAAGGTCACCAGTTGCCCGTTCTTGCGATCGTCCAGCCGGTGCGCAGCGAACAGGCTCCACCGCCCCCTGGGGTGATAGCTCGGCGGATCGACCAGTGCGTAGGGATGCGGCACGAACACTTCGTGCGTGAAGATTTCCCGGTCGCGATTACGCGGCGACGGGAAAAGCTTGTAGATGCCGGTATTGATTGTCTGTTCGGGCATTGGGGTACTTTAGGCGAAAGTGCCCCGGGAGGTGTCAAAGTGCCTTCACGACGTCCCAGGGAGCATGGCGCAATTCAGGGAGAATGGCTGTATGCGTACATCTATCATTTCACTGGCCATTTCGATGGCATTCGCCGGCGGCGCCATCGCGCAGACCGCTCCCGTCACCGCCGCAAGTGGGCTTGTCTATCAATCCCTCAAGGATGGCACGGGCACATCGCCCGCCGCCTCCGATACCGTCAGCGTGCATTACCGTGGCACGACGCTCGACGGCAAGGAGTTCGACAGTTCCTACAAGCGCGGCCAGCCCGCCGAGTTCGTCCTGAGCCGCGTCATCAAATGCTGGACCGAAGGCGTGCAGATGATGAAGCCGGGTGGCAAGGCAAAACTGACCTGCCCGCCAGCGATTGCGTACGGTGAGCGCGGCGCCGGCGGTGGGGTCATTCCACCGAATGCAACCCTGAATTTCGAAGTCGAGCTGATCTCGGTCAAGAAGTAGAGCAGAGCCAACTGAAGGAGACCACGGATGGGCGCGCAATGGAAAGCAAAGGGCAAGGCGCAAGCGGCAGACGCCCGCGGCAAGCTCTTCGGCCGTCTGGCCAAGGACATCATGGTGGCTGCGCGGGGCGGCGCCGACCCCGCGTCGAATTCGCGCCTGCGCCTGGTTGTCGAGCAGGCGCGCAAGGTTTCGATGCCCAAGGAAACGCTGGACCGTGCCATCAAGAAAGGCGCCGGTCTCACGGGCGAGGTGATCCATTACGAGCGTGTGATCTATGAAGGTTTTGCACCGCATCAGGTGCCGGTGATGGTCGAGTGCCTTACCGACAACCTCAACCGCACCGCTCCCGAAATGCGGGTGCTGTTTCGAAAAGGTCAGTTGGGGACGTCGGGTTCAGTGTCTTGGGACTTCGACCACGTCGGCATGATTGAGGCGGAGCCCGCAGCCGCAGTAGCGGATGCGGAAGTGGCTGCGATTGAAGCAGGCGCGCAGGATTTTGAAGCGGCGGGCGACGATGGCGTGACCACCTTCATCACCGACGCGACAGACCTGGACCTGGTGAGCCGCGCCCTGCCCGCTCATGGGTTCACGGTGCTCTCAGCGAAGCTCGGTTACAAGCCAAAGAACCCGGTTGATCCGGCGAGCCTTGGCGCTGAGAAGCTGGAAGAAGTCGAGGCCTTTCTCGCGGCCATAGACTCGAATGACGACGTGCAAAACGTCTATGTCGGTCTCGCTGGTTGATTGCCTTAGGCGTGTGCCGCGCCTAAACTGAACCGGCGCGAAATCGCGCGGCTTCGGGAGCCTGGCAATGGCACTGCCTGCGATCACCATCACTGTGGACCAGTACAAGGGCGGTGGCGAGGTGTCGCCTTATCCCGTCGAACAATTCAGCAAAGTCTGCCTTGCGCAGGGAGACTCGTGGTTTTCGATCGGCGCGTTTCCGCCGCCGCTCACGACCAATCTGCTGTTTTCGCTCAAGCTCTCGGGCTCCTGCGTCATCGTCAATTGCGCTTCACCCGGCAACATCCTGAGCCACATGGCCGACACGACAAGAAGCAGGAACTTCCTGCAGTTGCTCAATGGCACGCAGGCCATGCGCTTTGACGGCATTCTTCTTTCTGGCGGGGGCAACGACTTGATCGATGCTGCGCAATCAACAGATCCGTCTCCGGCCAGGCGATTGCTACGGACCCAGGCTGAATGGGGGCCGTCGGTAGCAGGAGGCATGCGCTACATCAGTGACGCCGGGTGGTCCGTGTTCGAAGTCCACATTCAGGCCGTGTTTCAGGAGCTGATCAGGGCTCGCGACAAGGCGACCAGCAAGAATCGCAACGTGCCGGTGATCCTGCATACCTACGACAGGCCTTCGCCGCGCGACAGTGGTGCAGGCATGGGACGCGGCCCATGGATGTCGGTGGCGCTGGAAACATTCGAGATTCCTGAACGGGACTGGGATTCAGTCGCCGATGAACTATTCACCCGCCTTCGTGCCTTGCTCATTTCGATTGCAGCGAAACATCCGAATGTTCATCTCATCGATACACAGGGCACGCTGGTGCCGGCGGGCAATTCGCAAGGTCCGACTGCCGACTGGCAAAACGAAATTCATCCGACGCGCGCGGGATACAGGCAGCTATCGGCGAAGTGGACGACGGTGCTGGATTCCGTGCTTTGAATCAGGAACGCAAGGTCGAGCGTTTCGCCATGATTAATGTCCTTCCTAGCGAGCAAGAGAAATCGGAGCGAACGTGACATCGGACTGCGCGGCGATCCATGCAACGGCTGCCCAGGCTGCCGCGTTTTGCGCCATGTCACCCGGGCTTACCTTGTCGATCGTGTCGGCGACGGTGTGATGGACATCGAAATAGTTCGTTCCGTCCTGCGTCAAATCGATGGCGGGCCAGCTGTTCGTTCGCATCAGGACGGCTGCATCGGGTCCGGCTGAGCCCTCATTGCCTTGCGCTGCAATGCCCAGCGGCCGCAGCAAGTCGGCCATGGCGGTGATGGCGGGCAGCGCCGCATCGCGTACCCGGCTGCGAATTCGCCAGATGCGTCCAGCGCCGAAATCGCTTTCCCCCACGAGCTGGTGCGGCACGCTCTTGTACCGCGCGGCGTAGGCACGCGCCCCGTCGAATCCATTTTCTTCGTTGGCGAACAGAACCACGCGAATCGTCCGCCGTGGGCTTCGCTTCGCGTCGAGGATGACTTTGGCAGCTGCCGTGACGATGCCGACACCTGCCGCGTCGTCCTGCGCGCCGGGGGTGATGTCCCACGAATCGAGGTGTGCGCCGATCAGGACAATCTCGCCGGCGAGATCCGTGCCTGGAACTTCAGCGATGACGTTGTGCGATATGGCCTGAACCTGCGCCGTACGCGCCATCAGGAGCCGCATTCGAAGCGGCTCGGCCCTGGCCGCCTTGTCGGCAATCCAGTCGGCGTCCGGGACGGACACTGCGACAGCAGGAATCGAGGCGACTTGCGGGTCGTAGCGCAGCGCGCCGGTATGGGCGATGCGATCGGCGTCGGTGCCCAGCGACCGGATGGCGACCGCAGTTGCGCCGCGCCTGCTCGCTTCCACCGCGCCGCTGATGCGCGAAAGAATCCCGCGCGAATAGCCACTTCCATCGCGTGTCCGGGTGATCTTTTCATCGATGAAGACGATGCGTCCGCGCGCCTTGTCGCTTGCGTCATTGCGAAGAGCCATGAAATCGGCGTAATACGCGACTTCGGCCTCGATCCCGGCATCAGGTGTACCGACGGTATTGCCCAATGCAGTCACGACAAGCTCCCGGCCACCCGGTCCAGTCACGGTGGCGCTGGTGGCTCCGCGTTGCCAGGCAACGAGCGGCACCGGCTCGGCCCGCACATTTGAAAACCCGAGCCGCGTCAGGTTGGCGATCGCCCATTGCACGGCCTTCGCGTCGCCCGGTGTGCCCGCTGCACGCGGCCCCACTTCATTGACGAGCGATGCCATCAGGTCGAACGGCAATTGGGTGGCCAGCGCCGTGTCGCGCAGCAGCGCTGCATGGGTAAGGTCTGATCCGTCAATCACAGTTGCTGCCGATTGTGCGCGCGTTCGGGGTGACAGTCCCCCCAGTGCCGGCGCCATCAACGCGCTGACCAGCAGCGCGCGGCGCGGTAGCGAAAATTTTTCCATCGGCAGCATTTTGCATAATCCGCGCCTGATGGCGAAGAACTACTGGTTGATGAAGTCGGAACCCCAAGAGGTTTCCGTGGACGATGCGCTCGCTGCGCCAGAGTCGACGGTCGCCTGGACGGGCGTGCGCAACTACCAGGCGCGCAACTTCATGCGCGACCAGATGCGCGTCGATGACGGCGTACTGTTCTATCACTCCAGTTGCGCGCAGCCCGGTATTGTCGGCATAGCTCGCGTGGCCTCGACTCCCTACCCCGACCCCACGCAGTTCGACCCAAAATCGCCCTACTACGACGCTGCCTCCAGGCCGGACGAGCCTCGCTGGCAGCTGGTGGATGTGCAGGTGATCAGAAAGACGCGCAACCTCACCTTGCCCGAACTGCGCGAGACTGGCGGGCTCGAGGAACTGGTGGTACTGAAGAAAGGAAACAGGCTTTCCATCACACCGGTGGAGGCCCGGCACTGGCGCCAGATCATGAAGCTGCTGGAATGATTCCATTCTTTTCAGGCAGGCACTGGAACGAACCCATGTCCGCCGTTACTCAATCTCAGAGCCAGTGCGCCTATTTGCACAGGCATCCAGAAAGGACCCCCGAATGACTTCCGAGCAATACAAGATGCTATTGCAGGACCTTGCCCGCGTGGCCGGATTGGCGAACCCGTCTGCCCTCATGGAGAACGGCCGATTGAAGGTGCGCGAGCTCGACTGCGTGCTTGAGCACTCGCCAGCCTACGATGAGAAGCTCCTGCAGGTTCGCATGCGTCTTGGCACCATGCCGCTGAACACCGCAGAACTCACCCGCGCCATTCTTGAAGCGAATTATGTAAGTGGCTACGGCGGGGAATGCGTGTTCAGCCTGTATCCCAAGTCGGATGACGTGGTCATCACCATGAAAGTGCGGCTTCAGGAATCGCTGACGGCCCAGGAGCTCTGGCAGGGAATCTCTGACGTCGCGCAGCATGGCAGCCAGATGTGGGAAGGCATCGTCAACATGGCCCGGGACACCAGCGAGGACGCGACAGATGACATGCACCACGAATCACGCCTGATGCCCTGACAACGGAACAAATTCAATGAACTCTGAAAAGTATCACGCGCTCCTGCAGGACCTTGCGCGGCGCGCGAACATGGCCGACCCCTCCGGTCTTGTTGACCACGGCCGGGTCAAGATCGGCGAACTGGATGCCGTCCTGGAACATGCTCCTGCATACGACCCGAAGCTCTTGCAGGTCCGCCTGAGACTGGGCGCGCTTCCGCAACAAGGCGATGACCTCGTCCGCGCGGTGCTCGAGGCCAACTACACCAGCGGCTATGGAGGCGAGTGTGTTTTCAGCCTCTATCCCGCAACGGATGACGTCATCATCACCATGCGGGTGCAGCTGGAAGAGTCGATGACGGGTCAGGAACTCTGGCAGGGCATTTCGGACGTCGCGCGCCATGCCAGCCACATCTGGGAAGGCATTGCAGCCGTTGCGCAGACGTCGCCCATGGCGATTCCTCACGGACTTCGCATGGGACCCGGGATGATGGCCTGAGTTCGCATCGCCAGTTCGGGAAAAGAGAAAGCCGCCCGAGGGCGGCTTTCTCTTTTTTGACCGGCAACAGGTGACGCTCCTTCACCTTAATCGCCGCTCGACACCTCTTCCGGCTCCGGCTTTGCCTTCCCTTCTTTCTTGGGCAGCGGCTGGATGTCGAGCTTCACTTCGGACGTATCCACGCCCTTTTCGTCCTTCTTTTCCTCGATGTCCACCGTCAGGCGGCCACCGTCGGTCAGGCGGCCGAACAGCAGCTCGTCGGCAAGTGCACGCCGGATCGTGTCCTGAATCAGGCGCTGCATCGGGCGGGCGCCCATGAGCGGATCGAAGCCCTTTTTGGCCAGGTACTTGCGCAGCGCATCGGTGAAAGTGACTTCAACCTTCTTCTCCGACAACTGCTGCTCCAGCACCAGCAGGAACTTGTCGACCACGCGCAGGATGACCTGCTCGTCGAGTGCCTTGAAGCTCACGATCGCATCCAGACGATTGCGGAACTCGGGCGTGAACAGGCGCTTGATGTCGGCCATCTCGTCGCCCTGCTCGCGCGAATTCGTGAAACCCATCGTCGTCCTGTTCAGCGACTCTGCGCCCGCGTTGGTCGTCATCACGATGATGACGTTGCGGAAATCGGCCTTGCGCCCGTTGTTGTCCGTCAGCGTGCCGTGGTCCATCACCTGCAGCAACACGTTGAAGATGTCCGGGTGCGCCTTCTCGATCTCGTCGAGCAAAAGAACGCTGTGCGGCTTCTTGGTGATGGCCTCGGTCAAGAGGCCCCCCTGGTCGAACCCCACATAGCCGGGCGGCGCACCGATCAGGCGCGAGACGGCGTGACGCTCCATGTACTCGGACATGTCGAAGCGGATCAGCTCGATGCCCATGATGTAAGCCAGCTGCTTCGCTGCTTCGGTCTTGCCGACCCCGGTAGGGCCGGAAAACAGGAACGAGCCGATCGGCTTGTCGCCCTTGCCCAGGCCCGAGCGCGCCATCTTGACCGAGCTCGCGAGCACTTCCAGTGCCTTGTCCTGACCGAACACGACACTCTTCAAATCCCGTTCGATGGTCTGCAGCTTGCTGCGGTCGTCGTTGGACACGTTCGCCGGCGGGATACGAGCGATCTTGGCCACGATTTCCTCGACCTCGGTCTTCGAAATGGTTTTCTTGCGCTTGTTCACCGGCAAGATGCGCTGCGCCGCACCGGCCTCATCGATGACATCAATGGCCTTGTCGGGCAGATGCCGGTCGTTGATGTATTTGGCCGACAGCTCGGCCGCCGCCTGCAGGGCGCCCGCAGCGTACTTCACGCTGTGATGCTCCTCGAAGCGCGACTTCAGGCCCTTCAGGATCTCGATGGTCTCCTGAACGCTTGGCTCGACCACATCGACTTTCTGGAAGCGACGTGACAGGGCCGCGTCTTTCTCGAAGATGCCCCGGTACTCGGTGAACGTCGTCGCGCCGATGCACTTCATCGCGCCCGAACTCAGTGCGGGCTTGAGAAGATTGCTGGCATCGAGCGTGCCGCCCGACGCGGCGCCCGCAC
>JBKJKT010000007.1:0-2693 GCA_046597415.1 Ramlibacter sp.
ACGCACGACCTGAATCTTGTGCGCAAGTTCGCCGACCGGGTCGCAGTCATGGAGAACGGCTACCTGGTAGAGACCGGCACTGTCGAATCGGTCTTCGCCAACCCGCAGCATCCCTACACCCGCAAACTGATCGACAGCCGCCCCGAGCGTGACGTGGACGAAGAGCCTGCTGAATCGGCTGAGCCAGTCATGTCCGCCAAGGGACTGCGGGTGAGTTACCCAATCAAGCTTCAGGGCTTCAAGGGCTGGTTCAAGAAGGGCGAGTACGTCGCCGTCAGGGACGCGGCTTTCTCGATCCCGCCGGGCAGGACACTTGGCGTTGTTGGCGAGTCGGGCTCGGGTAAATCCACATTGGCGATGGCGGCGCTCGGGTTGATGCCGTTCCAGGGGGACCTGAACGTGGCAGGGACGCGCTGGGGTCCCGATGCTGCGGGCAATAAGGCGATTCGCCGGGTCGTGCAGGTCGTGTTCCAGGACCCTTTTTCATCACTGTCGCCGCGCATGACGGTGGAAGAAATTGTGGGTGAAGGTCTGCTCGTCCACGAACCCTCGTTGCCGCTTGCCGGAAGGCGCGAGCGAGTCATTCAGGCACTGATCGAAGTCGGCCTGGGCGAGACGCAGTTTCCAGGATTGCTGCAGCGCTATCCCCACGAGTTTTCAGGTGGGCAGAGACAACGCCTTGCAATCGCGCGTGCACTGATCGTGCAACCGAAACTGTTGATCCTGGACGAGCCGACCAGCGCTCTGGACGTGACCATACAGAAACAGGTGCTGAAGCTGCTGCAGAAATTGCAACGTGAAAAGGGCCTGAGCTTCCTGCTGATCACCCATGACGTCGATGTGATCCGCGCCATGGCGCACGAAGTGCTGGTGATGAAAGACGGGGACATCCTCGAATCCGGTACGGTGCACCAGGTGCTGGACGCGCCGCAGCAGGACTACACGCGCACACTCGTTGCCGCGGCTTCCTGACGGCTTACAGTGGTTCACCCGGACGTGGTCACCGTCATCCCGGAAAGCGAAGTTGAAGTGACCGCTGTGCGCTCCCAGGGCGCCGGCGGACAAAACGTCAACAAGGTTTCCAGCGCGATCCATCTGCGTTTCGACATCCGCAACTCATCATTGCCCGACGACCACAAAGAGCGCCTGTTGGGACTGCGCGATTCGCGCATCACTCGCGATGGCGTGCTTGTGATCAAGGCCCAGACGCAACGCAGCCAGGACATGAATCGGGCCGAGGCATTCGGGCGGTTGCAAGAGGTCGTTGACAGCGTCGCGCAGCCGCCGCGTGTGCGCCGGGCGACCAAACCCACCTATGGATCGAAACTGCGCAGGCTGGAAACCAAGAACCTTCGTTCACAAGTGAAAGTGCTTCGCGGCAGGGTCACCGATTAGCTCTGCAAGTGAGCGTTCCGCGCTGGTAAATCGTTGCAAATCAACAGTTTGAGGGGTACAATCCTTGCTTCACGACCAAACGGGCGGGTAATTACCGCCCGTTTTTTTTGGTCCATCGTTTATTGATTCACCCCGTTTTTGGCAAAGGTTGACGCGTACCAAGTGGCATTCCAGGAGATCGTAGAGCAGACAGTAACCGGCCTCGGTTACGAGCTGGTGGACATCGAGCGTTCCGCCGGTGGCTTGCTGCGCATCACGATCGACCTGCCCTGGTCGCCCGATCCAACCGATGAAAGCGGGACGGTTCCCGAGCTTTTCATCAACGTCGAAGATTGCGAGAAAGTCACCCGGCAGCTGCAGTTTGCGCTTGAAGTCGAAGGTACCGAGTATCAGCGCCTCGAAGTGTCATCGCCCGGACTTGACCGACCGTTGAAGTCCGAGAAGGATTTCGAGCGATTCGTCGGCAGCCAGATTGATGTGACGTTGAAAGCTCCCTTGGGAGCAGCTGCCAGTGGCGGCATTCATGCCAGCCGCAAGAAGTTTCGCGGCACGCTGGAAAAAGATAGTGCCGGATGGCAGATCGTGTGGAGCGAGGCGCCCGCCGCCAAGCCCGGCGCGAAGGTGAGCAAGAACAGGGCGTCTGCCCCGGTGCAGGCGCTGGGTTTCAGGCTGGACGAGCTCAAGGAAGCTCGGCTGGCACCGGTTGTTGATTTCAAGGGGCGCAGGCCCAAGACAGTAGGAGAGTCCTGAGATGAATCGCGAATTGTTGATGCTCGTGGAAGCGATCTCGCGCGAGAAGAACGTAGAGCGCGATGTCGTGTTCGGCGCAGTGGAGTCCGCGCTGGCGCAGGCCACCAAGAAGCTGTATGAAGGCGACGTGGATATCCGCGTGGCCATCGATCGCGACAGTGGCAACTACGAAACCTTCCGCCGCTGGCTGGTCGTCCCGGACGAAGCCGGCCTCCAGAACCCGCAAGCCGAAGAACTGCTGATGGACGCGAAGGAGCGCATCGCTGACGTTGAAGAGGGCGAGTACATCGAGGAATCGGTGGAATCCGTGCCGATCGGCCGAATCGGCGCAATGGCCGCCAAGCAGGTCATCCTTCAGAAGATCCGCGACGCAGAGCGCGAAATGCTGCTCAACGACTTCATGTCGCGCGGCGACAAGATCTTCGTAGGCACCGTCAAGCGCATGGACAAGGGCGACATCATCGTGGAGAGCGGACGCGTCGAAGGGCGCCTGCGCCGCGGCGAGATGATCCCCAAGGAAAACCTGCGCAACGGCGACCGCGTCCGCG
>JBKJKT010000073.1:0-35251 GCA_046597415.1 Ramlibacter sp.
TGCAAGTTCGGTCGAGCGCCGATGAACTTGAGCTCGACGAAGGAGCTGCGATGCGCCTGGCTAGATACGGTATTTTTGCCGCTCCACGCATTCGCATTCTCTGTGCTTGTCACGTGCGGGTTTGGCGACGACACCGCAGCTACAACGCATACGACCCGGCTACTTACGAGATGACCGCCTGCCCAGGCTTCGGGCGGGCGGGCGGCAGGCATTGGCATGGCTTATCCGGCGCGGCAGGCCTGGCGCGATGCGATTGGTACCGGCATCTCCGGCAGGCATCAAACATGCGCCAGGCAGGCGCGACAAACGAGGGGGTGACCATGGAAACGGACTACCTGATCATCGGCAGCGGCGCTGTCGGCATGGCCTTCGCCGACACCATGCTGGACGAGAGCGACGCGCACATCACCATCGTTGACCGGCGAAGCGCGCCGGGCGGCCACTGGCTGGACGCGTATCCCTTCGTCGCACTTCACCAGCCCTCCGCCTATTACGGGGTCAATTCCACCGAACTGGGCAGCCGCCGCAAGGACGATAGCGGTCCCAACAGCGGGTTGTATGAAATGGCGAGCGGGCACGAGATCAATAGCTACTACAGCAAGCTGATGCACCAGCGGTTTCTGCCCAGCGGCCGCGTCAGCTACTTTCCGATGTGCAACTACACCGGCGAGGGTCGCATCGTTTCTCTCTTGTCCGGGGCGCAGACCCATGTCAAGGTGCGCCGCAAGACCGTGGACGCCAGCCACTTCGCACCCAACATTCCTGCGACGCACACGCCGGTTTTCGCGGTGGCGGACGGCGTGCGCCTCGTGCCGCCAAACGCGTTGCCGCAGTTGTGGCTACAACGTGTGGGGCTTGCGATACCTAGGCGATTCTGCATTTTGGGCGCGGGCAAGACGGCGATGGATGCCGCGATCTGGTTGTTGCGCAGCGGCGCATCGCCTGCTTCAATTCAGTGGGTGGTGCCGCGTGACTCATGGCTCCAGAACCGCCTGCACACGCAGCCTGGCCTGGAGTTCTTCAATGACAGCATTGGCGGTGAGGCTGATAAGCTGGCCACCTTCGCGCAGGCGGAGTCGATTGACGAGCTTTTCTTGCGGCTGGAGGCGCTGGGGCAAATGCTGCGCATCGACCCGGCGCACACACCCACGATGTTTCATTACGCGACGATCTCTACCGGTGAAGTGAATTTGCTGCGGACGATCACGCGAGTGATTCGCAAGGGCCGCGTGTTGGCCATCGAGCGCGACGCGATGGTGCTGGAGCAGGGCCGCATCGCAATGGAGCCGGATACGCTGTACGTGGACTGCACGGCTTCGGCCGTCGAGCGCCGCGATAACTCACCGGTGTTCCAGGGCGAGAAGATTGTCATCCAGTTGCTGCGCGCGCCGCTCGTGGTGATGAGCGCCGCGCTGACTGCCTATGTCGAAGTTCACGGCGGAGACGAGGCACGCAAGAACCAGCTGTGCCAGCCGGTACCGTTTCCGAGAGACCTGGCCGGTTACGCCCTCGCCACGAAGGTGAGCATGATGAACCAGTTCCAGTGGTCGCAGGACAAACAGTTGCGCCAATGGATGCGTTCCTGCCGTCTCGACGCATTCGGCAAAATGGTCGCCGAGCTCGACCGGACCGATACAGGAAAGCAGGAGATCCTCGCGCGGCTGCGTACCAGTGGCGCGGCGGCGATGGCCAACTTTGACCGGCTGTCAGAGAGCCGGCACACCGCCACCGCGAGGCAACCCGCTTAAACGAGCACGTTGTCGATGAACGCAAGCACGGCATCGCCTTCAGTCATGAACGCAACGTCGACCAGGGTCACCAGTGTGCCGAACGAGACGTCCGGCCATCTCATCTTGACGGCAAATTCAGCTCGCCGACCACAGTAGCATTTGAATCGCGCGATTGGCCGAGTTGATGTCGAAGCTGCGGGGATCGAAGGGTCCACCGCACCATTTCCACATAGTGCCATGCTCCTCATGGCTTGGGTCGCCAATGGCCTGCAGGAACGCTTCGTAGCCACCCATTCCGCCAACATCTTCTGGCGGGCACGCATTTGCGCCAGCCAGGCACATCGGCCAAGTATTTAACTCCTCATCTGGCAACAGCACTTGTTGGACCCGGACCTCGTGCTCCCAGCCATCACCGAAGTCGTACGTGTAGAGGAAGCTCTTGACTGTTGTTGCAATGACCTCGTCCACCGTGACGCCCGCGTCATGCACCACCGCCCTCTCATCGGGCCATTCGCTGTCAGGCACGCCGTAGTGCCGCTCCTCGATGAGGAACTCGTGCAGGTGACTGTTCGTCCAGCCCATGGTGGCCTGGATGATGCGATCCAGGCCGGCCAGCGTGAGGTTGCCGGGAACCGAGATCTGCCGCCAGATCCTGGGCTCACTGTGCATCAGCGTCACCACAAGCTGGTAGGCATATTTGGGCTTACGCCTCTTGAAGAAGCCGGTCTTGCGCGCACTCATCACCGTACAGTACCAGCTTCTTTCGCGCGCGATGGCCCGGACCTGGTTCGGATGCTTCATCCGTACCCGAACGAGCGCTTCGCGTAAGAGCAAGCCCATCGGTGACGGGCGAGCTGTTGGGTTCAGACGGTGTGAGGAAAAGGCCAGTTTCGGCGTTGAGTGGTAATCGGCCGGTGATGCCGTCTTGACGCGCGCCTGTGACCGCGCTGCAATCTTTGCAAACCTGCCGCCTGTGCGTACAAATCGAGGGGGCGGGACTCTAACGATCCGGCCGCTTGCGGGCGATCCACAACCCCGACAGCACCAGCGCACCGCCGGCGGCCTGGTAGGGCTGGAGGCTCTCTCCGATGAATAACACCGCAAGCACGGACGCGTAGATCGGCATCATGTACATGAGCGGTGCCGCACGCTCCGGCCCGACGCGCATCACGCCGCGATTCCACAGAAAGAACGCCGCCGCAGACGCGAAGACGCCAATGTAGAGCGCTGCCGGCCATACGTTGGCGACGGCACCCAGCGAATCAATGCCGCTCCATCCCACCGCCGGCGCCATCAACAGCACAGCCGCGAACATCGATGCGAGCAGCAACGGCCCTTGCGTCACGCCCGCCGGGGTCTTCTTGAGCAGCAGCGTGTGCGCGCTGGCACAGAGCACCGCGGGCAGCATCCACAAGTCTCCCTTGTTGAACTTCAGCTGCGTGATCACCGAAACGTCCCAGCGCACCAGGATCGAGCCGGCGCCGAGCATCGCCAGAGCGATGCCGATCCACTGCAGGCGCTGGATGGGCAGCCCTAAGAATCGCCACGCACCCGCGGCGACGAAGACCGGCATCAGGATCAGAATCAGGAGCGCGTTCACGGGGCTGGTGGTCTGCAGCGCCACATAGCTACAGGTGTGCGGCACGACCAGTCCGGTCAGCCCGAGCATCGAGACGTACACCCAATGTCGACGTAGCGTAGGCCATTGCGCAACGAGGCCGCGCCAGGCGAACGGCGCCAGCACAAATGCAGCGATCAGCCAGCGCCAGAAGTTCAGGGCCAGCGGTTCGATCTCGCCTCGCAGCGCGCGGCCGACGACGAAGTTACCGGACCAGAACATGGTGGCGGCGACCAAGCCCACTTGCGGCAGGAGTAGCCAGTGGGCAAAGCGCGCGGACGACAGTGGGGAAAGTGCATGAGCAGACATCAGGGGTCCTCTTTGGGGTGTTCTCTCGATGCCTCACTGTCGTCAGCGGACGCCGCCGGGACATGAGCCTCAAGGCCCAGGCGAGACACTGAGAACCCATTTTTCTGCATGTCGCATGGGACCGCTGGCCCAGGGATGCAGAATGGCAGTGTGAACGCCCGCAACGGTTCTCCTGTGAAACACCAAATCCGCTTTTGCACCACGGCGGACGGCGTAAACATTGCGTACGCTCTCGGCGGTCACGCCGCACCTCTGGTGAAGACCCCGAATTGGCTGAACCACCTGGAGCTGGATGTGGACAGCCCAGTCTGGCGGGCGTGGAATCAGCGCATGGCGCAAAACCACACACTGGTGCGCTACGACGGCCGCGGCTGCGGACTCTCCGATCGCAACGTGAAGTCCGTGTCGCTGGAAAGTCATCAGCTCGACCTGGAAGCGGTCGTGGACGCATCTCGTTTCGACCGGTTCGTGCTTTATGGTGCGTCTCAGGGGGCGTCCATTGCCGTGGAGTACGCGGCACGGCACCCCGCGCGCGTGAGCCACCTTATCCTCTATGGCGGCTACTTGCGCGGCGCACGCAAACGTGACCTATCGCCCGCCGCCATTGAGGAAGCCGATGCGATGCTGAAGCTCGTGCAACTCGGGTGGGGCCGCGAGAACTCCGCGTTCCGCCAGGTGTTTGCCACGCAGTTCATCCCCGATGGCACGCTGGCGCAACTAAAAGCCTTCGACGAGCTGCAGCGCAAGACGGTCAGCGCCGAAATGGCCGCTGCAATTCTCCGGACCATGCACGAGGTAGACGTGACTGCCAGCGCTAGTCGCGTGCAATGCCCGACGCTGGTGCTGCATTCGCGCGGCGATGCACGCATCCCGTTTGAAGAGGGCCGCAAGCTCGCGGCCGCCATCCCCGGCGCGGAATTGGTGCCGCTGGACAGCCAGAACCACGTGCTGCTCGATCACCAGTCGGCGTGGGAGCGCTTTTTCGTGGAGCTGGAGGGCTTTCTCGCGCGGCACGGCGCCGCGCCGGCACACCCCGCTTCTGCCCTGGCTGACCTGACGCCGGCGGAAAGCCGCGTGCTCGATCTGCTGGCCGCTGGCCTGAACAACGAGCGCATCGCGCAGCGGCTAGCGATCACGCCCAAGACGGTGCGCAACCATATCAACCACATCTTCCATAAGCTGGCGGTGCAGGATCGC
Organism: Ramlibacter sp.; assembly: GCA_046597415.1. Taxonomy (GTDB): domain Bacteria; phylum Pseudomonadota; class Gammaproteobacteria; order Burkholderiales; family Burkholderiaceae_C; genus Ramlibacter. The sequence continues at coordinate 4,855 of JBKJKT010000073.1, forward strand.
GCCGAAGCAATCGTGCTTGCGCGCGAACAAGGGCTCGGATCGCAGCGGTGAGACGGCTCGTTGCCTAGTGTCCAAGGACGTTTGGGCGTGCAGCGGTTGCCAGCGATGTGGCAGCAGTTCCCCGATGCGATTTGCGGGCTGCGTCGGAAGGCGCTCCATGACATCCTTCAGATAGGCGTAGGGTCGTGTCCGTTCAAACGTGTTCCAGATCCAAGGAATGCCGTTACGGGTGGGGGCGTTCATCCCATTGCTTACCCTGAGTGGGATTAGTATTGACTCCAAGGAGAAAGTCATGAGCCAGCAGTTTCGAGCCAGCGATCCGAATGTCCCCGTACCTGAGTCAATTCCGCCGATTGGAAATCCCGATCCGCAGCCGGGTGACCCCAAGCCAAAGCCGAACGTGCCGCCAGCTGAAGATGACTCAGGTCGGCCAGTGGTGCCGGTTGAACTGCCGGGAAAGCCCGGCGTGCCGGAGCGGGTCGCGTGTAGCTGACCTACTGGGCGTCACGTCCTTCACTCGCGCGTCAGGTCCTTCATTCGCGCGTCACGCGGACCAGCTCTTCGCGCGAAGTCAGGCCCTCGCGCACCAGGCGCTCACCGTCTTCGCGCATCAGTTTCATCCCCGCTACAAGCGCCGCTGCGCGAATGTCGGCTTCTGCGGCGCGGTTGTGGATCTGCGCGCGGATTGCATCGTTTGCCACCATCAGCTCGAATACGCCCGTGCGCCCCTGGTAACCCGTCTGCCCGCACTCGGTGCAGCCCCGTGGTTGCCATGCCGTCTCGCCTTGCACGCGGCAGTGAACGCACAGTTTGCGTACCAGCCGCTGTGCAAGCACGCCAAGCAATGAGGAGCTCAGAAGAAACGGCTCCACCCCCATGTCGATCAACCGGTTGACTGCGCTGGCGGCATCGTTGGTGTGCAGCGTTGCAAGCACCAGGTGACCAGTCAGGGACGCCTGGATGGCAATCTGCGCGGTCTCGTAGTCGCGGATCTCGCCGATCATGATGATGTCCGGGTCCTGCCGCAGGATTGCACGCAACGCCTTCGCAAAGTCGAGGTCGATCTTCGCGTTGACCTGCGTCTGGCCGATGCCGTGCAGCTCGTACTCGATCGGGTCTTCGACCGTCATGATGTTGCTGCTGCCGGCGTCCAGCCGCCCCAATGCGGCATACAAAGTCGTTGTCTTGCCCGAGCCGGTCGGACCGGTCACCAGAATGATCCCGTGCGGTTGGGCGATCAGCTCGAGAAAACGTGTGAGCGTGTCACCCGTCATGCCTACCGATTCGAGACTGAGCTTGGATTCGCTCTTGTCCAGCAATCGAAGCACCGCGCGTTCGCCGTGCGCGCTGGGCAGGGTGGACACGCGAACGTCCACTGCGCGCGTGCCGATACGCAGTGAAATGCGGCCGTCTTGCGGCAGACGCTTTTCTGCGATGTCGAGCTCGGCCATGATTTTCAGGCGCGAGATCAGGGCGGCATGCAGTGCGCGATTGGGCTGCACGACTTCACGTAGCGTGCCATCCACCCGAAAGCGCACAGACGAGTGCCGCTCGTAGGGCTCGATGTGAATGTCGCTCGCGCCGTCGCGTGCGGCCTGCGTGAGCAAGGCATTGAGCATGCGGATGATGGGCGCATCGTCGCTGGTTTCCAGCAAGTCTTCGACGGCGGGAAGCTCCTGCATCATGCGCGAGAGGTCGGCATCGTTTTGCACTTCACTCACCACCGTGGCAGCGCTCGACTCGCCTTGCGCATACGCGGCGCTGATGCGTTGTGCGAGGGCGCCGCTATCCAGCGCTTGCAGTGCGCGCACGCCGTACTTGCGAATCACTTCGGTCAGCGCGGCCGATGCTGGCGCTGCCGGATGCCAGAGCGTCAGCGATTCGCCATCGTCTTCGAGCAGCAACTGGTGTCCGCGCGCGAACGCGTAGGGAAGCGGATAGCGCATCCGCTACCTTCCGATAGGCGGCAGAGCCGGTCCGCTGCCCGGTGGAACGGGAGCAGGGATGAGCAGCAATGGCGGCAGGGCGGGGGCATCGTTGACCGGAATTGCGGTGCTGGGCCGTGGCTGCGCGTCCTCCTGTTTGCCGCGCATCATCTCGTAGCGGTCCAGCGAGATCGAGTCGCTCGCGTAGGCATCGCGAACCACGACAGGCCGCAGAAACACCATCAGGTTGGTCTTCTTTCGGCTGCGCACTTCGGACTTGAACAGGTTGCCGATACCGGGCACGTCGCCCAGCACCGGGACTTTTTCCTGGTTGCCCGAATACTCGTCCTGCAGCAGTCCGCCGAGCACGACGATGGCGCCATCGTCCACGAGGATGGCCGATTCGATGGAACGCTTGTTGGTGATGAGGCCGGTGGCGGAGTTGATCGACGAAGCCTGCACGCTGGAGACTTCCTGGAAGATCTGCAGGCGCACCGTGCCGTTCTCGCTGATCTGCGGCTTCACGCGAAGCGTCAGTCCCACGTCCTTGCGCTCGATGGTCTGGAACGGATTGACGCTGCCGCTGGAGCCGCTGTTGGAGTTGGTGTACTGGCCGGTGACGAAGGGCACGTTCTGGCCGATCACGATCTTGGCTTCTTCGTTGTCCAGCGTCAGGAGCGTCGGCGTGGAAAGGATGTTGCCGTCGCCGTTGCTTTCAAGGAAACGCGCCAGGCTCGCGAGCACAAACGCACCGTTCACATTGCGCAGCACACCGAAGTTGATGCCGGGCGACGGTGCAACCGTGCCGGTGGCAGCGCCTTGCTGCAGCGAGATGATGTTCTGCCCGCCGATCGAGAAGTTGGTGCCCAGCACGCCCAGCTTGCTGCTGTTTTGCGAGCCGAACACGTTCTGCCACTGGATGCCGAATTCGGCTGCCTTGTCGGCGTTGACTTCAGCGATCAGGCTTTCGACGAACACCTGCGCACGCCGCGCGTCGAGCCTGTCGATCACCGCACGAATCTGCCGGTACTGAGGTTCGGCTGCGGTGATGATCAGTGAGTTGGTGGCCGGGTCGGCCTGGATCTGGCCGCCGGTCGAAGGTTGCGCCGATGCGGCTACCGGCGTTGTAGCAGGGCTGCCTTGCGCTCCGGCAGTAATGGTCGTCGTAGCTGCACCGCCGGCGCCCACTGTTGCCGCGGAAGTGCCTGTCGCCGCGAGCGCGGCACGCAACGTGACTGCGAGCTTGGAAGCCTCGGCGTTCTTCAGGTAGACGACATAGATGTTGCCGGTGGGGCTTTGCGATCCGGGCTGGTCGAGCTTTTGCACCAGCGAGCGCACGAGGTTCAGACGTGCTGGATTCGAAGCACGCACCAGGAGCGAATTGCTCCGCACTTCGGGGATCACGGTCGTGCGAAATGAGGTGTCTGCCTGTCCCGGTGCTGCTGCAGCCGCAGTGCCTGCGCTGCCCGAATCGACCAGGCGCTGAACAATCGGTGCGAGATCGGGTGCGAGCTGGTGGCGCAGCGGCAGTACTTCGACATCGGTGGCATTCGAAATATCGAGAGCGCCGATGATGCGGCCGATGCGCTGCAGGTTATCGGCGTAATCCGTGATCACCAGCGAGTTGTTGCCGGGATTCACATTGATGGTGTTGTTGGGGCTGATCAGGGGCCGCAGGATGGGCACCAGGTTCGCCGCCGGTTCGTAGTTCAGGCGAAAGATTTGCGTGACGATCTGGTTGCCTGAAACAGGTCCCGTGGAAACTGCGCCGCTCTGCAGTTTGGCGTCGGCCTCCGGCACGAGCTTGAGCAGCCCTCCCGATTCGACAATCGTGAAGCCTGAAAGGCGCACCGCCGCGAGGAACTGGTTGTAAGCAACGGCAGGCGCGACAGGGCGATCGGTCGTGAGATTGATCGTGCCTTTGACTCGCGGATCGACCACGATGTTGCGGCCGGTCACCGCTGCCATGGTGCGCGCCACCGCTTCGATTTCGGCGTTGACGAAATTGAGCGTCACCGGCTCGCGCGAGCGCTGCGCCTGGGCCAGGCCAGGAGCGCCGATCGCCATTGCGAGAGCCAGGGTCAGGAGAGCCAGTCGTTGATTCATGTCATCCCAAGGTGATGATGGATCGCGCGCCCGTGCGCCGTCCAATGATATTGAGCAGGTTCGCCAGGGCGTCTTCACGGTCCGGCGCTGCGCTGGCGGTACCGGTGAATCGCAGCCTCGAGCCGACCCACTGGCCGGTCCCGTTCAGCTGCAACGCGCCTTCCAGTGTTTCAAGGGTCAAGGCCGGCGTGTCGCCGCCCAGGATGGTGATGCGATAGCTGCCCATGGGCCTCAAGGTGGACAGGCGCGACGACAGCCGCTGCGCCCTCAGTTCGGCCCGTCCTGCAATGGCCAGGCGGCCTTCGACCCATTCTACTGAAAGGCCCTGCGTGGCGAGTTGAAGTTCTCCCTCGAGCTGTAACGTGTTCCAGGGCGTTCCCAGACCAGCCAGCAGCGCCGCAGGAAGCTGTGCGCCGCCGTCTTCGACCGCGATTCGCATGCCGCCCCAGCGAGGTGCCATGCGAAGGACCAAGGGTGCAGTCGTGCAACAGGCCGATTGGAGCCGGGCGGCAATCCCGTTCCAGCGGGGGGCCAGGCGCCAATCGAGCCGGGTTGGCAGAGCCAGCGCGTCGGTGCTGCCTGCGCCGCCCGTGAGGATGAGCTGCGCCGAGCCCGTCCAGACGGTGCCGCGTGGATCGCTGAGCATGACGCGTCCTTCAGTAGCGCCTTGCACAGCGCTTGCAAGCCAGCGGGCCGGGGCAAACATCATCAGGGCGAAGAACAGCCCCAGCATGGCACCACCCAGAGCCCAGCCCCACGATCCACGGGGTGCCAGATGAGATGCGGGGCGTGGCACGGCAGACTTGTTGAAGAGCGCTGCTCAGCGCGGCGGAAGGGTCACTACCAGCGTGCCCTCCCATTGACCGGCGGAGTTGCGATTCAGCCGTGCCTCGTTCGGCAGCGCGCGTGCATTGACTCGCGCCTGTGTGAGCCATTTGGCCAATGCATCTGGCGCGGTGCCCGTGAGCGTCAATGTGACGCGTTCGCCCTGAATCTGCATGCGCGCCGACGTGCCCAGCTGCTGCCGGACCGAGAGGTCCAGAAGCCGCGATGCTTCGTCGTAGTTTTGCTTCGGCTGCGCCTGCATGGCCTGCGCCTGCGCCTGCAAACCGCGCATTGTCTGCAGTTGTGCATCGAGCGTTCGACGCTGCGCTTCGGCGCTACGCAGAGTCGTCAGGGCGGGGCCAATTGCGACCAGCCAGAACAGCGCCACGGTGACAATGACGACGGCCGAGCCGACCAGCAACTGCTCGCGTGGCGCGAAGGCGTTCCAGCGCGCACGGATGAACTCTGCCTTGCTCATCGCGCGCCCCCTATGCTCATCACCAGTGTTTCGCCCTGCATTGCGGCGGTGTAGCCCTGGCTCTTGAGGCTGGAGACGATGTTGGCCGCGCCCGCCGGTGCTATCGCCAGGCCCTTGGCACGCAGCTCCCCGTTGGAAAATTCGAGTCCGGTGAGTGTGGCGGGTGGAGGAACTGCAGTGCTGAGCACGCCGAGCATCGCTTCCAGGTCACTTCCGGAAGTGGCACCGGTCGCCTGGCGCAACACGGCGAGTTGGCGTTCCATTTGAACGGGTGCGTCGACCACTGTTCTGACCTGGGGGAACGTCGAGGTCAGTGTCGTGCGTATCGCGACGCGTTTGTCATCCAGGGCGGATCGCTCTCGCCAGGCCCATGCATTCAGGCCGACAAGGTTGATGACCACCAGGAGAACCGCGCCCCATCGGGCCGGCTTCCACTGCGGCGCCGCGAGCAGGTCGGCCCAGGCCGTGCCCAGCTTCTTGATCGCGCGTGCCCGGCCCGAGCTGGAAAATTCAAGTTGCGCAAGATCCCACGACGAGCGTGCCGACTGCAACCAGCGCTCAGCCGGATGCAGCAGCGCCGGCTGGCGTTGCAACACCTGCTCGGCGATCGCGGCAACGGCGGGCTCGGCGATACATGGGGTGCCCTCGGGCAGCGATGGCAAGAGCGCGAGCGCCTGCGACGAGAGCGGCAAAGCCGTGACGCCATCCGCACCAGCCACCACCAGCATCGGTTGTTCGGGATCGCCCATCGCGTAGAGCGCCGGATCGCCTTCCGGGGCGAATTCGGGAACGATGCGGGTAGCAGGGCGGCCTGCGGCTTCGAGTGCATGAACGGCAGTGCGCAGCCAGGCCCTGTCGCAGGTGGCCACCCATTGCGGACCTGCGCCGCGCGACTGCGGCTGCAACGCAAAGTGGAGCGCTTCGGGCTCGTCGAGCAACTGGTCTTCCAACAGGCCCTCGAGCACGGCGCGCAGGCGCTGCGGCGCAGCGGTCACGCCTTTTGGCAGGTCGACGCGATGCCACGAAAGCATCGAAGCGGGCACCAGGGCGACGACCTCGACGCCCGCACGCGTGGCAGAAGGCAACAGGGAAGCGGCGGCTGTGCCGTGGTTCGAAACCGTGGTGCCATCGGTGGTCACTGCGAAATCGAATTCGGTGCTTGCCGTGACCGGGTGCGTGGGAAGAAAGACGACGAGGGCGCTCATGGGTGGTTCAGATTGTAGGAAGGTCGCGAGCGTCCGGGCGCGTCAGCGTTTGAGTGCCAGTTGCGACAGCGCTGTGGGGTCTGCAATTCCGCGTTCGCGCAGGATCACGTTGACCTCGAAACTGCCCGCTACGCGCCGCAGAACGGCGCGCTCTTCAACGACCAGATTTTCCAGTCGCAGCCGTGAGCGGACTTCGAAGAACTGGCTCTTGACATCGACTCCCTCGCCCTCGGGCAGTTTTTCGGGCCCGCCGAGCAGGTCGGCTGCGGCAGAGACGCTGCGAAAGTGCGCCTGTTCGCGGGCAGTCACCAGTCCTTGGGCGTCAGACATCGACAAGCGTGGCGCGATGGCATAAATCACTTCCGCGCTTGCCGTGTTCAGGTTGACCGCCACATGTGCGGGCAGCAGTGTCACGTAGGGCTGCAAGGCCGAGATCGTCGATGGCGAAAGGCCCAGCCAGACCAGCTGCTCGATCTTCTGCGGCTTGATCGGCGCTTGTGGGATCGCGGTGCGATTGTTTTCGCCCGCATCGGTGGCAAATCGAAGGTTCTCGGTCATCTTTTCAAGTTCGCTGCCTTGAAGTCCCAGCAGTTCAAATAGACGCATGAACGCAAGCTTGTCTGGCTCCGAAATCTTTCCGCCCACGACCAGATTGTTCACGTTAAGCAGCGATTGCTGGTCAATGATCTGGCCCGAAAGAAAAGCTTCCATCACTTGCGGACCGGTATCGGCCGTGTTGTTCTTGTCGGCGGCGAGAAAGCTCGACAGGCGGGCCTCCTGCAGCGGCACGGCCCACGGCTCGGCAAGATGATCGACCTTGCTGCCTGAGGGTCGCGCGTCTTCGCGTAGCAGCAGGCGCGCCCAGTCCAGTGCTCCGGTGAGAATCCAGGTTGACTGCACGCGCGCGCGCTCCGCTGTTTCAACCTCGACGCCGCGCCATTGTTGCCACAGGGCGGCGGTTGCAAATGTGGCAACCAGCGCGACCGTCAACATGGCCATCAAAATGGCCGCGCCGCGTTGCGCGCAGGCCCTGGGCGCTGAGGCGATGCGTCTCACGGCTGCGGCCTTCCAAGGGTCGGCCGCACCCAGTCGCGCGTGATAGTCCCGCTCAGGGCCTGGCCTTCGGGCAAGGTCACGACCAGTCGCACGGCGTCTGGTACGGCAGCAACCGGTGTGGCTGGCGACGGTGCGGGCGTCATGCCGGGAGGCAGCTGGGTGGTCGCGGCACTCGACTGCGGGTTGGTCCACGCGTTTTCGCGGAAGAAAAAGATCTGCCAGTCCTGCAAGGAAGTCACAGCCACCTCACGAGCAAGGTCGTCGCTCGCCGGGTTTTGCGACCACTCGTCGGCTTTCAGCCACGCTTCCTGCAGCTCGCCGCGCGTGGTGACCTGCGGCGATTGCCAACGAAACCATGCTCCTTCACCGTTGACGACCCGCCGGGTCCAGCCCACAACCAGAACGCCGTCAACGACAGAGGTCGTTCCGCGCCGCGTGAGGCGCAGCACGCGGCCATTCCATTCAAGCGCAGGCGCTTGCGCAACCTCGATCAGCGCGTCGAGGTCGGCAGCCCATTGCGCGAGCCCCACCTGCAAGGTCAAGACGTCGGCCGAGCGGGACTCCGTTTGTTCCTGCGCGCGCGCCATGCCGTCCAGGCCGCGCCAGCTCATGATGGCGAGCAGCGCCAGCGCAAAGAGCGCGACCAGCAACTCGACCAGGGTGAAGCCGCGTTGGCGCATCAGTACCGCCCGACAACGGTGGAAAGACGAAGCACCGGAGACCGGCTCTCGTTGTCATCGAAGACTTGCGCATCGACGCGCCGGAAACTGGGGTTGGGTGTTGCAAGCACCGAGATCGTCACGCCGAACGTGCGATTGGCTTGTTCGCAGGTCATGGTCGATTCGCCAATGTCCGGTAGCTGACGGGCCAGGCGCGTTTTGACCAGTTCGTTTTCGGCGCAGATGTGGGCCAGCAACACGCTCGATTGCCGCATTGCGTTGTTGGTCAGCGCCGTTGTCGATTGCAGGCCCGCAGCCAGCGCGATTGCGACGATGGCCAGCGCCACCAGAATTTCGATCAGCGTGAAGCCTGAGCTGCGCTTCATGGATTCAGGGGGCCGCGTCGGCGTTGACTGCGAACGGGCGCAGGCCGTCGGTCGCAATGCGCAGGCTGCGCTCGGGCGCTGCGCTGGAACCCAGGGTGACTGACTGTTTGCCGATGATGGGTTCAGGGCCCAGGATCAGTGTCGCAGTGCCGCGTACCTGTGTCGTTTCGACGAGCCACGTCTCGGGCATCGTCTTGGGCGGCACGCCGTCGAAGCGAAAGCCGCCATCAACCGCGTACCAGCGCACCGGCACGCCGCTGCTGCGCGATTGGGCGCGTCCGGATTCGAGCAGGGCTGCAAGTCGCTGTGCCTCGCGTTCGAGCTGGGTTGATTGCGAATCGCGGATCGCAAAGCTCACGCCAGCGCTGGCAATAGCCACGATGGCGATGACGATGAGCATTTCCAGCAAGGTGAACCCCTGCTGGTGGACGCTGCTACTGCCAGGAGCCGATGTCAGCATCCTTGCCCTCGCCGCAGATTGGCCGTCGGCGCCGAATGACATCACGTCGATTTCGCCCTTGATGCCAGGGTTGAGGTATTGGTACGGGCGGCCCCATGGGTCTGCGGGCAGCTTCTCCAGGTAGCGCCGCCAGTTCGGGGCGGCGGGGCCGGCGGTTGGCTTGTTCACCAGTGCCTCCAGGCCCTGTTCGCCGGTGGGATAGCGCTGGTTGTCCAGACGATAGAGCTTGAGCGCCTGCATGACGTTATTGACATCGGTACGTGCGGCAGTTGAGCGCGCGTCGTCAGCGCGGTCAAGGACGTTGGGCACGATCAGGGCGGCGAGCACGCCGATGATCACGAGGACCACCATCAGCTCGATCAGGGTGAAACCAGCGGCGATTGCGCGCAGGGGCTTGATTGGGTAATGCTTCATGGGTGTAGGTCGATTCGCTTCAATGATAATCGCCACATGGTGAGCAACATGCACAGCAGATGGACCTTGGCGGGTGCGACCTTCGCCATTTGGGCCCTGGTCGCGGCGACGGCGGTTTACTGGGGGCTGAAGCTTGGCGCCCCACCGGCGCCGGTACCGGCTGCGCCCGTCATGCGAGTAACACCGCCGGCCGATCCTGTTTCAGTAGCTCGGCTGTTGGGTGCAAACCCGGTTTTTGCTTCGGCGGCACCAGTGGCCAGCACAGCCAGCCGTTTCGCTTTGCTCGGGGTCGTGGCGAGTCGTGGCAACCAGGGTGCCGCGCTGATTGCAGTCGATGGGAAGCCGCCCCGCCCGTTTCGAATCGGCGCAACGGTGGAAGAGGGATACGTGCTGAAGTTTATCGACAAGCGCAAGGCTGAGCTCGCTGCGCGCGTGGACGGCCCTTCCCTGGTCACGCTCGAGTTGCCGCTGCGTCCCTGACGGCTTATCGCAGACCTATCGCCGCGCCCACGTAAAAACCGATTTCACATGCGAGCTGGCTGGCAAACAAGCTGGTTTGCATCAAGCCCAGGCCCTTTCTCGTCAACCATTCCCGCAGGCCCAGCATTGCCAACCCACTGATGAGGACGCCTGCCACTGCGAAGGGCGCGCCCTGTGCCCAGATCGCCAGCCCGATCGGAAGCACGCACCACGCGGCGGCGATTCCTAGCGCCCGGTTGTCTATTGGATTGGACGCCAGGTGACTGTGATCTTCAGCGGCTGACCCTGCAAGCGTGCGTTGCATGACCAGCGGCCAGAACCTGGATATGACGTGGCCGGCGAACAGGGCCGCCAGCACGGCACCGGGTGAATGGGCCGCAAGGACGGCAAGTAGGGCAATCCGGGCGAAAACCCCCATGACCAGCGCCAGGATCGGCCGTGTGGGTAGCCCTGGCTTTCCTTCATCGAACACGGTCGCCCACGCCTGCTCGTGCAGGGTGCGCGTGATCGCCATGGTGGCTGCAAGACATGCCAGTGCGGCGACCAGAGGCGTGACGGGACTTGCATACAGCGCAACGCCGAATATCGCAAAGACCACGCAGGCTGCCAGGCCCACGAGCCACCCAACGCCGGGATAGTGTTCGGCCCGGGCCGCAGGCAGCTCGCCATCCAGGCCTGTCGAGTGTTTCAGGCCGGCGGCTATCGGCAATCCGGTGAAGTGATGGACGGCCGCAAGATAGGAGCTCAGGTATTTCACCTGAACATGGTAACCACCGGGAGAGCGATCAGGACTGAAGAAACAGCCGGTACACAGGGTTGTCGGTTTCTTCCACGTAGGGATAGCCCAAGGTGTCGAGAAAGGCACTGAACGCTTTCGTGTCGCCCTTTGGAACCTGAAGTCCCACAAGAATGCGACCGTAATCAGCGCCTTGATTCCGGTAATGAAAAAGAGTGATGTTCCAGCCCGGACGCATGTGCGCCAGGAATTTCATGAGTGCGCCGGGCCGCTCGGGGAACACGAAGCGCAACAGGCGTTCATCGTGCGCGAGCGATGAGTGCCCACCGACCATGTGGCGGATGTGCTCTTTGGCCAGTTCGTCATGCGTGAGATCGAGGGCATCGAATCCATGACGGCCAAAGTTTGCAGCGATGCGTGACGATTCACCTCTGCCGTGTGTCGTGAGTCCGACAAAAACATGGGCCTGCGCGGACCCGCTGATCCGGTAATTGAATTCCGTGACGTTTCGCGGACCGCCGGGCAGTTCGCCTATGACCTCGCAAAAGCGCCTGAAACTTCCGCGCTCTTCCGGAATCGTTACTGCAAAAAGAGCTTCTCGCTCTTCGCCGACTTCGGCACGCTCCGCGACGAATCGCAAGCGGTCGAAATTCATGTTCGCTCCGCAGAGGATTGCTGCGTAAGTCTGGCCGCGAGTCTTGTTGGTGACAACGTACTGCTTGATCGCCGCGACCGCCAGTGCGCCCGCCGGCTCGACGATGCTGCGTGTGTCAATGAAGATGTCCTTGATCGCGGCGCAGACGGCGTCGGTGTCCACCGTCATGTATTCATCGACGAGCTCCCGTGCAATGCGGAAGGTTTCCTCGCCTACCAGCTTCACGGCGGTGCCGTCGGAGAACAGACCCACATCCGGCAGGGTCACGCGTTTTTTTGCCGCGACGGACTGCATCATTGCATCGGAGTCATTCATCTGTACGCCGATGACCTTGATCTCCGGGCGAACAGCCTTGATGTAGTTCGCCACGCCTGAAATGAGGCCCCCTCCGCCGATGGCGACGAACACGGCATCAAGCGGACCCTGATGCTGGCGAAGGATTTCCATTGCGATAGTGCCTTGACCGGCGATCACATCAGGATCGTCGAACGGATGCACGAACGTCAGCCCTTGGGCCTTCTCGAGTTCGACCGCATGTTGATAGGCGTCGGAATAGCTCTCGCCATGCAGGACGACTTCCCCGCCCAGGGTTTTGACTCCATCGATCTTGAGTTGCGGTGTCGTAGTGGGCATGACGATCACTGCCCTGGAGCCCAGGCGGTGGGCTGACATGGCGACCCCTTGGGCGTGGTTACCGGCGGACGCACAGATCACACCGCGTTTGAGTTGCTCGGCACTCAGCTGCGCCATCTTGTTGTACGCGCCGCGCAGCTTGAAACTGAACACGGCCTGCTGGTCTTCACGCTTGAGAAGCACTTTGTTGTGCAGGCGTCGGCCGAGGGTCTTTGCCGGTTCGAGCGCAGACTCCACTGCAACGTCGTAGACCTTGGCTGTCAGGATCTTCTTGAGGTAATCGGCCGGGGTGAGGTGCTTCTTCATGGAGGCGAAGATGATACGGTGCGCGTGGACCGACCAGAAAAAAGCCCCCGGTACTTGCGTACCCGGGGGCTAATCCACCAGGGGAGGTGGAGGAGACAACTTGCAAAGTTGCGGCAATAAGCACAAGTGCAGCCGCAACGGTGGCACAACAAAATCGTTATGCTGCGAAACCAGTATAGCCCGGGATTGCTGCGATGCAGCACCCGCCGTTTCATTCAAGCGACAGGAACAAAAAGATGGATTGCACAGTGAGCTGGACTGGTGCGACAGGTGCGAAATCGGGCATGGGATTTCTTGCCGAGACCGGAAGCGGGCACGTATTGCTCATGGATGGTGCGCCGGATGCGGCGCGGCCGGAAAACGGTGGACAAAACCTCGCCGCCCGGCCGATGGAGACAGTTCTTGCCGGCACGGGCGCATGCACTGCCTATGACGTCGTGCTGATCCTCAAGCGTGGCCGGCACGATGTGCGGGGCTGCACTGTCAAGCTCACGTCAGAGCGCGCGGCAGTCGATCCCAAGGTGTTCACGAAGATCCACATGCACTTCACGGTGACGGGCAAGGCGATAGCGGCAGACGCTGTGGCACGTGCGGTCGAACTGAGTCACCACAAATACTGCTCGGCTACTGCGATGCTTGCACACACTGCCAAAGTGACAACCAGCTTCGAGGTGCACGAGTCCTGATTCAATCGGGGCGAACGACGAAGCGTGGGCTTCAGATGAAATGCGCAGTGGTGGTCATGACCCGTGCGGCCGCGCCCATCAGGGCCTTCGCAGGTTGCGGCAACTCGATTGCGCCAGCAGCCAGGGCCTGTTGCGCATGGGCAGCTTCATCGTCTTTCATCTGCGCGACGATTGCGCGAGAGGCGTGATCGGCTGCGGGAAGACGCTCCAGGTGGCCTTGCAGGTGGCGCTCAACCTGCCGCTCGGTTTCAACGACAAACCCAAGGCTGCGGCGGTCGCCCAGTCGCCCTGCAACCAAACCCAACGTGAAGGCCCCTGCATACCAAAGCGGGTTCAGCAGCGAGGGTCGGTCGCCGAGTTCTTCCAGCCGCTCCGCAGTCCAGGCCAGATGGTCAGTTTCTTCCTGGGCGGCCGTTTCGAGCTGCTTTTTCAAGACCGGATCGGACGTGGACAACGCCTGCGCCGTGTAGAGAGCCTGCGCGCAGACCTCGCCAACGTGATTGACTCGCATGAGCGCGCCGGAAAGGCGCCGCTCCCGGCTGCTGAGTTGGGTCTCATCCGCCGCAACCAGCGGGCATGAGCGCAGTGCGCGTGGTTTGGCAAACAGGGTTCGCAACGCGCTGTCTGCCGCGCCGATAAGGGAGTCCATCGCCGCAGTTTAAGCTCGCTCCGGCTGGCTCGGGTGAGTAGGCCGGTTTCGGCCGGAAGCCCACAAAAAGGGGAAGGTCTGCTTCCTTGCCCCAACTTTTTTTAGGTGTTGCGTGCGGTCCACTAGCCGCGCGGCTTGTGTTGTCCACGTGCAACGAAACGGCGTTGCGAACCCTAAATACTTTGCGCAAGAAAGGCCGGTCTGGTGCAATAACGACAACCTTCCAAAAGGAGGTTGGCCCGGGGATCCGGCGGGAGCACATAAGTGCCTGCATTTCGTGACCCCCTTCACCGGAGCCCTCTGTTTAACCTTGGAGAAACTTGCAAATGAAAAAGTCCCTGATTGCTCTGGCTGTGCTGGCTGCCGCCGGTTCGGCTTCTGCCCAATCGTCCGTGACACTCTTCGGTGTCGTTGACGCCACGCTGGCTTTCGGCCGTGGCGCCGTGTCGAACAAAACCCAGGTGACACACTCGGGCTACAACAGCTCGCGCCTGGGTTTCCGTGGCACGGAAGACCTCGGTGGCGGTATGTCCGCGTCCTTCTGGCTGGAAGCCGGGGTGCAGAACGACAACGGCGCAGGTCTCGGCACGAACACCAACAACCAGGCTTCCGGCGCAGCTGCTGCCGCTGCTGGTGGCCAAGGCCTCACGTTCGCTCGCCGTTCCACGGTCAGCCTTGCTGGTGGCTGGGGTGAACTGCGTCTGGGCCGTGACTACAGCCCACAATTCTGGAACCTGACCGTGTTCGATCCATTCGGCACGAACGGCGCTGGCACCACCCAGACCCTGAACTCGATCATCACCGGCGTGACCGCCGTTCGCGCATCGAACAGCATTGGATATTTCCTGCCAGGCAAGCTCGGTGGCTTCTACGGCCAGCTGCAGCACTACCGTGGTGAGAACAACAGCGGCGCAGTCACCTCTGGCGACGGCACCGGCACCGGTGTTCGCCTCGGTTACGCTGCTGGCCCGCTGAACGTTGCTATCGCTCTGAGCCGCACTGACTACGCTGCTGGCGACGTTCGTCAGAACAACATCGGCGCTCAGTACGACTTCGGCGTTGGCAAGGTCATGGCACACATCTCCCGCGACCAGAACGGCGCGCTTGACGGCCGCGGCTGGCTGTTGGGTGGTCTGTTCCCTGTCGGCGCTGGCGAAATCCGCGCTGCTTACTCGCGTTATCGCACCGATGCAGCTGGCAGCCCGCAAAGCCGCAAGCTCGCTCTGGGCTACGTCCACAACCTGTCCAAGCGCACGGCTCTGTACACCACGTACGCCCGTGTGAAGAACAGCGGCGGCGCGGCAGCTGCTCTGAATGGCTCGGTGACTTCGGTCAACGGTTCGTCCAGCGGCTACGACTTCGGTATCCGTCACGCTTTCTGATAACTGTCTGGCCCTGCTTGATGCAAGTGGCCAGTCTGGATAAACAGAAGAAACTTGAAAAGCCGCCTTTGGGCGGCTTTTTTGAATTTGCTCTATCGGCACAATGCCTTACCGCGTTAACCTCGCAGGAAATGCTGGAGTTGAAGTCGCCATGAAGTTGGGTTTGGGCTCTCGCCTGTTTGCGGGGATGGCCTGCTGCGTACTCGCAAGTTGCGCTACAGGCCTAACGGAGGCTGACGTCCAGGGAATCGATGGAAGTCCATGGGCTCGGGCTTCCTCCAATTCGCCCGCGCCTCTGAAGCCCGCTACAGGCGACACATGGAAGCACCTTACATTCCCGGGCAAGACGGCCAGCAGGTTTGGCTACGCGCGAAAAGATGGTCGCGAAGCAGTGGCCGTCACCGCAAAGTCCTCGGTGAGCATGATGCGCAAGACCGTGCGCATCGAACCCGCCGACCTGGGTAGTGTTCGCTTTTCGTGGCAGGTGCCGGAGCTGATTGCAGGTGCGGATATGCTCCTGCGCGACGCTGACGACTCCCCCGTTCGCATCGTTCTGGCTTTTGACGGAGACAGGTCTCGATTTTCCCAGCGCAATGCACTGCTTTCCGAACTTTCCCATACGCTTACCGGCGAGGAAATGCCTTACGCAACCCTGATGTACGTGTGGTGCAACAAGCGTGAGCCAGGCACGGTGATTTCGAGTCCGCGTACCGACCGGATTCGCAAAATTGTCGTCGAATCAGGGTCAGTCAAGCTCGGTAAATGGCTCGACTACGAGAGGGACATCGAAGCTGATTTCCGCCGCGCTTTTGGCGAATCTCCCGGAGCCCTTGTCGGCATCGGAATCATGACCGACACCGACAACACGCGCAGCACGGCGCAAGCCTGGTATGGCCCCGTGCGGCTCGGACGGCACGCTATTCAGTAAGGGTTTCCGGGAAACCCCTTTTGACTCGCTCAGCGCTGCTGTGCATAGTCGGCGTTCTTCAAATTTCCACAGAGGGTTCCATGAAACTCAAGCACGCACTGCTCGCCATGGCGGCTTTTGCCGTCCTGGCCGCGCCGGCTGTCCACGCCAAGCCGTTCAAATGGTCCAGCGCAAGCGACATTCCCACGCTCGATATTCATTCCCAGAACAACGCGTTGGGTAACGGCGTTCACGCCGCCATCTACGACTCGCTCGTTTATTACAACAGCCAGACTTTCAAACCGGAACCGCAGCTCGCGACCGCCTGGCGGGAAGTGAGCCCAAGCCAGATTCGCTTCACGCTGCGCACCGGTGTGAAGTTCAGCGATGGCTCGCCGCTGACTGCCGAGGACGTGATCTATTCGATCAATCGTGCAATGTCCAAGACCTCGAACTACACGGTGTACACGCAGGGAATTGACCGTGTCGTCAAGGTCAACGACAACACGGTGGACTTCATGATGAAGAGCCCCAACCCGGTGCTGATCAGCCAACTGACCGAGCTGCGGATCATGAGCAAGGCCTGGGCCGAGAAGAACAGGTCGGTCGATCCGAAGGACATCAGGACCAAGGACGAAACCTTCTCGCATCGCAATGCCATGGGCACGGGCCAGTACATGGTCAAGGAATGGCAGCCCGACCAGAAACTGGTGCTGGTCAGGAACCCGAACTACTGGGGAACCAACGCCAGCAACGTGACGGAGATCATCTACACCCCCATCAAGTCGGAAGCAACGCGCATCGCAGCCCTGCTGTCGGGTGAGGTGGATTTTGTGCTCGACCCGAGCCCGCAGGATCTCGCAAGGCTGCGCGCGAGCCCGACGCTCAAGGTGATGGACGGTGTCGAGAATCGGACTATCTTCTTCGGCATGGATCAATTCCGCGACGAGCTTCCCGGCTCCAACGTCAAAGGCAAGAATCCGCTGAAGGATGTGAGGGTGCGCCGCGCGCTCTACCAGGCAATCGACAGCGACAACCTCAACAAGGTCGTGATGCGCGGCCTGTCGCAGCCCACCGGCACCCTGGTGGCGCCGCAGGTGGCGGGATGGACGGAAGCGGTCCACAGACGCCTGCCGTTCGACCCAGAAGCATCCAGGAAATTGCTTGCCGAAGCGGGTTATCCGCAAGGCTTCGAAGTCGATTTCGCATGCCCCAACAACCGCTACATCAACGACGAGGAGATCTGCCAGGCCGTCACCGCAATGTGGTCCAAGATCGGCGTCAGGGCCAAGCTTCGCACGCTTCCGCTGGTGACCTATTTCCCGATGATCCAGCGTTACGAAGCCAGCATCTACATGCTCGGTTGGGGCGTTCCAACGTTCGACGCTCTCTACAGCCTGCAATCGCTCACGCGTAGCGTCGGCACGGGCGGTGACGGCAATTACAACGTCGGCCGCTACAAGAACGACCGCATGGATGTCGTGGTCGACCGCATCAAGGTCGAAACCGACCTGCCGGTGCGCAACCGCTTCCTGACGGAGGGCCTGCAACTGTCCAATGACACCGTGTCGCACATCCCGCTGCACAACCAGATCATCCCGTGGGCGATGAAAAAGAGCGTTGAAGTCACGCACCGGGCCGACAACCGGCTCGATTGGCGTCTGATCAAGGTGAATTGATCAGCTGGCGCACTTGACGCCAATGTGTGGGCGGCTGGAGCCGCCCACATTTGTTTAAGCCTGAAGGAAATCCCCAAGAAAGATCCGCCGTTTGCTCTGCTAGCATCGTCGATCGCTGATGTACAGCGCTCTTAGTCTTGTTCTTCTCCTGAATGTTCGCCTTTATCCTGCGCCGCCTGATCCAGGCCGTGATCGTCATGGTCGCGGTAGCGTTCATTGCGTTTCTCCTTTTCCAGTATGTAGGCGACCCCGTGGTTTTCCTGCTGGGTCAGGACGCGACGCCCCAGCAAATTCGCGAACTGCGTGCCGACCTCGGCCTGGACAAGCCGTTCTTCGTGCAGTTCTGGCACTTCCTGCTCAATGCTGCGCAGGGCGAGTTCGGCCTGAGCTTGCGGCAGGGCGCCAAAGTGTCACGCCTGATTGCCGAGCGATTCCCCGCCACGCTGGAGCTCGCCATGATCGCTGCGCTGATGGCGTTGGTGATTGGCATTCCGATGGGTGTGTATGCTGCGCTGCGCCGCGGCACGTTCCTCAGCCAGGTCTTCATGACGCTGTCGCTGATCGGCGTTTCGCTTCCGACGTTCCTGATCGGTATTTTGCTGATCCTGGTTTTCGCGGTAACCCTGGGCTGGTTCCCGAGCTTCGGCCGGGGCGAAACGGTGCAAATTGGCTGGTGGACGACCGGTCTGCTCAAGGCCAAGGGCTGGCATCACATCGTGCTGCCGGCAGTGACGCTGGCAATCTTCCAGCTCACGCTCATCATGCGACTGGTACGCGCCGAAATGCTGGAAGTGCTACGCACCGACTACATCAAGTTCGCACGGGCAAGGGGCTTATCCAACCGCGCAATTCACTTCGGCCACGCACTGAAAAACACGCTGGTGCCCGTGATGACCATTACAGGTCTTCAACTCGGCGGCCTGATCGCCTTCGCCATCATCACTGAAACCGTCTTCCAGTGGCCCGGCATGGGCCTGCTCTTCATTCAGGCTGTGACCTTCGCTGACATTCCGGTGATGGCTGCGTATCTGTGCCTGATTGCGCTGATTTTTGTCGTGATCAACCTGGTGGTCGACCTGCTCTATTTTGCGGTTGACCCGCGGCTGCGCGTGGGCAAGTCCGGAGGACATTGATGCTGGCTCCCGTCATGCCTCATCGGCTGCACGCCAACGGTCGCCCGTTCGCGCACATCTCGCAGTTCCATCCGGAGCTGACGGCGTTGCGCCGCGACCTGCATGCACACCCTGAACTGGGATTCGAAGAGGTGTACACGTCGCGGCGCGTACAGGAATCGCTCAGATTGTGCGGCGTGGATGAGGTTCATGCGGGCATCGGCAAAACAGGCGTGGTCGGGATCATCAAGGGCCGCACCGACAGTTGCGGGGCGATGGTTGGCGTGCGCGCCGACATGGACGCACTCACCATGACCGACCAGAAGGACGTGCCCTGGAAGTCGTCCAGAAGCGGAATGATGCACGGCTGCGGCCATGACGGCCACGTCGCGATGCTGGTCGGCGCCGCGCGCTATCTTGCCGAGACGCGCAATTTCGACGGCACCGCGGTGTTGATCTTCCAGCCGGGTGAAGAAGGTTTTGCGGGCGCGAAGGCGATGATCGAAGACGGCCTCTTCGACCGCTTTCCGGTGCAGTCGGTCTATGCGATGCACAACTGGCCCGGCATGAACCCCGGCTACATCGGCACCAACGATGGCCCGATGATGGCGTCCGCCGACAAGGTGACGATCGAGATCGCCGGCAAGGGGGGCCATGGCGCACATCCCTACCTGGCGATCGATCCGGTCCTCGTTGCCGCGCACATCATTACTGCAGCCCAGAGCATTGTCTCGCGCAATGTGCGCCCCATCGATGGCGCCGTCATCAGCTTGTGCGCGATCGAAGCAGGCGACCTGCATGCGATGAGCGTCATCCCGGGCAAGGCTCGCATCGTTGGCACCATTCGAACATTCAATCCGGACGTTCAGGCGCTGATCGAGCGACGCCTCAATGAGTTGTGCAGCGCCGTCGCCCTCGGGTTCGGTGCGACGGCGTCTGTGAACTATGAGCGCGTCTATCCGGCGACGATCAACTCCGCGCGCGAAGCGATGTTTGCGGCGGATGTCGCGCAGGCCCTGGTCGGCGCCGAACACGTGGTGCGCGACATGGAGCCCAGCATGGGCGCTGAAGACTTTTCATTCATGCTGCAGGTCAAGCCCGGCGCCTACCTGCGCATCGGACAGGGTGGCGAGGGCAGCTGCATGCTGCACAACGCCCGATACGATTTCAATGACGACATCCTTCCGCTGGGCTCGGCGCTTCATGCCACCCTGGTCGAGCAATCGCTGCCAATTGGCGCCAGTTAGCACTCGTAAACCTTCCCTCATCGCATCAAGGAGCTATCGATGAAATTCAAGACCCACCTCACTGCAATTGCTGCGGCAACGACCCTTGCCTTGCTCGCCGCAGGCGCGCAGGCACAGACCGTGCGCATCGCCAATCAGGGCGACTCGCTTTCGATGGACCCGCACTCGCTCAACGAATCGCTGCAGCTGTCGGTGACCGGCAATGTCTATGAGCCACTCGTCGGACGTGGCAAGGATCTATTGCTCACGCCTGCACTCGCAACATCCTGGAAGGCCATATCGCCGACGGTGTGGCGCTTCGAACTGCGCAAGGGCGTGAAGTTCCATGACGGCAAGCCCTTCACCGCTGAAGACGTCGTGTTCTCACTCAGACGCGCGGCCGATGAAGGCGGCGACTTCAAGGGCGTGGTCGGCGAAATCAAGGAGGTGCGCCAGGTCAGCGAATTCGTTGTCGATGTCGAAACCAAGGCACCGTTCCCGATCCTGCCGGACCAGCTCTCCACCACCTACATGATGAGCAAGGCCTGGTGCGAAGAGAATCAGGCTGCGCGTCCTGTTGACCGCAGAAAGGGCATCGAGAATGCAGCGTCGTTCCGCGCCAATGGCACCGGCCCTTACCGCCTGCGGGAACGCCAGCCCAATGTTCGCAGCACGTTCACTCGCAACGGCAACTACTGGGGCAAGATCGAAGGCAATGTGCAGGATGTCATCTTCACGCCAATCGGCAATGACGCAACGCGTGTTGCGGCGCTTCTGACCGGCGAAGTCGATGTGATGGAGCCGGTGCCGCTGCAAGACGTCGAGCGCATCAACGCTTCTGCCGGCGCAAGAGTCATCGTCGGCCCTGAGCTGCGCACCATCTTCCTGGGTATGGACCAGGCCCGCAACGAACTGCTCTACTCAAACATCAAAGGCAAAAACCCGTTCAAGGACAAGCGCGTTCGCCAGGCCATCTACCAGGGCATCGATATCGAATCGATTCAGAAGACGGTCATGCGCGGCGCGTCCAAGCCGACCGCTCTCATGTTCGGCTCTGGCATCAACGGCTTTGCCGATGACCAGAACAAGCGCCTGCCATACGATCCCGAAGGCGCCAAGAAATTACTGGCCGATGCAGGCTATCCGCAAGGCTTTGAAGTGACGATGAACTGCCCGAACGACCGCTACGTCAACGACGCGCGAATCTGCCAGGCCGTGGCCGCGAACCTCTCGCGCATCGGCGTGAAGATCAACCTTGCCGCGGAAACCAAGGGCACCTACTTCCCGAAGGTCCTACGCCGAGACACGAGCTTCTACTTGCTCGGCTGGACGCCCACTACCTACGACGCGCACAACGCGTTTAACTCGCTGACCCGCTGCATTGACGACAAGGGCACCGGCCAGTTCAACCTGGGCGCGTACTGCAACCCCGAGCTCGACAAGCTGACGCTCGCGATGCAGGGTGAGACCGACAAGGCCAAGCGGACCGCGTTGATTCGCAATGCATCCAAGATCCACAGCGACGACATCGGACACATTCCGCTGCACCAGCAGTCGCTGGCCTGGGGCGTGAGCAAGAAGATCGATCTGGTGCAGTTGGCCGACAACTCCATGCCGTTCAAGTGGATCACCGTCAAGAAGTGAAACAGATACTTGCCCGCTGGTACGACAGCGATGTCGGCTACAGCTTTCGCAACTCACCTGTTGCGATGCTGGCAGGCACAATCGCGTTTGTGTGCATCTTCTGCTCGGTCTTCGCAGCCTGGGTAGCACCGCACAACCCCTTCGACCTCACGACCCTCGTGCTCTCCGATGCGCGGCTTCCGCCGGCATGGGAGGAGCTCGGGTCGCGCAAGTATTTGCTGGGCACCGATGACCAGGGCCGTGACATCCTGTCGGCGCTGATCTACGGCGCTCGAATTTCGCTCATCGTCGGAGTTGCGTCGGTCGTCTTGTCGATGCTGATTGGCGTATCGCTTGGACTGCTCGCCGGTTTTCGCGGGGGATGGATCGACACCTTCCTGATGCGGCTGTGCGACGTGATGCTGTCGTTTCCCTCCATCCTTGTCGCTCTGCTGATCGCAGGTGTTGGTCGAGCCATGTTCCCCAATGCGCACGAGGGGCTTGCCTTCGGCGTGCTGATCGTTTCTATCACGCTCACGGGCTGGGTGCAGTACGCGCGTACCGTACGGGGATCGACAATGGTCGAACGCAACAAGGAATACGTGCAGGCCGCCAGAGTGACCGGCGTCGCGCCACTTCGAATCATGGTGCGGCACGTCCTGCCGAATGTGACGGGTCCGGTCCTGGTGCTAGCCACCATTCACGTGGCCTCGGCCATCATCACCGAAGCAACGCTGTCGTTCCTCGGCGTTGGTGTGCCACCTACTTCGCCATCGCTTGGCACCCTGATCCGCGTGGGCAACGATTACCTTTTCTCGGGCGAGTGGTGGATCACTATCTTCCCCGGCGTCATGCTGATCCTGATCGCGCTGTCGGTGAACCTGCTGGGCGACTGGCTGCGTGACGCGCTCAATCCGAGACTGCGTTGAGAGCACACGAACAATGAGTCTCCTGCAAGTACAAAACCTGGTCGTCGAATTTCCCGGCCGGCGCGGCACGTTGCGTGCCATCGACGACATCTCCTTTGAAATCGCACCCGGCGAAATCCTCGGCGTGGTGGGCGAATCCGGCGCAGGCAAGTCGCTGACCGGCGCGGCCATCATCGGCCTGCTGGAGCCGCCGGGCCGTATCGCGTCCGGACAGGTAGTGCTCGAAGGCCAGCGCATCGACAACATGACGTTCGACCAGATGCGCCACATTCGCGGTCGCAAGATCGGCGCGATCTTCCAGGACCCGCTGACCTCGCTCAACCCGCTCTATACCATCGGACGCCAGCTTACTGAAACGATACAGGCGCACCTGCCGGTCAATGATGCAGAGGCCAAGCGGCGCGCGATCAGCTTGCTGGAGGACACCGGCATCCCGGCCGCCGCCGAGCGAATCGATCACTACCCGCACCAGTTCTCTGGCGGCATGCGACAGCGCGTCGTGATTGCGCTGGCACTCGCTGCCGAGCCCAAGCTGATCGTCGCCGATGAGCCGACGACTGCTCTTGATGTGTCGATCCAGGCGCAGATCATCCAGCTGCTCAAGCGCATCTGCAAAGATCGCGGCGCAGCCGTGATGCTCATTACCCACGACATGGGTGTGATCGCCGAAACCTGCGATCGCGTGGCTGTGATGTACGCGGGTCGCATTGCAGAAATCGGACCGGTGCACGCTGTGATCAACCAGCCCGCGCATCCGTACACATCCGGCTTGATGGCCGCGATCCCCGACATCACCCTTGACCGCGAGCGCCTCAACCAGATCGATGGGTCGATGCCACGCCTGACTGCCATTCCCCAAGGCTGCGCGTACAACCCTCGCTGCCCGCGCGTGTTCGACCGCTGCACGGTCGAACGGCCGGATTTGCTCGAAGCCGGCGCGACGCGTGCGGCCTGCTGGCTGCACGATGCGCACGGTACGGTGGTTCGGCAAGACAGCTCTGGGGTGACCGCATGAGCGCCGCGCAAGTGACGACAGCGCCGCTGGTCCAGGCGATTGATCTCGCCAAGACCTTCGACGTCTCGGCCCCCTGGCTCAATCGCGTGATCGAGCGCAAGCCGCGACAACTGCTACGCGCCGTCGACGGTGTCAGCTTCGAAATTCAGAGGGGCCAAACTCTCGCGCTGGTCGGTGAATCAGGTTGCGGCAAGAGTACGGTCGCTCGCTTGCTTGTCGGCCTGTACGAGCCCACACGCGGCGGCTTCACATTCGACAACCAGGACGCGCACGCTGCATTCAAGACACCGGAAGGCCGGCAGCTGCGCAGGCGCATCCAGATGATCTTCCAGGATCCCTACGCGAGCCTGAACCCGCGCTGGATCGTGGAGGACATCGTCGGTGAGCCGCTGAAGGAACACAACATCATCACCAACGAGGCCGAACTCAAGGACCGAGTCGGTGAGTTGTTGAAGTCGGTCGGTCTCTCGCCGCTGGACATGGTGAAGTACCCGCACCAGTTCTCCGGCGGCCAAAGGCAGCGCATCTCGATTGCGCGCGCGCTGGCGACTGAACCCGAGTTTCTCGTTTGCGATGAGCCCACGTCGGCGCTCGATGTGAGCGTGCAGGCGCAGGTCCTCAACATCATGAAAGACCTGCAGCGGCAGCGCGGCCTCACGTACCTTTTCATCTCGCACAACCTGGCGGTGGTGCGCCACGTGAGCGACCAGGTCGGCGTGATGTACCTCGGGCGACTTGTCGAACTGGCGGGCAAGCATCAGCTGTTCGCCAGCCCGCGTCATCCGTACACGAAGATGCTGCTGGATGCAATTCCCAAGATGCACGACACGGGCCGTCAGCGCACACCGGTATCCGGGGAAGTGCCCAACCCCCTGAATCCTCCGACGGGTTGCGCCTTCAATCCGCGTTGCCCTCATGCCAACGAGCGTTGCCGCGTCGAGCGTCCAGCGTTGCTGGAGATCGAAGGCATTCGCATTGCTTGCCACGGCGTGGAAGAAGGACGTATCTGACCACGCCCGACGCCGCATCGCTCACCCTGCGCAAGGGCGAGTTGCGCGATGCGGCCACCATCGCTTCGTTCAACGCGGCGATGGCGCTGGAGACAGAGCACAAGGTGTTGATTCCCGAGGTGATCGGTGCCGGGGTGCGCCGCCTGATCGAAAACCCGGCAATGGGTTTCTACATCGTCGCGCAGGACGATCGGGGCAAAGTCGTCGCAGGACTGATGATTACCAACGAGTGGAGCGACTGGCGCAACGGCATCTTCTGGTGGATCCAGAGCGTGTATGTCGTGGCGGATTGGCGTCGGCAAGGCGTGTACCGGCGACTCTACGACTACGTGCGGGACCTGGCGAAGGCTGATTCGGCGGTATGCGGGTTTCGGTTGTATGTCGAGAAAGACAACGTCATCGCGCAGCAGACTTATTCAGCGTTGGGAATGGCGGCGACGGATTACCAGATCTACGAAGAGCTGAAGGCTGGGGTGACGTATTTCACGGCGGCGTCACCTACGAGGGACGAAACTGCGTTGTGATCGTGCCGCAAGACGACCCTGAAGATTTCGAGGACTGAATCGGCGTTCACCGCCCGGTCAGCACTCTTCATTCCAGCAGAAGTTATCCCGGGCAATCAGTGCACTCGCCGCGCTCGGCCCCCATGTCCCAGCCGCATAAGCACGCGGCCCTGCAGTGTCGTTGCGCCAGTGCTCCAGAATCGGCTCGACCCAGCGCCAGGCCTCTTCCTGTTCATCGCTGCGCACGAACAGGTTCAGGCGGCCATCGATCACATCCAGCAGCAATCGCTCATAGGCACCCACGCGCTCAGATCCGAAGCGCTTGTCGAAATCAAGATCAAGATGCACCGGCGCGAGCGACGGCACAACGCCCTTGCTGGCCTGTCGCTGCTCCTGCCCCTGCGCGAGCAAATGCAACTCCAGCCCGTCCTTGGGTTGCAGGTGAATGACCAGGCGGTTGGCCTCGCCCGATGGCGAACGATAGATCGCGTGCGGAGCCGGATGAAAACTCACCACGATGCGCGCATCGCGCCCCGCGAGCCGCTTGCCGGTGCGGATGTAGAACGGCACCCCGGCCCATCGCCAATTCGCGATTTCCGCTCGCAATGCCACGAATGTCTCCGTCGTGCTTTGCGGGTTGACGCCGGGTTCATCACGATAAGCCCGCACGTCTTCGCCTTCAACCTTGCCGGCCACATACTGCCCACGAACGACGTGTTGTGCGAGCGTCTGCGGCGTCCAGGCTTTCAGTGAACGCAGCACCTTGAGTTTCTCATCGCGTATCGCGTCGGCATGCGCGTTGATTGGCGGTTCCATCGCAAGTGCGCACACAAGTTGCAATGCATGGTTTTGAACCATGTCGCGCAAAGCGCCGGTCTGGTCGTAGAACGCGCCGCGCTTTTCCACGCCGAGATCTTCAGCGATGGTGATCTGGATGTTGGCAATGTTCTCGCGCCGCCAGAGAGGCTCGAACAACGCATTTCCGAAGCGCAGTGCGAACAGATTCTGGACGGACGGCTTGCCCAGGTAGTGATCGATTCGGAATATCTGCTTCTCTACAAACGCGCGGCGCACGGCCTCGTTGATCGCGCGATTGGATGCAAGGTCATGCCCCAGCGGCTTTTCCAGCACGATGCGCGTTTCGGGCGTGTTGAGGCCCGAGGCCGCAAGCTGTTCGCACACGGTTGTGAACAGCGATGGCGCGGTTGCCAGGTACATCACCACCGTTTCTGCACTGCGCTCACGCAGTTTGGCGGCCAGGCGTTGGTAGTCGTCCGGACGCGAGAGATCGACCCGAAGAAACTGCAGCATCGAGGCGAAGCGATCGAACTCTTCGGGGCTCGGTCGTTTGGACAGTTCGACATCGGCGAAGCGCGAGCGAATCAACTCCTGATACTTCAGGTCGCTCAGGTCATCGCGCGCAACTCCGATGATGCGGCCGCCAACAGGTAGCGTGCCATGCCGGAAGGCCTGGAACAATGCGGGCATCAGTTTGCGCCAGGCGAGATCGCCCGTGCCGCCAAAGAGAACGAGGTCAAAGCTCATGGTCTGCGGTGAGAGTGCCGGGCCACTGTAACTTGGTTCCAGCTCATCGTTGATGCCGTGAGCTTGCCACACGGGTTCGCGTCGGTACCGGACCCCACGGCGCGCCGCTCGCGGTCAATAATGCGCGCATGAAATCAACGCGAGGGTCGCTGACATGACGTGGACACTGGATCGACCGCGTTGTGACGAAACGCCAGCATGGAGGGGCTTGCAACACCTGTGGGGCGAAGACGCTCGCAGCTTCGACTTGCGTGTGGCATTCGACACAGATGCAGGCCGTGTCGGGGCCTTCAGCCAGCAGGCGCCTCACGTGTTTGCAGACCTCAGCAAGAACCTGATCGACTCGCGCGCGCAGACATTGCTGACGCAACTTGCGCGCGAGTGCGCTGTCGAGCGTCATCGCGATGCGATGTTTGCTGGCGAGGCCATCAACAACACGGAAGATCGCGCCGTCAAACACTGGTTGCTGCGAACACCCAAAGGGGCGACCAGCGATGCAGATCTCGCCGAAGTTCATGAGACGCTGGACGCGATGCTTGGCTTTGCATCGCAAGTGCGAAGCGATACGTCGATCACCGACATCGTGAACATCGGCATTGGCGGCTCGGACCTCGGGCCACAGATGGTCGTGGCCGCGCTGGAATCATTCGCCATTGCGGGCAAGCGATTTCACTTTGTCTCGAATGTCGATGGACATGAGATCGATGGCGTACTCAGGACTGTCCGCCCCGAAAGCACTCTGTTTCTTGTTGCCTCTAAAACGTTCACGACCATCGAGACGATGACCAATGCGCGCTCGGCGAAAGCGTGGTTCGCTGCGCAGGGCGGTCGCGATATTGCAAGGCACTTCGCCGCGCTCACCACCAACGTCGCCGCCGCGCGCGAGTTCGGCATCACCACGACATTCGGGTTTCGTGACTGGGTGGGCGGGCGCTATTCGCTGTGGTCTGCGATCGGCTTGCCGATTGCAATTGCGATCGGCGAGCAGGGGTTCCGTTCGCTATTGGCTGGTGCGCACGAAATGGACCGTCATTTTCAGACCGCGCCCCTGGAAGCCAATCTACCGATGCGACTGGGTCTGCTCGACGTCTGGTATCGAAACTTCCATGGCTTTGCGAGCCGCAGCATTGCGCCGTATCACAGTC
This sequence comes from Ramlibacter sp., assembly GCA_046597415.1. Classification (GTDB taxonomy): domain Bacteria; phylum Pseudomonadota; class Gammaproteobacteria; order Burkholderiales; family Burkholderiaceae_C; genus Ramlibacter. The sequence goes on from JBKJKT010000073.1 coordinate 32,590, forward strand.
ACCTGAAGCGGCTCCCCGCGTATCTGCAGCAACTCGAGATGGAGAGCAATGGCAAGCGCGTGGACGCTCAGGGCCGCGCCCTGGGCGTCGAGACCTCGCCCGTGTTGTGGGGCGAGCCCGGCACCAACGGGCAGCACGCGTACTTTCAAATGCTGCACCAGGGCACCCAGGTGACTCCGGTGGAATTCATCGCGGTGAAGGAGCCGGCACACCAAGTGGGCGATCATCACTCGCAATTGCTGGCCAATGCCATTGCGCAAGCGCAGGCGTTGATGCAGGGTCAGCCCGATGCCGGCGGCCATCGCGACTTTCCCGGCAATCGCCCGAGCACCTTTTTTGTGCTTGAGCGGCTGGACCCCGCGAGTCTTGGTGCGCTCCTGGCGCTTTATGAGCACCGCGTGTTCGTGAGCGGTTCGATCTGGGGCATCAACAGCTTCGACCAGTGGGGTGTTGAGCTGGGAAAGGTGTTGGCCAAAGACGTGGCGGCGCGGCTGGCGAGCGGTGATGTTGCGGGGCTGGATGCGTCTTCCGCTGCGCTGGTGCGCAGGCTGTCCGGTCACTGAATCGGGTTTCGGCGCGGTTCTCGCGATTTTCCTGCATCTTCTGGCTATCTTCTCGCGAGGGTTGGGCCTATCATCGCCGCGGGACTGTTCCCGACAGATGAGGAGAGAACATGGACGAGATCAAACTGGCAGTCACGACCTGCTTCAATAAGTACGCTGATTTCAAGGGTCGCGCGGCGCGGCCCGAATTCTGGTGGTTCGCGCTATTTCAATTTGTCGTGCTGGCGATCCTGGGCATGGTGCACAACGTTCTTTATGGGATCGGCGCACTCGCCATGCTCCTGCCCGCCCTCGCAGTTGGAGCGCGTCGCTTCCACGACATCGGCAAGAGCGGCTGGTTCCTGCTGCTTGGCCTGATCCCGTTCGTGGGCTGGCTGATCCTGATTTATTTCTTCGTGCAGGACAGCGGACCGGCCAATGAATGGGGCCAACCGCAGGGCTCGGTCGAGGCAGGACCGCCGATGGCGCCCGGCCAGCAGTAAAGCCTGAGCATCCGACGACGACGCAACGTTTGGTTACTGTCCGACAACAAAAGGGCGGTCGACTGACACCGCAGGACAACGGGAGCGGCGTTCAATGACTTCGTGCGGATTTGTTTGTCCGCCAAGGAGTCACCATGAACAAGCACATCATTTCATCGCTGATCGCCGTCACGCTCGTAGCGAGCGGCGCCGCATTCGCACAGGGCGCCGAAGGCCAGGCCGGCTCGGCGTACAACAACCAGGTGGATTACGGTCCGGTGCCGGGCACGGCCGCGTACTACGGCAACAGCGGCTTCACGCCGCCGCCTACGGTGTATTGGGATGGACGCCGCTATTACTCGCAGCCGCGTGCGGCAGAGCGGTTGGTGCCAGCTTACCCTTACCGCAACGAGTACCGCGGCACAACGCGGGACCGGGACGGCGATGGCGTTGTCAACCGTCGCGACCGCTGGCCGGACGACGCTTCACGAAGCTGAGGCGCAGCGAAGCCGCTCCGCTAGCGGCACAAGGATTTGTCCCAGCAACGCGCAGACAAATCCACCATGAAAAAAGCCGGGCTCTGCCCGGCTTTTTGATCTGTTCAAACCACTCTCAAATCGCAGCAGCGATTTGAGAGTGAAGAGATTACATGTCCATACCGCCCATGCCACCCATACCGCCCATGCCGCCAGGCATGCCGCCCGCGCCCGATTCTTCCTTCGGTGCTTCGGCAATCATGGCTTCGGTCGTGAGCATCAGCGATGCGACCGAGGCTGCATTTTGCAGAGCCGTGCGCGTCACCTTGGTCGGGTCCAAGATACCCATTTCGATCATGTCGCCGTAAGTGTCGTTGGCAGCGTTGAAGCCGTAGTTGCCCTTGCCGGCCAACACAGCTGCAACCACCACCGAGGCTTCACCACCGGCGTTGAACACGATTTCGCGCAGTGGCGACTCGATGGCCTTGAGCACCAGCTTGATGCCGGCGTCCTGGTCGGCGTTGTCGCCCTTGATCTCGCCGACAGCTTGCTTGGCACGCAGGAAAGCGACGCCGCCGCCAGCCACGATGCCTTCTTCAACGGCTGCGCGGGTTGCGTGCAGTGCGTCTTCGACACGGGCCTTCTTTTCCTTCATCTCGACTTCGGTGGCAGCGCCAACCTTGATCACGGCAACACCGCCGGCCAGCTTGGCCACGCGCTCTTGCAGCTTTTCTTTGTCGTAGTCAGAAGTCGCTTCTTCGATTTGCACACGCACTTGCTTGACGCGGGCTTCGATGTCAGCAGCTGCACCAGCACCGTCGATGATGATGGTGTTTTCTTTGCCGACTTCAATACGCTTGGCAGAACCGAGGTCAGCCAGCGTAGCTTTTTCAAGCGACATGCCAACTTCTTCAGCAATGACCTTGCCGCCGGTCAGGCAGGCGATGTCTTCCAGCATGGCTTTGCGGCGATCGCCGAAGCCTGGAGCCTTGACAGCGACGACTTTCAAAATGCCGCGCAGCGTGTTGACCACCAGCGTTGCCAGAGCTTCGCCATCAACTTCTTCAGCGATGATCAAGAGTGGACGGCCAGCTTTAGCAACTTGCTCCAACGTCGGCAGCAGGTCTCGAATGTTGCTGATTTTCTTGTCGTACAGCAGAAC
>JBKJKT010000106.1:0-12176 GCA_046597415.1 Ramlibacter sp.
AACCAAGCCAGCTTTCAAAAAATCAACCGTTCTCATGAAGTTTCTCCGATCATTTAGTTATGCAACAAAATTCCGCTGGTGGCGCCACCTGCACAGATATCGATGACCTGTGTGACTTCGCCCCGCATCACTTTTACAGATCGAGGTCGGAGCAGCCATGGTGTAAACGCTAGTAGCCGTAACCAATCAGTCAGGCAGAACACACCGGGTTGAGGTTCCGCCTGCCCGGTGCTGCCTGTGCTGCCCCCGGTTAGGTGAAGCGCAACGGGGGATAGTTTGGCTGCGACGGCGGTGCGGATCTGCGGTCTTCCCGACTTCAGAAGCGGCGCGACAGCTCCACCCCTGCCGAAAACGCGCGGCCCAACCCGGGCTCGAAGAAGCGGCCGTTGCCGTCGTTGACGATCACCGAGCCTGCGTGCCTCTTGTCGGTGAGATTGTCGACGCGGACAAATTCACGCCAGGTCCATGCACCGGTAGTCTGCTCGAAGCGCGCTCCCACGCTGAACAGGGTGTGACCTGCAGCGGCATCGCTATTGAGGTCGTTGACGAAGACCCTCCCGGTGTGCCGCGCTTCCAGGGTGAACGCACCCCCGATGCTGGAGGCGAAGGCCGGTGCCCACGCCACCTGGCCGAAGAACTGATGTTCGGGAATGCCGGGCATGCTGTTGCCAGCCGGAATGCTGGCGGTGCCGCTTCCGTAACGCGCACGCAGCAAGGTGTAGGCCGTGCTCATCGTGACCTCACCACTGGCGTATGAGCCCGAAAGCTCCAGACCCCGGCGCTTTGTGCTGCCGCCGTTGGTGAAAATAGCGCGTCCGTCCGTGGTTCCGGCCGAGACGATTTCGTCGCGGGTGCGGATGTCGAAAAGCGTGGCGTTCCACAGGGCCGCGCCGCTGCGCCCGCGCAGGCCGATTTCGGCGCTTGTGCTGCGTGAGGCGTTGAGGTCGGTGTTCAAGCCGGCAGCACCGCCACTGCGGTAGGCAGCTTCGTTGAGCGTGGGGGTTTCCAGGCCGCGCCCGACCGAGGCGAATGCCTGCAATGAAGGCATCAGCTGTACGCGGGCGCCCACCACCGGCAGGTATCCGCTGAACTTCACGCCACCGCTCTGGTCGCCGTTGACCAGGTACAGGTCGGACGAGGCATAACGAGCGCTGACACGGCGCACGCCGCCTTCGAGCGTCAAGTCTTCTTTTTGCCATGACGCACGCGCGTACGGATCAAGCGTGGTTGCGCGGTTGGACTCGTCGCGTCGCAAAGCCCCGGCCACACCCAGCATGCGGGAGGGCGGTGTGCCGACAAAGTTCTCATAGCCACGGCGCTGGTCGGTCTGGCGGTCGCCTGCCAGACCGGCGCTCATGTCGAGCTTGCCGCGCTGCCACTCGCGCTGCAAGCGCCAGCGCGCATTGAAGCCCCAGTAATCGCGGTCGAGATCGATCACACCGCCGGAACTCCCAGCCACCCCGATCTGGTTAGCCGGCGGGACCGACTGGAACTGGACCACGCGTCGCTGACCTATGTAGCCCATGAGCTCGAGCTTGTGCCCATTGCCCAGGGCCTGGTCCCATGCGAGGCCGGCCTGGGTTTGTGACACTGACTTGCGCGTGTTGAACTGGATGGGTTGCGGCGCCGTCTGCCCGGGGTCGGCATCGAACTGCGCCCGGTTCAGTCCCTGCGGATCGAGTGCGAAGGCGCTCTGGCGGTTGAAAAGCAAGGTGGTGCGCCCGCCGTCGTGGGCACGCGACAGCTTGGCATTGGCGGTGCTGCGATGCGCTTCCGACAAGGGTCGCGCCCCGTCTGTTGCGAACTTGCCCAGGTCGAGTGTGTAAGACCAGCCCGGCGCCTGTGCCGTGCCGGTCTGGCCAGTGACCTGGGTCGAGAACCGCCACAGACCGTTGGCTCCGGCCGCCACGCCGGTGCGAATTTCACCTGGACGGCCGCCGTCTTCGGTGTAAAGCAGGATGGCGCCCCCGCTGGACGTGCCGTAGAGCGCCGAGAACGGGCCCCGCACGACCTCGATGCGGTCGGCACTGCCCAATGGAAAATTCGCCGCCTGGCCGGAGCCGTCGGGCGCACTGGCGGGAATGCCATCGACGAACAGGCGCAACCCGCGCACACCAAACGTAGAGCGTGCGCCGTAACCGCGGATCGAAACCTGCAGATCCTGCGCGTAGTTTTCGCGGTTGCGAATGACCAGGCCCGGCACGCGCGCCAACCCTTCACTGAGGTTGATCTGCAACTGGCCGTCGCGCAGCTCCCGGCCATCGACCACGTCCACTGTGGCGCTGCTTCGCCAGCGCCGCTCTACCGAGCTACTTCCGGTGACGACCACTGGCGCCAGGGCACCGCCATCGATCTCGGGTGATCGGGAGCCGGTCTGGGCATGCAGCAAGGGGGACAGCACAGCCAGAGGAAAGAGAACGAGGGAGTTTTTTAGTTGCATGTGGTCTTTGAGGGCGAGGAACTCGACGTCTTCCTTGTCAGAGGCATGAAGAGGGCACGCGCGAGCAGTATTTTTTTAATCATAACGTCGCCTTGGCGCACACACTCACCTATCGCGTTCCTCACCGCACGGTATATCCGCGATCCATACAAAGAAGAGTCCGCCGAGAAAGTTCTCCAGGACGGGCGGCAGGCGGTTTCATGTCCATCAGGAATCGCGAACATGTCCTACAAGCCTGTCGTGCTCACATGTTTACATTTTTACGACATTAAAAGGGGTTGAGGATGGTCGCCAATGCAAACCAGGAAGAGAGATGCGACGCATCGTGGCTCCGGTTTGAGGCTTTGCTCGGCCATCTCATCGCTCAAGCGAACCAAGGCGACGGGGCGGCTTTCGAACGCCTATATCTCGCCTCTGCAAGTTGGCTACTGTCTCGCATCCGAAGATTCGTCAGAGATGGCCAAGCCGAAGATGTGCTTGCAGAGGTTTACCTTCAGGCTTGGGGCTCGCTTCATTCCTTTGATGCAGCACGCGGGGCAGCCACCACATGGTTATCGATGATCGCCCGCAGCCGGGCTCTCGATCACTTGCGATATGAAAGGGCCCGGCCGCAAACCGACGCGGGCGACAGTGTCGTTGCTTGCGAAGCTGGTGAAGAGCCGGACAATCGGCTCAGCCGCGCCCAGGACGCAAGAAAAATTCGCGACTCGATCGACTTGTTGAAATCCGAGGAGCGCCTCGTTGTGGGCCTCGCCTATTTCAAAGAGTGCACGCAAGCAGAAATTGCGATTTCCATGGGTCTGCCAATTGGCACGGTGAAGTCGTTAATGTCACGCGCCCAACGCAAGCTCAAAATTCACTTTATTTCTATGGCAAGCGACGCTTTACTGGCTGAGTAGGTGTCAGACGCCCAAGGGCGCGCGGTGGAACAAATAATCACCATAAGCTGACGCGTAGCCGGTGCCGCAATGCAGGGCCTTGGCTTTTTCAAGATGCGAGGCCCACCGTCGCACGAGTTTTCGTCAGGCATTTATAGGCTCATCAGCGGCGACCTTGAGAAATCGATGCCGTGGAGCCCGCAATCGCAGGGCAGCAATGGTCCCGTCCTACAGATCATGCGGCTCACGGATGTCACTGGGCTGCCATAGCAGCCAGCACATTTTGCTCAATGAAATGTAATGCCGAGCCCACATGAACAGCATCGAAGTGTGGATTGCTTCACCATGCCCGCAACGGATGCCTTCAGGCTGGTCTGCCGTGATGATGCTGGGTCACAGGCGCGATTCGATAACAGAACGACGGGTTCGATACGGACACATCGCATGACACTCAATCCCGACGAACAGCTCCGGCGGATTTTTGGCGATGTGCCGCCGGTTGAATTGCCATATCCGTGCGCTCAGGTCGCCGACACTGCGCACGACCTACCAACGATTTCGGTGAGTCTGCCTATTGCAATATCGGGATTCGACACCGTCGATATCGCCGGTTTTTTTTGTGCCTGGTTGTCTGCACTGACCTCGAGCAAAACGGTGACCGTGCTGTATACCGATCAGCAACTGGCTGAGCAGACCCAAGCGCATCAAGCATCGTCATCTCGCTGGGTTCCGCTGACACAGACCTTTAGCGCAGAGCAAAACTGGACAGAAGTGGCCGAGCAGATGCGGCTCAGGGTGGCTGAATGTCAGCAGGCCGGCGCTGATGCCAATGATCCCCACGGTTCCTGTCATCCTGCGGCACTGTCGGGTCTGCATGCCCAAACGCTAGGCCCCTTCACGCTGATCGGCATCAATCGATGTGACCAGTCGCTGCCCGACCGCATGAGACTCATGTTTTGCGCGGAGAGCCAACCGCCAAGGTTTGTGGCGCCTGCCACCGAGTTCTCGGCCGCGATGCTCAAGACGATTGCAGAACATTTCTCGGCATTCATCGCTGGCTTCATGCGCGCAGAAAATCTTGAGCAGACGCCGCTTATTCCAGAAGCTGAAGCTGCACTGGTGCGGGCAATTAACAGCACTGCCACCCCTTACGACGCACACGGAAGCGTTTGCGCCTTGATCTCGAAACAAGCCCTGCAAACGCCCGATCATCCAGCCGTTGTTCATCTGGGCGTTGCCCTGACCTACGCCGAACTGGAGCATCGCGCCAACAGGCTCGCCGGCCAGCTTCAGCGGCGCGGGGTGTTGCCTGATGACATCATCGGGGTCTGTGTGGGCAGGGGTGTGGACATCGTCGTAGCGATGCTGGCTGTTTTCAAAGCTGGCGCCGCCTACCTTCCGCTGGATCCGGAATACCCGCAAGAGCGCCTCCGGTATATGGTGGAAGACTCGCAAACCCGGCTCGTCCTGACGACTCAGGCACTGGCTGCGGTGGTGAGTATTGCGCCTGAAAATCAGTGCCTGATCGACGGGCCTGAGTGCGCCGGTCCATCGGAATTCAAACCATTCCCGCCAGATTTCGTGCCGCATGCTGCTTACCTGATGTACACGTCAGGCTCTACCGGTCAACCGAAAGGCGTTCTGGTCACGCAGCGCGGCCTGCTCAATTTGTTTGCCGGCCTTCGCAAGGCCATTCCACACGAGTCGGGCGGGCGGTGGCTGGCTGTAACCAGCTTTTCGTTCGATATTTCAGTGGCCGAGTTGTGGTGGCCATTCACGCTGGGGTTTACCGTCGTGATTCACGCCTCAGGCGCGGCGGCAGCAAGCGCGGCGCAGGCACTCGTGGACGAGCGCATCTCCCACCTGTTCTGTACTCCCTCGATGGTGGCCGTTCTGATGGCAGACAGTGTGGGAAGGCAAGGCTTGTCGCGGCTAGCCGTGTTAATGGCGGGTGGCGAGGTTTTTCCGTTGCAGTTGACAAGGGAGCTCTGCGGGCTGGTCCAAGGCAAAGTCTTCAACGTCTATGGTCCGACCGAAATTACCGTTCTGTCCAACATTTGCGAATTGTCGGCCCATGACACATTCGTACCGCTCGGCCCGCCGATTGCCAACACCACGACCTGGCTTAAGACTGCATCAGGCGCCGAGTGTCCGGCCTGGGTAACCGGCGAGATACTGGTGGGCGGCGACGGTGTGTCGGACGGTTATTGGCGGCGCCCGCAACTGACAGCCGAAAAATTCATTGCCGACCCGGCACGTCCCGGCGGCCGACTTTACCGGACAGGTGACCTGGCCCTGCGTCGGCCGGACGGTCAGCTGGAGTTTGTCGGGCGGATGGACCACCAGGTCAAGATCAGAGGCTACAGAGTCGAGCTTGGGGAAGTGGAAAAAACGCTTGCCCGAGTGCCGGGTGTCGGCGAAGTGGTGGTGCTTGCCCCTGAGGACCAGTTCGGTGACCGACAACTGGTGGCCTATGTCGCGGTGCAGGCGAATGCACAAGTGGCGCCCGGCCCATTGCAAGAGGCGGCGCAACGGGCGCTGCCCGCCCACATGGTGCCGTCCGTCATGCATCTGCTGAAGACCTTTCCATTGACGGCCAATGGCAAGATTGACCGCCGTGCCTTGCTTTCCATCGAGACCTCGCGTCAACGGGCGCCTGAGATATTCGCTGCAAGTCCCGGTCAAATCCCTGCGGGTGAATTGACTCCGGCTGCCGCACGCTCGAATTCGCAGGCGTTGAGCGCCGTAGAGTCCATCGTGACGGATGCCTGGCGTGCGGTTTTTGCTGTGCCGGTGATTCATGGCACAGATGACTTTTTCGCGCTCGGCGGATCATCCCTGGCTGCTGTGCGCATGTTTACCTTGCTCCGACGCCAGTTGGCATTCGACCTTCCGCTGGCCGCTCTTTTTGAAGCGCCCCGCCTGGCTGATTTCGCTGCGCTGGTGCACCGGCGCCAGCTTCCCTCAAATTCAGAGACAGGCGAGCCGATGCAGTCGCCGGGTTTTGGCGGCGGCAGCCAGCTGTTGCGCCGCGCCTGGTCTCCACTGGTCGAGATTTGCCGGGGAGAGGCACAGCGCACCAGCTTGTTTTGTATTCATGGCGCTGGCGGCAACGTATTTAACTTCAAGGACTTATCCCGGGAAATAGGGCAACACAGGACCGTATACGGCTTGCAGCCGCAGGGCGTGGACGGGCACCTGCCAGTCTTGGACAGTATCGAGGCCATGGCTGCGCAGTATGTCGCCGCCATACAGGAGGTAGACGCGACCGGCCCCTATCACTTGCTGGGCTACTCGGCCGGTGGCGTCATCGCGCTTGAAATGGCGCAGCAACTGAAAAGAGCAGGTGCCACTGTCGCGCCTTTATTAATGGTCGACACGCTTACACCAGCGGCTGCGCTGCAAAAGCATAGTGTCTTAAAGAAGCTTTGGGCGGCGCGGACTTGGCGACTCGGTGTTTTGGTTGAACGTTTCCGGCATCGCCAATCCAGCGAAAACTTGCAAGACCAGTGCCGCCAGATAGAGCACAAGCTTCGCCGCGGGGAATGGCTTTCGCCTGAATTGACTGAACTGCACCTGTTCAATCGAGTGCTGCACGCCCAAAACCGATACCTGCCCCAACGGTACGAGGGCGACATTGTCTTGTTCAAGGCTAAAGATGCCACGCCGCAATATTTACTGGCAGGTCAGACGATGGGCTGGACGGCTTATGTCGACGGAGAAATCAAGGTGTTCGACATCCCTGGCTCCCACAACTCCATGATGCAGGGCACGAACCTGAAAAAACTTGCGGTGATTGTCGAGCAGCTACTCGTCGCTGCCCATGGTTAGCGCCGAGGTCTGAGGGACTGCGTGGCAAGATTGCGCCATGGAACCGTACACGCTCGCAGGCAAGCGCATCCTCCTCACCCACGCGAACCTGTTCATGGGCCCCGCCCTGGCCGAGGTCTTTGAGGAATGCGGCGCAGAAGTGATCGCCGACGAGGACCCGTTGGACGATGCCCATGCGCCGGCCGCGATCGTTGAGCGCGCCGGACGGCTGGACATCCTGGTGGCACACCTGGCCATGCCGGCGCCCTCCATCGCCGTGGATGAAGTAACCGATTTCGAATGGCGATCCGTGTTCGCGGCGCTGGTGGATCCGCTGCCGCGCCTGGTACGTGCCGTGTTGCCGCAGATGAAAGAACGTCGGGTGGGCCGCATCTTGGTCGTGGGCAGCGCGTCCGCCTTGCGCGGCATGAAGCGAGCCTCAACGTACAGCGCTGCCCGGGGTGCGCAGTTGGCATTCGTACAGAGCGCCGGGGTCGAGCTCGCGCCATTCAACATTCAGGTGAACGCGATCGCGCAGAACTTTGTCGACAACCCCACCTACTTCCCCGCGCACGTGCAGAACAACCCAAAGTTTAAGGAGCGTCTTGCCCGGGAAGTCCCTTTGGGACGACTGGTGAGCGCCCGGGAGGATGCGCTCTTCTGCGCCTATTTGTGCAGCGACGCTGCCGCATGTTTTGTCGGGCAGGTCTTCCCGCTGGCCGGCGGCTGGTCAGTCCGCTGAATGAATGATCTGGCCCGGAAGCGGCCTAAAGCTCCGTCTGCTCTGCTTGCAGAACAATCGCTCGAGTTGCGAAACGCGGATCCTTCAAAAACGTCGCGCACCTGCAGCGAGATTCGCGATCATCGTGGGCACCGCGCGCAAGCCGCTCGGCGTCCATGAAATTCGTTATATTTTTTCCGCCAACTGCTCCAGAATCGCCGGGTTCTCGAGCGTCGATATGTCCTGCGTAATAGCCTCTCCCTTGGCGATCGAGCGCAACAGCCGACGCATGATCTTGCCGCTGCGGGTCTTGGGCAGGTTGTCGCCGAAACGGATGTCCTTGGGCTTGGCGATCGGCCCGATCTCCTTGCCGACCCAGTTGCGAAGCTCGTTGGCGATCTGCTTGGCCTCGTCGCCTTCCGGACGCGAACGTTTCAGCACGACGAAAGCGCAGATCGCCTCGCCGGTGGTTTCGTCGGGTCGGCCGACCACTGCGGCTTCCGCCACCAGATCGGTGTGGCTGACCAGTGCGGATTCGATCTCCATCGTGCCCATGCGGTGGCCGCTCACGTTGAGCACATCGTCGATGCGGCCGGTGATCGTGAAGTACCCTGTGTCCTTGTCGCGAATGGCTCCGTCCCCGGCCAGGTAGTAGCCCTTGAGTTCAGGGGGGTAGTAGCTCGACTTGAAGCGCTCCGCCTCGCCCCAGATGGTGCGGATCATGCTCGGCCAGGGCTTCTTGATGACCAGGATGCCACCCTGGCCGTTGGGCACGTCGTTACCGGTCTCGTCAACGATCGCCGCCGCGATGCCGGGGAACGGCAGAGTGCACGAACCCGGCACCAGCGGAGTCGCGCCGGGCAACGGCGTGATCACGTGGCCGCCCGTTTCGGTCTGCCAGAACGTGTCGACGATCGGGCAGCGCCCGCCGCCAATGTGCTGGTGGTACCACTCCCAGGCGGCCGGGTTAATCGGCTCGCCGACCGAACCGAGGATACGCAACGATGACAGGTCGTAGTTCCTCGGGTGGGCCGCGGCAGTGCCCTCGGCGGCCTTGATCAGCGACCGGATCGCCGTGGGCGCGGTGTAGAAGATGCTGACCTTGTGGTCCTGGATCATCTTCCAGAATCGGCCGGCATCCGGGTACGTCGGAATGCCCTCGAACACCACTTCCGTGCCGCCGAGCGCCAGCGGGCCGTAGGTGATGTAGGTGTGGCCGGTGACCCAGCCGATGTCGGCCGTGCACCAAAAAACGTCGTCGGGCTTCAGGTCGAAGGTCCACTGCGTCGTCAGCGCCGCGTGCAGCAGGTAGCCGCCGGTCGAATGCTGCACACCCTTGGGCTTGCCGGTCGAGCCACTGGTGTAGAGCAGGAACAGCGGATGCTCTGCGCCCACCCACTCAGGCTCGCAGGTCTCGCCCTGGGATTGCATCTCCTCGTGCAGCCAGCGGTCGCGTGACGCGTTCCAGGCGACATCGCCGCCGGTTCGGCGGTAGACGATAACGTTCTGCACCGTCTCGCACCCGCCCATACCGATGGCTTCATCGACGATGGCCTTCAGCGGCAGGCGCTTGTTACCGCGTACCTGCTCGTCGGCAGTGATCACCATCACCGCGCCGGCACCTTCGATGCGGTCGCGCAGGGACTGCGCGGAGAAGCCGCCGAAGACCACTGAATGCGTCGCGCCAATGCGAGCACAAGCCTGCATCGCCACCACGCCTTCCACGCTCATCGACATGTAGATGACGACGCGGTCGCCCTTCCTGACGCCGCGCGCCTTGAGTGCATTGGCCAGGCGGCAGGTGCGCGACAGCAGCTCGCGGTAGCTCACTCGATCGACCGCACCGTCGTCGGCCTCGAAGATGATCGCAGTCTTGTCGGCCAGCCCGCGCTCGATATTGCGGTCGAGGCAGTTGTACGAAACGTTCAGCGTCCCGTCCTCGAACCACTTGAAAAAGGGCGCCTGACTCTCGTCAAGGCCCCTGGTGAAGGGCGTCTTCCAGCTGATGAACTCGCGCGCCAGACGCGACCAGTAGGCGTTATGGTCGACCTCTGCCTCAGCCACCAACTTGGCGTAAGCGTCCATGCCGGAAATGAACGCGCCGGTCACCGCGGACTGCGGTGGGGGAAAAATCTTTGTCTCGCTCATGCTTGCCTCCGTTACTCACTCTCGCGCCGCACTCTTGCGATCAGCCTCGCAATGATCAGCACGTTTGCCAAAATGATCAAGTTGGAAACCAGCCCGGCAAGGAAGGCTTCAGAAAAGGTTGCTGTGCCCGGCATGGTGGCAGGGAGAATGACAGCCACGAATACCACGCCCAACGCCAGGGGAAGTACCCGTCCCGTTACAGCAGCGGTCCTGTACATCGTGAACACTAGGCCGATGATCAGACCGATGCGGAACAGGTCAGTCAACTGTGAAAACACAAGATCAATCAAGGCCGCAGCTCCTTGGCCACAGGTGATCCCGGGCCGGTCCCATTCGAACCGCGCCCGGCAATCGAAGGTCTAGGGGGCCGAGTCGCCAGCGAAAATATCTTTCTTGTGAGTTCCACCGGGCACGAACAGCGTCCCGATAACCACCGTCATGAGGGCAATCACGATGGCGTACCACAAACCCGCATAGATGTTGCCGGTCTGCGCAGAGATCGCGAAAGCAGTTGCCGGCATCAAACCACCAAACCAGCCATTACCGATGTGATAGGGCAGGGACAGCCCGGAGTAACGGATACGCGTCGGGAACATTTCGACCAGCATGGCGGCGATTGGGCCGTAAACCATCGTCACCAGCACCACCAGGTACGTCAGGATGAGGATGATCGTCAACTTCTGTGCCGTAAAGATGTCGACGAAGTTTTGCGCCTTCGCGATGGTAGTGTTGTCGGCGGGCACCAGCGGATAACCCGCCTTCTTCAGCGCCGCGTTCAGCTCGGTGTCGAAGGTAGCCTTTGCCTTTTTCAGATCGTCACCGGTCAGTTTGCCGGCGTCATAGGACGGGATTAGCGTTTCACCCACCTTCACCACGGCCGGCGCACCCGCCGCTGCACCTTCCACGGTGGTGTAGTTCACGGAGCTTCGTGCCAACTGCGCCTTGGCGATGTCGCATGAGGAAGTGAACTTGGCTGTACCGGTCGGGTTGAACTGGAACGAGCAATCCTGCGCATTCACATTGACCGTGACCGGGGTCTGGTGAGCCGCATAGATCGCCGGATTCGCAGTCTTGGTGAGCAAGCCGAACACTGGCAAGAAGGTGATGGCGCCCAGCAGGCAGCCCGCCAGGATAATGGGCTTGCGGCCAATGCGGTCAGACAACGACCCGAAGACCAGGAAGCCACCTGTGCCCAGAATCAGCGACCAGGCCACCATCACGTTGGCCGTGAAGCTATCTATCTTAATCACGTTCTGCATGAAGAACAGTGCATAGAACTGGCCGGTGTACCAGATCACGGCCTGACCCGCGACGAGGCCGAGCAGAGCGATGAGGGCGATCTTTCCGTTCTTCCAGTTGCCAAAAGCTTCGCTCAATGGTGCCTTGGAGGTGCGGCCTTCTTCCTTCATCTTCGTGAAGGCGGGACTCTCGTTCATCTGCAGGCGGATGTACAGCGAGATCATCAGCAGGAAGATCGAGCCGATGAAAGGAACGCGCCAGCCCCAGGCATTAAATGCCTTGACCATGGTCGGCTTGCCGTCGGCCAGCAGGACCGCAGCACCATCCTTCATCAAGGGCACATCGGCGTAGTTGCCATTGATGTAGCCTTGCACCGACAGAATCACGATCAACGACAGCAGCAGGCCCAGCGTCGCCGTGGTCTGGATGAAAGCGGTGAAGTAACCGCGCTGGTTGGCGGGTGCATGTTCGGCCACGTAGATCGCAGCACCACCGTATTCACCGCCAAGGGCCAGACCTTGCGCCATGCGCAGCAAGATCAGCAGGACGGGAGCAGCGACGCCCCAGCTTTCGTAGTTGGGCAATATCCCGACCAGGAAAGTCGAGATGCCCATGATGACGATCGTCATCAAAAAGGTGTACTTGCGACCGATCATGTCGCCAAGCATGCCGAAGACCAATGCGCCAAACGGTCGAACGATGAACCCCGCTGCAAAGGCGAGAAGCGCAAACACGTTCCGGGTGTTCTCGGGGAACGCGGTGAAGAACTGAGCGCCGATGATGGCGGCGAGCGCACCGTACAGGTAGAAGTCGTACCACTCGAAAATTGTGCCTGCGGAAGAAGCCGCGATCACCTTCTTCTCTTCGCGGGTCATCGGACGGGATCGTTCCCGCGCATCAGTCGTCGTGCCAGCTGCTACCGCCATTTTGCTTGCTCCAT
>JBKJKT010000180.1:0-3694 GCA_046597415.1 Ramlibacter sp.
TGCATGGCATCGAGCACGACGGCGGGCGCATCGGGGCCGTTTTCCACCGCCTGCACGACTTCATCCACTTTCGCCACAGCCCCGAAAAAGAGCGACCCATACAGCTTGTAGCGCAGCGTTGCACCGTCGCTGGACACCAGCTCCACGCGAAACAGGCCACTCATCTTGCGAACGAACAGCGCGCAGGCCAGCACCAGTCCGACCTGCAACGCCACTGTCAGGTCGAAGACCACCGTGAGCAGGAAGGTGCCCAGCATGAGCACGCGGTAATGTGCGCTGTACAACTTGAGACGGGCAAATTCGTGCCACTCACCCATGTTGAACGCGACGAACAGAAGAATTCCCGCCATGACCGACAACGGCACATGAAGCGCGAGGGGTGCGGCCAACAGCACGACGGCAGCCAGAGTGACCGCATGGATGATGCCCGCTACCGGCGTCGTGCCGCCTGACCGGACATTAGTCACCGTGCGCGCCACGGTACCCGTCGCCGGCATGCCGCCAAAAAACGGCACGACGATATTCGCAATGCCCTGCGCCATCAGTTCCTGGTTGGGGTCATGCCGGGGCAGGGTGCTGAGCTGATCGGCGACGCGGGCGCAGAGTAGCGACTCGATCGCCCCGAGCAGTGCAATGGTGAGGGTGGGAGTCACCAGCAGCTTGACTGTTTCCCAGGAGAAAGCCGGTAGCGCGAACGCGGGCAGGCCCTGCGGGATCGAGCCAAAGCGAGTCGCGATGGTCTCCACCGGCAACTTGAAAAACCAGGCCGCGAGCGACAACGTGACCAGCGCCACGACAGGCCCCGGCACCCGCGCGCCGACGAGTGCCGCACGCTGCATGCCCGGCAGCTCCAGCGCAGATTGAATCGGTGAGCGCAGGCCCCACAGTCGGGGCCACACATACAGTCCCAGCACGCACGCCGCGCCAAGAGCAAAGGCAAACGGGTTGAAGCTGTCCAGGTTCTGCCCGATCACCTTGAGCTGCGAAAAGAAATCTGCAGGCATCCGAGCGATGTCCAGCCCCAGCCAGTCCTTGATCTGCGAACTGGCGATCAGCACGGCGATACCGTTGGTGAAACCGATGACGATGCTCACCGGCACAAACCGGACCATGCGCCCGAGCCGCAGCAGTCCGAGCATGAAGAGGATGACGCCGGCGCAAGCCGTGGAGATCAGCAGGTTGGCAAGTCCGTAGCGCTCGACGATGCCGTAGACGATCACGATGAAGGCGCCGGCGGGTCCGCCGATCTGCACATTGGAGCCGCCCAGGGCCGAGATCAGAAAGCCCGCGATGATGGCCGTCCACAAACCGGCTTCGGGTTTGAGTCCGGAGGCGATCGCGAACGCCATCGCCAGAGGAAGGGCGACGATGCCGACGGTCAGGCCTGCACCCAGGTCGCGTGCGAACCGTTCGCGGTCGTAACCGCGGGTGGCGTCAAGGAGCCGGGGCCGGAATGCGAATGAAGGTATCAATGCGGCATCAGTTTACGCCGCACGGATGGGCTGCTGCGCAGCTACTTCTTCTTGTCGTCGCCTGAAGGCAACACGGCGCTGGCCGCGGCACCCGCTATTGCCCCCGTGGCTTTGACGGCACCTACTGCAACGTCGGCAGCGATGCCCACGCCAGTCGCTGCGACGCCGACGGCAGCGCCGGCCACCGTGATGACGGCGCAACCGGAAAGACCCATCGACACTGCGATAGCGCCGAGAGCGGTTTTGATCAGGGAAGTACTGCTATTCATCCGGGACCCCTTTGAACAGACAGATTCTAGGGATGAGATGTAACTCGATCTACGCACTTACCGAACGCGCATGCCGGGCTGCGCACCCGGGAACGGCTCCAGCACGTAGATACCGGGCTGCGTCTTTTCATCGGCGTGGCTGGCGGCCAGCACCATGCCTTCGCTCACGCCGAATTTCATCTTGCGCGGCGCGAGATTGGCGACCAGCACCGTGAGTTTGCCGACGAGATCTTCCGGCTTGTAGGCAGACGCGATACCCGAGAACACATTGCGCATGCGGCCTTCACCAGCATCCAGTGTCAGCTGCAGCAGCTTCTTCGAGCCTTCGACGGCCTTGCACTCGACGATCTTTGCGATGCGCAAATCAATCTTCGCGAAGTCTTCTATGCCAATCGTCGCCGCAAGCTCTTCACCCCCCGGATGCTCACTCCCTGCGGCGCTGGCGGTCAGAGGAGGAGGGGGCACGGCGCCCTCCGCCTGGTCCTGCGGCGACTCAAACAACGCCACCAGTTGCTTCGCATCCACCCGCTGCATCAGATGCCTGTACTCGCCCACGGCATGTCCGGCTGCCATCGGCGCGCCGGCATTAACCCAATCGAGCGGCTCGCATTGAAGAAACGATTCCGCCTGCGAAGCAAGCTGCGGCAGCACGGGCTTCAGGCAGGCAGTCAGCACCCTGAACATCTGAAGGCAATAGCTGCCGATCGCTGCGGCCTCATCGATCTTGCCTTCCTTTACCAGCTTCCATGGCGCAGCACTGTCAAACGCAGCGTTGACTTCATCCGCAATCGACATGATCTCGCGAAGCGCACGTGCATAGTCGCGCGACTCATAAAGCGACTGGATGTTTCGGGTCAACTCAGGAGCACGGATCGCAGCAAGTTCCCCACCCGCTGCCGACAGCTTTCCACCGGGAACGAACTTCACGGCGCGGCTTGCGATGTTCACGTACTTGCCAATCAGGTCGCTGTTCACGCGCGCCATGAAATCATCGGCGTTGAAATCAATATCTTCATTGCGGCCATTGAGCTTTGCGGCCAGGTAGTAACGCAGCCACTCAGGATTCATTCCGAGCGAAAGGTACTTCAGTGGATCGAGCCCGGTGCCGCGGCTCTTGCTCATCTTCTCGCCATTGTTCACCGTGAGGAAGCCGTGCACGAACACCTGATTCGGAACTTTGCGGCCCGAGAAATGCAGCATGGCCGGCCAGAACAGCGTGTGAAACGTGATGATGTCCTTGCCGATGAAGTGGTACTGCTCCACGTGCGGGTCGGCGATGTACTTGTCATAGTCCACACCGATCTTGCCAAGGTAGTTTTTCAGCGACGCGAGGTAGCCGACGGGCGCATCGAGCCACACGTAGAAGTACTTGCCTGGCGCATCGGGGATTTCGATGCCGAAGTAGGGCGCGTCGCGGCTGATGTCCCAGTCGCCCAGGGTGGTGTGGCCGTCTGAATCCGGTGTGAGCCATTCACTGATCTTGTTCAGCACTTCGGTCTGTACCGCGCCGCTTTGTGTCCAGCCTTCGAGGAATTTCAGGCAGCGCGGATCGGACAGCTTGAAGAAGAAATGATCCGACGTACGCAGCACAGGCTTGACCCCGGACAACGCCGAATACGGGTTTATCAGATCGGTAGGGCTGTAAACCTTGCTGCACACCTCGCAGTTGTCACCGTACTGGTCTTTCGCATGGCAATTGGGACACTCGCCCTTGATGAAGCGGTCGGGCAGGAACATGTTCTTTTCGGTGTCGAAGAACTGCTCGATGGTTCGCGTTTCAATCAGGCCAGCCGTGCAGAGATCTCGGTAGATCTGCTGCGCAAGTTCGTGGTTTTCAGGCGCATCGGTGCTGTGCCAGTTGTCGAATGCGATGTGAAAACCGACCAGGTATTCCTTGCGGCCGGCTGCGATTTCGGCCACGAACTGCTGAGGTGTCTTGCCGGCTTTTTCAGC
>JBKJKT010000089.1:0-3625 GCA_046597415.1 Ramlibacter sp.
CGAGCTGAATGTGCTCGTAAATCAGATTCAAACAAACTAACTGCAAACGACGAACGTTTCGCACTCGCCGCTTAATTGCCGGTGAGCTTTGCAACAGCAGGCCTCTGGGCTGGGCAAGGGGTTTTTAGCGCAAGCTGAAAGCTCCCGGCTGCAAAGATAATTTCAGAGGCTGGTCCCTTGCCGGGTTACTTGGCAGGGGACGAGAAAATAGGTAACTGGCGTTCTGTATTGCGTGTCGCTGCGCGGTACAGGAGGCGAGACTTGATCAGACGACTACACATGTAGAACTGTACGAAGAAGGCTTGCGGACGCGGGTTCAATTCCCGCCAGCTCCACCATTTAAGACGAACCGACTCTCCAGTTGGTCTTTTTTTAGCGCTCCCGAGTGGCTTCGCGGGTTGCCGAGGGTTCTTGCGGACCTACCCGTCGGTCGGCTTCGAGACGCGCAGGGTCAGCGGGCCAACGCCTGAGCGGACACGCCCGGTCTGCTCGTATGACGGCAGGTTGGCCGAGACGTGATGCGTCAGCAGCTTGCTTCCCGCAGAAATCGCTCAAGAACGCCACCGCGGCGCACTGCGCTTGCACCTGCGGCATCGTAGGCCATGCGCACAACCTCGGCCGGGCGCTGCACTGCGGTGGCGCCTGCCACACGCGCGTTCAGGCGATGGTCCGCCGACAAGGCCTCGCTGCGCATGGAGCAGTCCCACGCGTTGCCGCTGATCTGCAGACCGTCGTCAAGCGCCTGCACCTGGACGCGTGGCAGATTGCTCCAGGACGCGCACGCCAGCGGGTTGAGGGCGAGCGGACGCGCGCGGCGTTGAGTGAGTTGGCGCAGGCGAAGAGCTCCGTCGTGCACGGCCAGCGCGAAGTGGTCGTCTACGGTGACGCAACTGCCCAGTTCAACCTGCGCCTTTTTAGTTCGGTGAGCTCATAAGACCCATCGCCATGCAGCGGACTTTCAGTTGCTGGTCGTTGCTTCGCGATCGTGCGCCGAGACCCTTTCAGTTTTTTTGATCTCACGGTTGGCACTTCGCAAACCCGGCATCCCCAGGGGCTGCGCCGCATCTTCGAAGAAACCCCAGGGCAGGCCGCGCTGGCGGCCGACGACCGCCCGTATCAGCAGTGCGACGACGAGCACGCCGGCGTGCCAGGCGGCCGCATCTGTGCGAGTGGCCTCGGGCGCTACCAGCGCACGCCAAACGACGAAGCCGAGGTTGCCGTGGACCGCGGTGAAGAGGCCGAGCACAGCGCTCACGTGCCAACTAAGCCACCACCGAGGGTGCAACGGGGAGCGCGACCTGACAAAGTAAATCATCGCCGCGCCGTAGGTCAGGCCGACCCATGAAAGCACCGCTGCCACCGGATCTCCCTTGACCAGCCCTGCCAGCAGCACAACGATGCCTAGCATCGTGAGCAGCGGCCCCAGCACGCGCAGGTGCGGGCCGCGGAATCGCTCCGGCTGATCCTTCCAGCGAATCGCCGTCCAGGCCAGTGTGACCACCGTTGCGACGCACACCGACAGATACGCCAGCGAAACGATCCACCCCGGATCGAACGGGATCGGTCGTAGCAGCACCACAGGCGGGACGGTCAACACCGTTGCCAACATGGCAAGGAAGAACGGCCGGCCGCTGCGTCGATGCAGTTGGCTGCCCTTGGTGCTGAGCAACGTTGCCCAGAACAGCACCATGGCCAGGCTGCCAACGCCGACGTGGGCCCAGAGAGATGAGTCGTATCGCATGGCCGCTCCGTTTGTTTTACGGATGTAAAATAGCACGTCAATTTACGCATGTAAAGTAATGTCAAAAATCAGCGACGAGACCCGCACCAACATCCTCGAAACCGCCTGGAACCTGATGGCTGAGCAGCGTCAGCTGAATGTCGGCATGGCCGAGATCGCCGCAGCCGCCGGAGTGACGCGTCAGACTCTGTTTCTGGCGTTCGGCAACCGTGCCGGCGTGCTGGTGGCGATGGCACGCCACCAGGACACCCGGGGTGATGATGTAGCGGCTATGCGCAAGATTGCCGCCACGGGTGGCGACATCGCCGCGCTGCATGCCTTCGTCGATGCGTGGTTGAACTACCTGCCGAGCGTCTACCCGGTGGCGATTCAGCTCGAGACGAGCTCGCTGTCCGATGCCGACGCCAACGCTGCCTGGCAGGATCGCATCTTCAGCCAGGGCGTGCGCATGGGGCTTGACAGAATCCTTGGCCAGCTCGTGGCGCGCGGCGGGCTGCGTGCCGACCAGGATCCTTCGCGGTTGGCAGACTTGTGCCTAACCTTGCTGGTGCCCTCAGCCTGGCGCTACCTGGTCGTAGAGCGGGGTTGGACTGAGGCGGCGTTTGCGAGCTCTCGCCACGTATTGATCGACGCCCTGCTGGTGTCTGCATTACCCGCCAAGGCGCGTCAGGGCGCGCGCAAGGCGCGCGGCTGATCCTGTCCACGACCAACCGGTTCCCGGTTGGTCTGATTTTTGGATCAGCCAGCAACGATGCGCGATGCCGGACCCCCCCGCCATGCAGCAAGGACGGTAAGCACCTTGTGGTAGTGATTGAAAAATTTCAGCGCCGGCAGCGTGACCCTGGACGAGGTCGACCTGACCGGTGCACCCCGCCCCAACCAGGTCAGCCTGACGCGGAACCCAGGCCAATCGACTGCGCGAGGCTGACGGTGTCGTCTGGATCTCCGCTCTGACGCCAAGGGAAACGTCACCTTCGGGCGCTTCGACGGGACGGACGTCCGAGACCAATGGATGAGCATTTCTTCTCGATGAAGGGTTTACCACACAGATCCTCCATCCTAAACTAATACGTATCTGTTAATCGTTTTGAATTTATTAGTTCAAAACTCTGAATCAGCAGTGATGCTTTGCCCTTCCGGGTGGGACATCTGCCTTTTGCGGCATCGTAAAAAAAGGATAGGGAATGCGCTCAGATATGGCCATCGCCATGATGGCCGACCTGTTTTGGACCGGCTTGCTGGTTTGCCTGCCTGTGCTGGGACTGGTGATGCTGGTCGGACTCGCCATCAGCATCCTGCAGGTCGTCACGCAGATCCAGGAAATGTCTCTGACCTTCGTGCCCAAGCTGGTAACAGCCGGAATTTCGCTCGTCGTCTTCGGCCCCTGGATGCTTCGCACGCTCTCCCAGTTCACGACACGGCTCTGGACGCAGATTCCATCCATGTTCCCAGGGACATGAGATGAATGTCAGCCTCATTGCTACCGGCCTCGCTGGCGCAGTCGATCCTGGCTACGTCCTGGTGGTTTTCCTCTTGTCACTGCGCCTCTCAGCGGTGTTCCTGATGACGCCGGTGCTGTCTGCGTTCGGGGTTCCCGGCGTGGCTCGACTGCTGCTGGTCATCGGTATCGCCGCGGCTCTTGCTCTGGGAGTACCTGCAGAGGGGCTGGCTGCGATTCTCTCTTTATCCAGCACGTCATCCCTGTTTGCGGCTGCCATGACTGAGGTTGCGCTCGGCGCCATGCTTGCACTCGAACACCTGCGCCATCCCGAAGCCAATCTGGATGTCGATCAGCCGCCCGGCCAGCGAAATGGCAGCGAACGCGCTCAGGATGCCGAGCGCAAGCATGGCGCCGAGCGCAACCTCAGTCATGGCAGCCGCAAA
>JBKJKT010000177.1:0-2669 GCA_046597415.1 Ramlibacter sp.
CGACGGTGTCGCCTACGGCCACCGGAGACGAAGGGCCGGGGGTGGGCGTTGGTGACTCATCACCACTACTGCCGCAGGCCGCCAGGCCCAAAGTTGCAATAGCTACGGCACCCGACAGCGCCAGATTTCGAATCGTCATGTTTTCTCCGGTAGTTCAGGCATGCGCCGCGAATGTTTTTCGCGAATGGACACACGTCGCCTACTGAATGTACGCGTCCCGACCTGTGTTGGATTCGGTGAACCTCACTGCCGGGCAGGGAAACTCGTGACAGGTTGTGGCGGATGGGCTTTTCGGACCTAGAAGCACGACCAGAGCTGCTCAGCCAACGTCACCAACATGGTCGGCTGCGTGTAGAGCAGGAACACGCCTCCCAGCGCGGCGATGGCCAGTCCATAGACCATGGCCATTAAGAGGGTCCGGCTTTTCTTGATGTTCATTGCACAAGTGGCTTCAAGCAGCCTGAGGCGCGGGCGCGCGGTGGATCGGCGTCTCGCGCACTGGCAGGTTGACCAGCGCGGCGAAGATCCCCAGCGCAATCGCGATGTACCAGACGATGTCGTAGCTGCCGGTGCGGTCGTACAGCAAACCGCCCAGCCACACACCCATGAACGAGCCGATCTGGTGGCTGAAGAACACGAAGCCGCCCAGCATCGACAAGTGCGCGACGCCGAAGATACCGGCCACGGCCGCGTTGGTTGGCGGTACGGTCGAAAGCCACAACAGTCCCATCACGCTGGAGAAGACATAGACCGACATCGGCGACAGTGGCGCCCATAGGAAGATCGAGATGGTCACGGCGCGTCCCAGATAGATGGCAGCCAGGATCTTTCGCTTGGCGAGCCTTTGCCCGAGGCTGCCGGCTATGTAGGTGCCGAACACGTTGAACAGGCCGATTAGCGCCAGCGCGTAGCTCGCGACTTCGGGCGAGAGGCCCTTGTCTTTCAAATAACTGGGCATGTGCACACCGATGAACACAACCTGGAATCCGCACACGAAGTAACCGGCCATCAGTAGCTGGAAGCTCGGGTATTTCAATGCTTCCGTCAGCGCCTGCATGATGGTCTGATCGCGTCGGGGCTCAGCACCTGCGGCAAATCCGGGCTCGCGAAGCCCGTAGGCCAGCGGCGCAATGATGAGCACTGCCATCGCAAGTACCAGCAGCGCCTGCTGCCAGCCCAGTCCTGATATCAGGAAGCCTTCCACGGGCACCATCAGGAACTGCCCGAACGATCCCGCTGCTGCCGCAACGCCCATCGCCCACGAACGCTTGGCCGGATCAATCTGCCTGCCGATCACGCCGTAGATAACGGCGTAGGTCGTGCCTGCTTGCGCAGCCCCGATCAGTACACCGGCCGTCAAAGTGAATGTGAACGAATTGGGCGACAGCGCCATGCCTGCCAGCCCGAGCGCGTAGAGCACTGAGCCGATGATGATGACGCGGAACGCGCCGAACCTGTCGGCCACCATGCCGGCGAAGATTCCGAAAGCACCCCACGCCAGGTTCTGGATGGCGATGGCGAAAGCGAAGGTTTCTCGGGTCCAGCCTTGCGCTTGCGTGATGGGTTGCAGCCACAGCCCGAAGCCGTGACGGATGCCCATCGACAAGGTCACGATGGCAGCGCCGCAGGCGAGCACCTGCCACATCGAAAGTTTGGGAGTCGAGGGCATCGGTGTCGCTTGTGGTTGCATGCGCCCGACTTTAGCGAAAGACCACTTCCATTGCTTGACCGACCCTGACGGCGGCGGTGAAAGCTTTGCAGGCCATTGATGCGAGCTGTGCATGTATGCTCGCCGCGTCGGACATATCTGTAAATAAATACAGTATTCATTTTGTGCCCCGACTACAATCCGACCCTCTCATGGCGACCAAGCAACCCCCCGAATATTCCGAA
This sequence comes from Ramlibacter sp., assembly GCA_046597415.1. Classification (GTDB taxonomy): domain Bacteria; phylum Pseudomonadota; class Gammaproteobacteria; order Burkholderiales; family Burkholderiaceae_C; genus Ramlibacter. Next base: position 1,894 of record JBKJKT010000177.1, read on the forward strand.
GGCTCCATCCGCGTGCTCAAGGGGCTGGAGCCCGTCAAGCAGCGGCCGGGCATGTACACCCGCACCGATAACCCGTTGCACGTCATCCAGGAAGTGCTGGACAACGCGGCAGACGAGGCACTGGCCAATCACGGCAAGCGCATCAAGACCACTTTGCACAGCGACGGGTCGATCAGCATCGAGGACGACGGGCGCGGAATTCCGTTCGGCATGCACCCTGAAGAAAACGCTCCGGTGATCGAGCTGGTGTTCACGCGGCTGCACGCGGGCGGCAAGTTCGACAAGGGCAAGGGTGGGGCGTACAGCTTTTCCGGGGGACTTCACGGCGTTGGCGTGTCCGTCACCAATGCTCTGGCAAAACGGCTTGAAGTGACCACGCATCGCGAAGGGCAGGTTGCACGAATTGTGTTCGCCGCGGGCGACGTGGTGGAGCCGCTCACCGTGCGCAAGGCCGTCGAAGGCGATCGCCGCCAGGGCAGCACGGTCCGCGTGTGGCCTGACGCAAAGTACTTCGAGACCGCGCAGCTTCCCATGGCCGAACTCGCGCACCTGCTGCGAAGCAAGGCCGTATTGATGCCGGGCGTCACGGTGTCGCTGATCAATGAAAAGTCCAAAGAGACCCAGAGCTGGCAGTACAAGGGCGGCCTGCGCGACTACCTGATGCAGACGCTCACCGGCGAGCCAGTGATCCCGCTTTTCGAGGGCGAAGGCTTTGCCCAGAACAATGACAACTTCGCCGAAGGCGAGGGCGCCCAGTGGTGCGTGGCCTTCACCGA
>JBKJKT010000234.1:0-47013 GCA_046597415.1 Ramlibacter sp.
GCTGGGCCTGAACAACGGCGTGGACCTGAAGCACGTGCCATATCGAGGCTCCCTGCCTGCCGTGGCGGACATGCTCGGCGGCACACTCGCATCGACCTCTACGCCAACAGGTGACGCGCTCGCCAACCACAAGGCCGGCAAGATTCGCATCCTGGCAACTTCGGGTGCGAAGCGCACGCAGTTCACGCCGGATGTGCCCACCTATGCCGAGCAAGGTTTCCCCGAACTCACGACCGAAGAATGGTTCGGCTTCTATGCACCTGCGCGCACGCCCGCGAACGTCGTCGCCAATGCGAATGCCGCGATCAACGCGGCGTTGAAAGACAAGGCTGTGGTTGAGTCGCTGGCCGTCATGGGTCTGGTCGCGCAGGGCTCGACGCCCGCCGAAATGGACAAGAGCCAGCGCGATGAGTTCACGCGCTGGGCACCGCTCGTCAAGAAGATCGGCTTTACGGCTGAGTCCTGATATCGGCGCCACCGATGACCGGCAAATGCGTGCCTGCGGTGGAGCAGGTCGATTCGAGCTACCTCGAAAAGCTGATCGGCTACAACGCACGGCGCGCAGCCCTGTCGGTCATCGAAGTGTTCCTGGAACGGATGCAGGTCTACAACCTGCGTCCGGTCGATTTCTCGGTGCTGTCGCTCATTACCCACAACCCGGGCATCACATCGAGGCAACTGTGCACGACACTCGGCATCTTGCCGCCTAACCTCGTGGGGATGGTGAACGGGCTGGAAAAGCGCGAACTCATCACCCGAAAGCCCCATCCGCACGACGGTCGGGCCATGGGCTTGCACCTCACCACCGCGGGAGAAAAACTCATGCGCGACGCGGAGCGCACTGCCGCTGAACTCGAAGCTGAAGTGGCGGGGCGCCTCACTCCCGCCGAATCGCGCACGCTAATTCGCCTGCTCAAGAAAATCTATCAATAGGGGTAAGCTCTGCTATTGTTTGCATAGCAGGAGTTGCGTACACTCCCCTTCCCCGCACGAAGAAAACAAGGACAGCGGGACGAGGAGTACCGCAGCGTATGAGTTCGAAAGAATATGGCGCCATCAGCCAGTTGCTGGGGCTGCTGGAGTCGCGCTATGCGATTCGCGTGCTGTGGGCCCTGCGGGACGGCCACGCGCAAACGTTTCGCCTGCTGCAAGACAGCGTGGGAGGCATCACGCCCAACACCCTTAACACCCGGATCAAGGAAATGCGTGAAGCAGGCCTGGTCACGCATGGCACCGATGGCTACGTCATTACCCCCATGGGTGCAGACCTGCTCAAGCGCCTCCATGAACTACCTGCCTTCGCCGCCAAATGGGTTGCGGCGCAGGCCAAAAAGAAAGTCTCCCAACCATGAACAAGATTCTCGATATTGCATCGGCATTGCCGGTGGACGCCGCCGACGCCCTGCTGGTGGGACGCGTACATGTCGCCGGCCGTGGGGCCACGCTTGTACAGGTTTCTGCCGACTCGGTGTTCGATGTGTCCGGGCTCGCGGCGACTTGCAGCGAACTCCTCGAACTGGAGGGCCTTGCCGGATTGCTGCGCTCGCATCGCGGTGAGCGCCTGGCAGCAACGTCCGACGTGCTGGCCAATTCCGCGTTCGACGCACGCAGTGACGCAACGCCGTGGTTCATGGCGCCGTGCGATCTGCAGGCGATCAAGGCCGCAGGTGTGACGTTCGTTTCTTCCATGCTGGAACGCGTGATCGAAGAGCAGGCGCGCGGCGATGCATCCCGGGCTGAGGCCGTGCGCAGCGCAGTCGTCGCCGTCATCGGTGACAACCTGGGCGCAGTCGTTCCGGGCTCACCGGAAGCAGCCAGGCTCAAGGACGTGCTGATCGCGCAGGGGATGTGGTCGCAATACCTCGAAGTGGGCATCGGTCCCGACGCGGAGATTTTCACCAAATCGCAGCCGATGAGCGCTGTGGGCACCGGCTCGGAAATCGGAATTCATCCGGCAAGCTCGTGGAACAACCCCGAGCCCGAGATCGTACTGGCCGTCAACAGTCGCGGCGAGGTGCCAGGCGTGACGCTCGGTAACGATGTGAACCTGCGCGACTTCGAAGGCCGCAGTGCGCTGCTGCTGGGCAAGGCCAAGGACAACAACGCGAGCTGCGCCATCGGCCCGTTCATCCGCATCTTCGATGCCAGGTTCACGATTGACGACGTGCGGCAGTGCGACCTGTCGATGAAGGTCACGGGGCCAGAAGGTTTTGTCATGGAGGGCGCGAGCGCCATCTCGATGATCAGCCGCGATCCGCTCGATCTGGTGCAGCAGGCGATCGGCGCGAATCATCAGTACCCGGACGGGTTTGTGCTCTTCCTTGGAACGATGTTTGCGCCGACGCAGGACAGGCATGGTCCAGGCCAGGGATTCACGCATGTCGCGGGCGATCTGGTTACCGTTTCCACCCCTCGTCTGGGTACACTGGCAAACCGCGTCAACACCAGCGATCGCATCGCGCCGTGGACCTACGGCATCACCGCACTCATGCGCGATCTCGCCCGGCGCAGTCGCTGAAACTCATATCAAAAAAGGAACATTCATGATCACCAATCCCTCCGGCCTGCAATACGAAGACACCAAGGTCGGCGACGGCGCAGAAGCGAGCAAGGGCCAGCATGTGCATGTGCACTACACCGGCTGGCTTTACAACGATGGCCAGCAAGGCGCGAAGTTCGATTCGAGCCTGGATCGCAAGGACCCGTTTGCGTTTTCGCTTGGCGCCGGCATGGTCATCAAGGGCTGGGATGAAGGCGTTGCGGGGATGAAGATCGGCGGCAAGCGCACGCTCATCATTCCGCCGCAACTGGGCTACGGTGCGCGCGGTGCGGGTGGTGTGATTCCGCCAAACGCAACACTGAAGTTCGATGTGGAGCTGCTCGACGCGCATTGAAGGCTGTCATTGCGGGCGGGTCCGCAGGATCCCTCGAATCCGCCGCAATCCATCTTCGATCAAGCCCGCTCAGCCACCCACCCCTGCACTGACTGCAACGCAGCCGTCAGCTTGCTGGGGTCCGTGCCCCCAGCCATCGCCATATCCGGCTTGCCGCCGCCCTTGCCGCCGACCTGCTGGGCCACAAAGTTCACCAGGTCGCCGGCCTTGACCTTTCCCATACTGTCGGACGTCACGCCTGCAGCAATCTGAACCTTCCCGCCATCGACAGTCGCCAGCACGATGGCTGCAGTCTTGAGCTTGTCCTTGAGCTTGTCCATCGTGTCGCGCAGGGTCTTCGCGTCAGCCCCGTCCAGCCGCGCCGCCAGCACCCGAATGCCCTTCACATCAATCGCCTGCGCGACCAGCTCATCACCTTGCGATGAGGCAAGCTTGCCCTTGAGCTGCGCGACTTCCTTCTCAAGCGCGCGCACATGGTCTAGCACTTGCGAGACGCGGCCCTGCAGCTCGGCCGGAGCTGACTTCAACGTCCCGGCCATCGTGTTGACGGTGGATTCCAGCTCCTGCAGATAACGCAGCGCATTCGCACCAGTCACTGCCTCGATACGCCGGATGCCGGCAGCAACGCCACCTTCCATCACGATCTTGAAAAGGCCGATGTCTCCGGTACGCTGAACGTGCGTGCCACCGCACAACTCGCGCGAGGTGCCGATATCGAGTACGCGCACCGAGTCGCCGTACTTTTCTCCAAACAGCATCGTGGCGCCGGTGGATTTGGCCGCCTCGATTTCCATCACGCGCGCCTGCGTCTGATGGTTTGCGAGGATCTCTTCATTCACGCGCTTTTCAATCTCGCGGACCTGATCGTCCGAGACTGCCTGGTGGTGCGTGAAGTCGAATCGCGTCTTGTCGGCATCGACGAGCGAGCCCTTCTGCTGGACATGATCGCCAAGCACCTCACGCAGCGCCTTGTGCATCAGGTGCGTGACGCTGTGGTTGCGCATCGTCGCGTTGCGCGTGGCCATATCGACCTTCGCCACGAGCGCATCGCCAACTTTCAGCGTGCCCTGGGTCTGCGTGCCGTGATGGCCGAACACATCGGCCTTGATCTTTTGCGTGTCCTCGACACCGAATTGCACACCCTCGGCTGCCAGCACACCGCTGTCACCGACCTGGCCGCCGCTCTCGGCATAGAACGGTGTCGTGTCGAGCACGACCACGCCCTGCTCGCCTTCACCGAGTTGCTGCACCGACGCGCCATCGCGATACAAGGCAACGACCTTCGCGGGCTCTTCGAGCTTGTCGTAGCCGGTGAATGCGTTGCCTTCGCCAGCGTATTCCAGCGCGCGATCCATCTTGAACTTGCCGGCGGCGCGGCCTGCCGCCTTCTGCTTTTCCATCGCATTGTTGAAACCGTCTTCGTCCACCGTCACATCGCGTTCGCGGCACACATCGGCAGACAGGTCGAGCGGGAAGCCGAATGTGTCATGCAGCTTGAAGGCCACATCACCCGGCAATACCTTCTGGCCACCGGCGAGTGCCGTATCCAGGATCTGCATGCCGTTTTCGAGGGTCTCGAAGAAGCGCTCTTCTTCGGCCTTGAGCGTGGCGATGATCTTCTTTTCGCTGGCCTTGAGGTTGGGGTAAGCATCGCCCATCAGCCTGACGAGATCGGGCACCAGCTTGTGGAAGAACGGCGTCTTCTTGCCGAGCTTGTAACCATGACGGATCGCACGGCGGATGATGCGGCGCTGCACATAGCCGCGACCTTCGTTCGAAGGCGTCACGCCATCGGCCACGAGGAAAGAAGTTGCGCGGATGTGGTCTGCGATCACGTTGAGTGACTTGTTGCCCAGGTCCTTTTCACCCGTTTCGCGCGATGCCGCCTTGATCAGCGCATCGAAGATGTCGATTTCGTAGTTGCTGTGCACGTGCTGCAGGATCGCGGCCAGGCGCTCCAGGCCCATGCCGGTATCGACGCAAGGCGCGGGCAGGTTCTTCACGCTGCCGTCGGGCTGCATGTCGAACTGCATGAACACGTGGTTCCAGATCTCGATGTAGCGGTCGCCATCCTGCTCGGGCGAGCCGGGCGGGCCGCCTGCGATGTGCGGGCCGTGGTCGTAGAAGATTTCGGAGCACGGACCACACGGCCCCGTATCGGCCATCATCCAGAAATTGTCGGACTGGTACTTGCCGCCCTTGTTGTCGCCGATGCGCACCACACGCTCGGGTGGCACGCCGATCTCTTTCGTCCAGATGTCGTAGGCCTCATCGTCGTCGATGTACACCGTGGCCCATAGCTTGTCGGCGGGTAACTTGTAGACCTGGGTGAGCAACTCCCACCCCCACTTGAGTGAGTCGCGCTTGAAGTAGTCGCCAAAGCTCCAGTTGCCCAGCATCTCGAAGAAGGTGTGGTGACGCGCGGTGTAGCCGACGTTTTCCAGGTCGTTGTGCTTGCCGCCCGCACGAAGGCAGGCTTGCACCGATGCAGCGCGAACGTAAGGCCGCTTGTCGGAGCCCAGGAACACGTCCTTGAACTGGACCATGCCCGAGTTGGTGAACATGAGCGTCGGATCGTTGCCTGGCACCAGCGGGCTGGAGGCCACCACCGTGTGCGCCTTGGATGCAAAGAAATCCAGGAAGGTCTTGCGGATGTCGGCAACAGAGATGGTGGGAGTGCTCATTTTGGGGAGGAAAAAACGGAGATACGCGGAGGGCGGCGCGCCCGCGAAAACACGCGCAAATGCTTGATTCAGCTGAGCTTTTGATTATAAGTGGGGTGGTGGGCTGTCATTGCGGTCCTGACCGGCCTGACCCGCAGTCCATGCCTTCCGTGAGCCGTAGCCGCTTCTCGGTGAATTGCGGATCGAATCCGCAACGACATCGGTAGACTGCAACTCAAATGAAAATCTTCCACGGCTGGCGCATCGTCGGCGCGGGCGCTGTCCTGCAAATGCTGCAAGGGGGCCTCTTGATGCAGGGCTTTGGCGCCTACGTCGCAGTGCTGTCGGAAGAACGCGGCTGGAGCAAGACGGCGCTTTCGGGCGGTGCCGCCGTGCAGTCCATAGAAGGCGCGCTCATCGGCCCGCTCCTGGGCTACATCGTCGACAGATTCGGCCCGCGCCTGATCGTGCAGGTCGGCGTGTGCCTCTTCGGACTGGGTTTCATGGCCCTGAGCCAGATCGACAGCATTGCAGGCTTTTATGCGGCCGCCCTGCTTATCGCCTTGGGGGCAAGCCTTTCGGGCTACTTTCCCCTCACCATCACAGTCGTCCACTGGTTTCATCGTCTGCGTGCGCGCGCGCTCTCCACGATGAGTCTTGGCCTGGCGCTGGGCGGCCTCGTCGTGCCGCTGATCGGCTGGTCGATGCAGGCGCACGGCTGGAGGGTGACGGCGTTGGCGTCTGGCGTCCTCATCATCGTCATCGGGCTGCCGATGGCACGCGTCGTGCGCCGATCCCCGTCAGACGTGGGCGAGATGGTCGACGGCCTGCCGCCTGCACCGCCGCGCGAAACAGGCGGGGAGCCGACACATGCGCCGCAGCGCTCGTTCACCGCGCAGGAGGCCCTGCGAACCCGCGCATTCTGGCTGCTGGCGGTCGCGCACGGATTCGCGTTGCTGGTGGTGACGGCCGTCAACGTGCATGCCATCTCGCACATGAAAGAGGGCCTGGGTTACACGATGGGCCAGGCCTCCATCGTCGTGACGCTGGTAGCCGTCGCGCAAGCAGCCGGCATGCTGGCCGGGGCCGCGATCGGCGACCGCTGGGACAAGCGCCTTGTCTGCGCCGCCTGCATGCTGGGTCACATGATCGGCCTCTTGATGCTGACCTGGGGAACGCACCCGCTGTGGATGGGCGGCTTCGCCTTGCTGCATGGCGTTGCGTGGGGACTGCGCGGCCCGTTCATGAGTGCGATGCGCGCGGACTATTTCGGCCTGCAGTCGATAGGCATGATCATGGGCCTCTCGGCGTTCATCATCGCGGTGGGGCAAGTGGCGGGACCGATGGTTGCGGGGATCTTTGCGGATGTGACAGGGAACTACCGCACGGGATTCACTCTTCTCGCGCTGGTCGCGGGGTCGGGGTCGCTGCTGTTCTTGGGGACGAGGAAGCCGGTGTAGGGGTGGGGATTGCTGGGGCAGAGGGTTGGGGGTGAAGAGCAGCCGCGTCTAGCCGTCCAGCCTTTCCAGCCAGTCAGCCATCTGACGAGATCCATGAAGCACGCGCCAGACGTCGATGTGCCCGGCAGCCTCGAAATAGAAAACCAGATGAGGAAACCGTTCAAGTCGCCAGCAACGCAACCCGGACATATCCAGTTCATGTGCGTACCTGTGTGAACCCGGCGCTGGATGGCGGGCAATGTGGGCGTATGCTGCTTCCAGCTCGTCGATGAAACCAAACGCTGCCTGCTCGCCTGCTTCGGCCAGGTAGACGTCGACCGTTTCCTCCACATCGAGAACAGCCCGGACCCGGGGAAGAACTGCCTTCCTGGCAGCCACGATCAGCGGGGACGTACGTTTGCCGAGCGCTTGGCGGAGAGCCTCTTCCCACCGGCGCCGACGCGCGCTCGCAAACTCTTGAAATAGTCGGCGTCCGCTGCTGTTCCAGGCTCACTCTCGCCGCCCGTGAGGATGAGTTCGCGAAGTTGCCGACGCTCCTGCTCCTTTCGAATCAGATCGCGCACGTACTCGCTGCTGGTTCCATATCCCCGCTCGGTAACCTGTTCATCGACAAATGACTTCATGGCAGCGGGCAAGGAAATGTTCATGGTAGTCATAAGGCCAGTTTTGGGGATTGGCAAATTTTGGCAATCTTGGATTCGGCCCACGCGGACCTGCGGCTGTCATGCCGGACTTGTGCGGCACGCGAAAAAGTCATCTCCCGTGCGCCGGCACAGGCAAGGCGGCCAGTCGTGCTCCGAAAGCGCGCTCTCCACTCACAGTGACGATCAGCTTCTGCGTGGCACGCGTTGCTGCAACGTAGAACAACCTCGCCTCGTCCTTCTCATCAAGGTTCGCCCCAGGCATTAACCCCACCCCAGGAACGGCAACCACCGAAAACTCAAGCCCCTTGCTGGCGTGCATCGTCAGAACCTTGATGGTGTCGTCCGTGGGGGCGAACGTCCCTGCCCCTGTCCTGACCTGATGGGGGAGTCGTCGACGTGCCAATGCCTTCGCGCACTCGTCGCCAATCCAGCGAGCGCGACAAATCACCGCCATATCGCCCCATGGATGCCCGTCGTTGTGCGCTTGGGCAAGAAGCTCGGCAATCTTGCTCGCTTCGTCCCTGACGCTGGGAAGCCTGATGACGATCGGCGGCGCGCCCTCTCGTCCGCAGCTCACAGGCTGCAACAGCGGCACTCCGTCCTCATCGGCATCTTCCGGCGAAAGCAAGTCCCCGGCTATCTGGGTTGCCAATTGCAGAATCTGCCGTGTGTTTCGGTAGTTGATTCTCAGGATCGTGCTGCGGCCGCGGCCGACGGCCTGAATGCCCACGCTCTTGAAACTGAACTTGCGCGTGCGCGTGCGCTCGTAGATCGACTGCGCATCGTCGTAAAGAAGCAGCAGACTCTTTGTGTCCGGCTCTACCATCTGCGCGACAAGCTTGAGCCACTCCGGTGCGAAGTCGTGGCCCTCGTCGACCATCACGGCGAAGTACTGCGCCGCCGGAATCTGCCCACGATCGACAGCCCGGATCACCCGAGCGACAACATCCTGCGCGAACTCATCGCGACTCAGGTTATTAGCGGGAAGGGTCTGGTTGAACGTGACCAGCTGATCACGACACCACTTGTGAAAGTGACGCACATGCACTTTGTCCTGCAGACCCTTGCCTGCCATCAGCGAGCGAATTCGCGTGGCCAGGGGCTCGTTGTAGCAAAGCACAAGGATTGGCTTGGTCGCAGCGCGCGCCAGGTACTCCGCACGATAGCCAAGAATCATCGTCTTGCCGGAACCGGCTACGCCGTGAATAACGCGGTGCCCGTCCCCCAGGCTTCGCGCCAACTGCTCCTGCTGCAAATCCATCACCCGCATGAGGTCGGGCACCGGCGCATCGTCCTGCGAATCGAACAGCGAGCGTTCCGGCGAGTTGACCCGGACCTCAGGGAACATTGTCCATCTCACGCGGTCGATCTGAGGCAACGAAAGCGCCCCGCGCATCATGTACGGGAACATCCCCCACAGCATGCTCTGGAACTGCTCGGGCTCCACAGCCGCAGTCATTTCATCCGAGCAGACAACGCGGTGTGGCTCGATCACATGGTCGAGTTCGGCATCCTCGAACTGCTTGCGAGTGATATGCGTCAGCACGACGCCGTAGCTCCACGGAAACGCCAACTGGCCCTGATGCGTGCCTTCGTGCTGAACGAGCTGCTTGTCGCGCTTGAGTGCATCGACGATCTGGTGTGCGTAGTGCCGCGCCTGCACGAGGGGGTTGGGCACCGTCTTGGGCTCACCATTGACCAGGATCTCGCACACTTCCTTGTTGGCGTGACGCAGAGTGTCGCGCTTCCAGTCCTTGACTTCGAGGACCAGTAAACCGCGCCGAGGGTGAAGCACAACGAAATCGGGATGCAGATGCCTGGGCCCGATGGGGACGTCGTACCAGACGAGATAGTCCGCATCGAGCTTGTCTTCGAGCCTTTCGGCGAGGCGGCGCTCGCCTGGCGTCATTCGGGAGACACAGGTTGGGAGGGCTGGGATGAGGGTTGCCACGGCAAATGAGTTTGCATGCTAGCGTGGCAAAAAATGTTGCAGTGTGCAAGCGCAAATGGGGGAGGCGAGGGAAAGCGAGGGGGTGCAAACACGGCTGAACTAGTCCGGCAACTGAATAGCTCGAAGCTGCGCCAACAAGATGGGCAAGTCGGTTCGCAGGGTGACCCATAGGAGATCTGTCTCGATATCGAAGTACGCATGGACCAGGCGGTTGCGCATCCCCGTAATTGCAGCCCAAGGAACACCCGGCAGGGCAAGACGCCCCTCGGGCGAAACCTTGCTCGCAGCCTCGCCGATAACCTGCAGGGCCTGAACTAGTGCGAAACGCAGCATCTTGTCTTCATCCAGGTCGGCCCGATCGCGCCCAGCGCCGAAGGTCCGAGCCAAGTCGGCTGCATCGATCATGTGCCGAATACGAACTGCATCTTCAGCTCGCATACTGAACCTCCGCCGTCCTCACGACCTCTTCGCGGAAGTAGCGAGACAAGTCGCCGGGGGTACGAAGATCCACCTTTCGTCCACCCAGCAACTCCGAGAGCTCAATCTCCATTGCGGCAACGCCAAACAGGCTCGGCATGTGCGCCCGGTCGAACTCAACGAGCAGGTCAATATCGCTATCCGGACCCGCGGTGCCTTTGAGTTGCGAGCCGAACAGGGCCAGACGGCGAATGTGGTGCGTCTCGCAAAAGCGGGCCACCGTGTTTTCATCGAGATTCAGGCTGGGGTGCATGGTCAAATCCTCGGACTGTGTCCTGGGAAATCTACAACAAATGTTGCGATGCTTCACAGTATGGTCGCACGACGCTCTCCAGGTGAAACAAGACCGCCAAAGCAGGGCTATATTTCCTCCCCATGCGTACCCTCCTCGCTGCTCACGCCCTGTCCCTTTCGCTGGCCTTCGCCTTCCCACTCCCCGTCAAGGCCGCCGCCCCGCCCCCGTCCATCCTCATCGAAGCCTCCGTCGAGTCCCTCCAGCGCGAGATGGAGATGGGCCGCACCACATCGCTTTCCCTCACCCGAGCATCTCTCGCTCGCATCGCGCGCCTGGACAAGGCGGGTCCCAAAACCAACGCCGTTCTCACCACCAATCCCGACGCCCTGTCCATCGCCCGTGCGCTCGACGCCGAGCGCAAGGCGGGCAAGACGCGCGGGCCGCTGCACGGCATTCCCGTCCTGATCAAGGACAACGTCGACACCGCCGACAAGATGATGACGACCGCGGGCTCACTCGCACTCGTCGGCCCGCCCGCGTCCCGCGATGCGCACATCGTCAAGCGTCTGCGCAATGCGGGCGCGGTCATCATCGGCAAGACCAATCTGTCGGAGTGGGCCAACATCCGCTCATCGAAGTCGTCCAGCGGCTGGAGCGCCGTCGGCGGGCAGACGCATAACGTCTACGGCATGCGCCGCAATCCGTGCGGATCCAGCTCGGGTACGGGCACGGCGATTGCAGCGAGCTATGCGGTCGTGGGCATCGGTACGGAAACCGATGGTTCCATCGTGTGTCCGAGCAATATGGCGTCGCTCGTGGGCCTGAAACCCACCGTCGGCCTCGTGAGCCGCGCAGGGATCATCCCGATTTCTGAATCGCAGGACACGGCCGGGCCGATGACGCGCAGCGTCGTCGATGCCGCCATCGTGCTCACGGCCATCGCGGGCGTCGATGCGAATGACGCGGCAACGAAAGGCGCGGCCGCACACATCCCGAAGGACTACCGCACCGCGCTCGAAGGTGGGCTCGGCGGCATGCGTATCGGCGTGGCGCGCAAGAAGGTCACCGGATACAGCGTGCATGCCGACGCTCTCTTCGAAAAAGCCATCGCCGACCTGAAGCGACTGGGCGCTGAGATCGTGGACCCGGCGGACTTCGGCTCACTTGGAGAGTACGACGAGGCCGAGCTCGAAGTGCTGCTCTACGAACTGAAGGACGGCCTCAATCGCTATCTCACCACGCGCAGCGGCATGCACGTGCGGACACTGGCTGATGTGATCGCGTTCAACCAGAAGAATGCCGCGAAGGAAATGCCCCACTTCGGACAAGACCTGTTCGAGAAGGCACAGGCCAAGGGTCCACTCACCGACAAGGCCTATGTCGAAGCCGCAGCCAAGGCTCGCAAGCTCGCGCGAGAAGGCATCGACTCGGTCCTGACGCAGCACAGGCTCGACGCGATCGTCGCGCCGACCGGCTCACCGCCCTGGCTCACCGATCACGTCAACGGCGATTCGTTTTCGGGTTCGAGTTCATCGCCGGCAGCGGTTGCGGGTTATCCTACGATCACTGTGCCGATGGGGTTCCACCAGGGCTTGCCGATGGGACTATCCTTTGTCGGGACGGCCTGGTCTGAAGGCAAGTTGCTCCGGGCGGCATATGCGTACGAGCAAGGGACCCGGCATCGGAAAGCGCCCAAGTTGAAATAGACCCAGGAGGCGTTATTTCTTCTGGCGCTGACCGGCCGCGCTGCCTGTGGGAGCGACCGCTCCTTTCAACAGATCGCCTCGATTGGCCATGAGCCATGCGCGAACGTGCACCAGAAGTTCTTCGGCGCTTGCAAGGCATTCAGCAACTGCCGCGTCGGAAACCAAGTCGCCCGAGTAATCAGACACATTTCGCTGCTTGCGCAATGCGTCGAGAAAGATGACTTGTTCCATCGCTACCCCCACAGTCAGATTCAGCGTCTGAATTGCGGTTTGGTGATGACCAGGCTTGCTGGTCAGCGTGCGGTAGCCATTCGCGTTCAGCGAAATCATCGCTAACTGCATGATCGCTTTGTACGCCGCGTCAAATCGGTTCTCGGGACTGAGCGCAGCAATCCGCGCATCAGCGAGGTTGCGCGCGGCGGCCGCGAGCAGCTTGCCGATTTGCGCTGCATCAGGTTTGATCTCGTCAAGGCTTATGCCTGACAAGTTCTTCAAGGTCATGTTCGGTTCCAATAACGAAAATCTTGGGTCGCGCAATCAGTTCTGCAAGATATTGATCCTTATGCGCCTTTGCATGAAATTCCTTCGCCGACAACACCTGGGAGTTGATTTCCCGTCCGACCGTTTGCTGGGCGGGGTATAGCGACTCAACCGCCTCCCGGAAAGTGATGTCGCCAATGAGCATCAGGTCGATATCGCTCCCCGTTGTCTCCTCGCCCCGTGCGACCGAACCAAAGATAAACGCCACTCTTAACAAAGGCTCTAACGGAATCAGCACTTGCGCGATCACCTCAGCGATGCCCGAGGTCTTGCGCAGGATACTAGCCAGTTCACTGTAGATCGGCGAGGCAATATCAGCGCTGTACACCTGTTGATTTCCGCGCCTCTCGCGCTTGAGCAATCCGACTGCCGCCAGGCCTGTTAATTCGCGCGTAACAGTGCCAGCGGACAAGCCCGTACGGCGCGCAATTTCTCGGCCATGCAGCGCATCTTCGGGCCGCAGCAGCAGGAGCCCCAGGATGCGACGCCGATAAACCGGGAACAGAACAGACGAGAGATTTTGATGCATTTAAGGCTCCAATTGTCGCTTTATTTGCATCGTAATGCAATCGAAACGCACATCGGAACACCTCAATTTGCCCGGTAACTACCCCCCGTGCGCGCCGCGTCTCCAGCATTGCGGCTGTCTCGACGATTGAAGATGTCGCTGGGGGTGCCGGCTGTAAACGGACGTGGGGTTGTTGTTGGAGTTCGGCAGGCCCTTGGTCGCCTTCATGCACCATCACTTCAGCGCCCGGATGGTGTTGAGTGCCTCCTGCAGGTAGTTCCACGCCCCGGAGGAGTCCCACTGGCGGTGGGCCATTAGCAAGGCCATCGCAATGTCGAGATCTCCAGAGATAGGTGATTGAGCAACGGCTACATTGCCAGGCCGCAGGGCTGGTGTGCCCGATAGAGGCGGCGGAGACCGCAGATGAGAACAGCGCCTCATCTGCACGACTGCGGACTGTAGTAGGAGATTTCTTACTTTGCGGCGCGCAGCGTGACTACAAGAGTAACGTTTTTGGAGAAAACTTTCGTTTCTCAAAAACGACGCACAACGGGGAAAGAGTCGCTTGCCTCAGCTCGCGCTGTGTACTTCGCGTGACGCTTGCGCCTCATCTGTCACATCCGGCTGAGCCAGGCGCTTGCACATCACGCTGTCGAGATGCTCGATGACGGTGTCGATCACATAGCGCTGGCTCGCGAGCGGCGAGAAAGTGTGGTCGCTGTCTTCCACGATGACGAAGCGAAAATTCGGGTCATCCCGCAATTGGTTGCCGCGCGAGCCCAGGTGAAATTCGACGTAGTCCAGGCCATCGTCCTGGGCCGACATGATCATCAGGGTATCGACGCCGCGCGCGCCGAGCATCTTCATCTTGGGCAGCACGCCTTCGACCGTGCCACGTCCGAGCATCCGGTTGAAAGTGCGCCGGATTCGTGCCCCCAGCAAAGTCGCGATGCGGCTGGCGATGCCCTTCACATCGATCCTTCCGCGCAGCAGACGCGCGTAGACCCGCGGCCTGCGCAGCGCCCGGCGGTAGTACGTGGTTGACTTGTACGCGGCCGAGGTCATCGCCGTTTCCCAGTCGCCGCTACCCTGATTCCATTCGAGCAGGCGCGGATTCATCAGCACCTGACCCTCGATGCGTGGGTCGGCTTGCGCGGCATTGAAGGCCACATACGACCCGGAGCAAATGCCCAACACCCAGATGCGTTTGCAGCCCCGCTGCAACAGCAAATCGACCGCTGGACGCACCTCCGCCGTGGACTCGTGGTTATAGAGGCTGTGCGCGGATAGACCGGCCTCGAAACGGCTGTCGCCGATGCCCGGTAAATCGAATCGAAGTGCCCGATAGCCGGCGGCAGCGAGGGCCCGCGACAGCTTCACATAAATGCGATTGGGACCGATCCGGTAGTTGCCGGCGACATTGATGAGAATCACGCCAACTTCCTGTTGGCGCGAGGCGGCGTCCGCCGGTTGCGCGAGCACGCCGAACAGCGACCCATCGCTTCCAAACTCCACTGCGCTTTCGCGGACCCCTCCGGCCACGAATTCGGCTGGCGGCGGAGCATTGAGTGAGACATGCGAGCCATCTGGCGGCAGGACTTCCGACAGCCATTGCGCGATCCGGCCAGGCAGCAGTGGATCGAGCTCGGCCTTGTGCGGCTCGAACATCATCGCGGCGTAGCCGGGCCAGGCCTGCTCGGTCACCTGGGCACCGAGCGTCCGCAAGCGCGCAGCAAGTGGGCCTGCGGACGGAAAGTCATCGCGGTCGATGATGAGCACCGCAGGGGCCGGCGCTCGTGCGGCGTTCTCGCTGGTGAGAGCGTGCATGGCTGCCAGCGTTTCGGCCGTGTAGAGCGAGCCCATGGCCACCAGATCATTCGATGGCTGCGCAGGCTGCAAACCGACTGCCGAGGCGCCTGCCTTCAGTTCGCGCGCATAGGCCCGGCCGGAAGTCGGCGCCGCCCACATCACGAGTGCATCGACGCCGCCAGACCGCACGGCAGCATCGGCGGCGAGCGTCGCCCCCAGTCGCAGACCCAGCAGTGCGATGCGCGACACGCCGGCAAGGTGGCGCAGGGTCGAGGCAGCCTGGACGATGCTGTCCTCCCAGGCGGCAACCCGACCGGAGTCCGTGTCGCCACCTGCGGATTCGCCTGTGCCGTGGTAGTCGAATCGAAGGACATCGAAACCGGCGTCCACCAGCGCATGCGCGAACTGTATGAAAGTCCGGTATCCGCAGATCGCTTCCCAGCCCAGGCCGGGACACAGCACGACGCCTGCACCCCGTGCCGGCGCGTGTGCAGGGTGGTACCAGCCGAAGCAGGGGCCGCCCGCAGCAGAAAAGACAAGCGGCGTCGCAGCCGGTGAAGACGATCGTCCCGTCATGGGATGGCCTGGATCCGCGCGCTTTGCGCCGAGTTCACTGCATGCACGAAACCAGCACCTGCATGCGAGTCGCATCGCTTCATGCGGATGCGCCGTGTCGCGCCCGGCGGCAGGTGGAAGTAGTCGTCATCCGCCTCGAAGCCGGCCATTTCGATGTGCACGCAGCTTGCAAAGCGCCGCGTGCTGACATCCAGCCACACGTCCGACCCATGCTGACTCACAGTTGCGCAGAGTCCGATGTCCCCGTTCACGCGCGTGAGCAGCCCCCCCGGAAAGTGGAAGGCCTGCGCAATGGTGCGACCGGCTTTGTCCACCAGGCAAGCCACGATCGCTTCGCACGGCATGGGGCCGAAGCGATAGACGTAGCCGAGGTCCTCGAAGTAACCCAGCAATCGAGTCACCGCAATGCTCGTGGTGCCGCGCGCCTCGATCCCAATCGGCTGGCTCGCGCGCGCAACCTGCACGTCGCCGTCACGCCACGCGCTGAACTCCAGCGTCAACGCCTCTGGCTGGCTCGTTTCATTGATCGCGTGGATGAGGAGGCCGTTGAAGCCTTCGTCCGCAATCTCGAGAGCCACGGGTTGCATGGCGCGCTTGAGGTAGTACCACGCGGCCTTCGGCCTGCCGGCATCGTCCAGCACACCCCAGCCCGCCCCGGCCCACAGGTCGCGCAGCATCAGAACCATTGCCCCCGCGCAAGCGGTGCCAGGGCGTCGCCACTGCCCAAACGCAGAGGCCATGGCTTCGCCTGTCGCCATCCGGCACAGGGTGAGGTAGCGGTCGTGATCTGACGCGCGCAGCCGCGTGGGATCTTCATTGCAAAGCGTGCCCACATAGTGGTCTCGCACATCGTCGAAGTCCCAGCCGGCGCCCAGGTCACGCGGCGATCGCGCCTTCCATGCAGGATGGTGCACCCGCGTCGCCAGACCGCCGGGAATTCGCGCCAGGGTCTGGTCGGACGGAACATTGGCGAAGGCGAGGCATTCAGTGGCAAAGCGCAGCTCACTGCGCTGCGCATCCTCCAGCGGGCGAAGATAGGCGCCCACGCCGAAATACGAGGTAGTTCCTTCATTCGCCTGGTGCGGAAATGCGCCGCCATACGCACTGGAAGGCCAGTACGCAATGTCACTTGCAAGTTGGCGGCAGAGAGCGGGCAACAGGTCATCGAAAAGCGCCATGCGCCAGAGCTCGCGCGGCGCACCGCCCATCGCCGCCTGCTGCGCGACTTCGCTATTGCCGCAAAGGACGGCCAGGCACGGGTGCGAGCGCAGACGGATCAGCTGCTGCCGCGCTTCGAGTTCGACCGACAGCCGAAACGATTCATCGTCCGCCGGGTAGTCCATACTGGCGAACATGAAGTCCTGCCACACGAGCACGCCCGCCTCGTCGCAGGCGTCATAGAAGTGGTCTTCTTCGTAAACGCCGGTGCCCGGGACGCGCAGCATGTTCATACCCGCTTGCCTCGCCTGCAGGACAGCGGCACGGCAGGTGTCAGGGGTTGATCGCAAAGTCACGGGATCGAGCGGCGTCCAAACCGCGCCCCGGCAGAACACAGGAACGCCATTGACGCTGACCGAGAAGTCGCCATTGGCGGTATCGACGTCGATGGTGCGAAATCCCACAGTGCCCGCGACCCATGTAGTTTGATGCGCACCTTCGCGCGCACGCAACAGGATGCTGGCGTCATAAAGCGCAGGCTCACCGTGGGTATGCGGCCACCAAAGATCAGGGTCCGCGATGCGAAGCGTGCCCTCGAACGCCCGTGCCGCTTCGTTCCAGTCAAGGTCCTGGACCGTGGTTCGGCCCCCGCGCCGCAGTTGCAGCTGAGCAAGCTGCGGGGCACTGGCGTCAACGCCGCTGCCATCCCGCGGGAAGCTGCAATGGACGACGCCGACGCCACCCTCGACCACAGACTGCAACACCGGGCGTTGTGCGGGCGCGTTGCGCGCGAGCCAGACGTCCTTCCACGGCCCGACGACCGCACAGGGTGGCGACCAGCCCGGTGTCCGGCCCAGAAGCGTCGTTCGCCACCACCGCATCTGCTGGTGAGCGACCATCGGCACGCGCCACCTCGGTCGCGGTTGCCGGGTCTTCAGGAGTTCATCGAGCGCGGAAAAGCGGATCAGCAGCTCATTGCTTCCGGGCCGGATATGCGGCGTAACGTCGCACGCGTGCGCGACAAACATGTTCGTGCCGCGCAGAATTTCTACGTCATTGAGCCACGCGTGCGCGCAGGTGGCGAGCCCATCAAAGTGAAGCCAGGTGCCCTGCTGACTATCAGGTGGTGCGTCAGGCGGTACGTCAGGCGGCGCGTCGAACCGGACGCGATACCACCAGTCGTTTGCATCGAACGAACGGGCGGCTTGATCGAGCGACCATTGGCCCAAGGCAAGCAATGCCGCAGCAGCGGGCGCGAGCCTTTCAATGGGCAGCCACGAGCTGCTATCAGCAGGCGGGGCTTGCTCTCCATGTGCCGTAGCGCAAAGGGTCCAGCCGCGATCCAGGGCCGTACGCGCCGAACTCCTGGGAGCCGCCTCATGGCTAGTGGGCGCGCCCATAGCCCTGTCAGGCCGTGGCCGTCAGTTCGCCAAGCGCCTGTGTGATCGAAGAGACGCTGGAGAACACACTGCGCTTGAGCATGTGGTCCGGAAACTCGACATCGAACGCACCTTCCAGGGCGAGCATCACGTTCACACTGGCGTGCGACGTCATGCCCAACTGGTAGAGGTCGGCCTCCTGCGCAAGAGCGTCTGCGTCCACGTTGAGTCGCCCATGCGTGCGAAGGACGTTTCGAACGCGCGAAATGGTCTCGTCAGTCGTGAGGTTGGTCATGCTGTTCGCTTCCATAGGGGTTGAGCCGGGCCTGCTGCACCTGTCCAACAAGGACGCACACCACCGCGCCGGCATAGTCGCCGTCATGGCTGAGACTCACGCTCAAGGCTTGGCTTGTGATGCCGTCGTGAGCAGCGAGTTGCGCGACCAGGCCGTGCAGGGCCAGCTCGCAGCCGCCTTGAGGCAACTGCGTCACTTCAATGTCGCGCCAGTCGATCCCGGCCTCGCTCAGCCTCAGTGCCTTGATCACTGCCTCCTTGGCTGCAAAGCGCGCCGCAAGTCGCTCGTCATACGACCCCCTTTCGCTGTATTGAAGTTCTCCGGCGGTGAAAAATCGATCGGTGAAGCGCGGCCCGAACTCACGAACCGATTGCGCGATCTGGCTGACCTGCACCAGGTCAAAACCCAGACGAACGCCGCCAGGGCTGGCCTTAGCGCAATGCGCGGAATGCGCGGCTAGCGCGGAAACCGGATCGGGATCGAATGTCATCCTCATGCTCTCGCGTGACTTCACATTGGCGATGATGAGTTGTACCAAAAACAGCTGGGCCTCGGTAACGGGTTACACGGCTGCCCAACAACTTGCGAATTTTCCCTACACGGCAGCAAGCCAATTCGCCACAAAACTTGAGGCATCCAGAGAAGGAAGCCATGCCCGCACAGATACCAGCCCGTGGCACACAGTTTTCAGACCTTGACGCATCGCTGCGCCAGAGCGTTTGCGAGATCGCCGCACGACACACTGCCGAGGTCGATTCGCAGGCGCGATTTCCTGGGGAAACCATCACTGCATTGCGCGAGCATGGCGTACTAAGTGCAGGTGTCGCGCGCGAATTCGGCGGTGCGGGGTGCTCGATGACCGAGCAGGCGCAGCTGTGCAGTACGCTTGCTCAGGCATGCGGCTCCAGCGCCATGGTTCTTGCAATGCACTACAGCCAGCTCGCCTGCATCACGCGGCACTGCGGCGACAGTGAATTCTTCAGGCAGTACCTGCGTGACATGGTGGACCATCAATACCTGCTGGCATCGATGACCTCGGAAGTCGGCACCTTCGGCGATACGCGCTCGAGCGTGTGCGCCGTCGAGCGGCGGGGCACACAGTTCGTTCTGAACAAGGACGCAACGACCGGCTCCTATTGCCAGCACGCAGACGCCATCCTTGTCACCTGCAGGCGAGACAGCGAGGCTCCCGCCAGCGACCAGCTGCTCGTGCTTGTTCGCAAGCAGGACTGCACGCTCGAGCAGACGACAAGCTGGGACACGCTCGGCATGCGCGGCACCTGCAGCCCCGGATTCCGGCTCGAATCCTCGGGGCCGCTCGAACAGATCCTGCCGGGCTCATTTGCCGACAGCTCGGCGCAATCGATGGTGCCGTTTTCGCACATCCTGTGGGCTTCGCTGTGGTGGGGCATCGCATCCGACGCTGTCAATCGCGCGGCCCATTTCGTACGCGGGCAGGCCCGGCAAAATCCCGGCTCCATGCCACCCACGGCCACGCGGCTCGCAGAAGTGTCGATGCAGTTGCAGGCGATGAAGCAGTCGTGGCTGGCCGCCGCGAAAACCTTCGATGAGGACGACGCCATTGGCGACCGGGAAATCTTCCAGCGGATGGGCTGGGCCCTGCGCCTGAACAACCTGAAGGTCACATGCTCGGAAGCCGCGCCGCAGATCGTGCATCGGGCCCTGCAGATCGTGGGCATCCTGGGCTACAAGAACGACAGTCCGTTCAGCATGGGCCGCCACTATCGCGACGTTCTCTCGGCATCGCTCATGATCTCGAACGACCGGATCCATGCAAAGAGCGCCTCGATGCTTCTCGTTTTCAAGGACGGCAATTGAGCGTGAGCTACGACACATACGACACCTACGACAGCGAAGAATTCAACCGCGCACTCGTCGCGCACGGGCTCATCCTGCCATCGACTGTGAAGGGAGCATGGGGTCGCGGCGCGGTGTTCGAGGACATCCTGCGCCGCTTCGACGCGCTCGTCATGCGCCTGACGAAAAACGACGGCGCCGATGAGCTTCAGTTTCCGCCGATCCTGGCGCGCACGCAGATCGAAGAGCTCGGCTATCTCGACAACTTCCCGCAACTGGCCGGGTCCGTTCACAGCTTCAGCGGCAACGAAGCCAACGCGCGCGAGCTTGGGGCCAAGGCTAACGCGGGCGAGCGTTGGGAACACATGCTTGGACCCACGCAGGTCATGCTCACACCGGCTGCCTGCTATCCGGTGTATCCGACTTTCAGCGGCCTGCTGCCCGACAAAGGGCGACTGGTCACCGTGTTGGGCTGGGTTTTCCGGCATGAACCGTCCGACGAACCGACGCGGCTGCAGTCATTTCGAATGCGCGAATTCATCAGGGTCGGCGCACCCGAAGTAGTCGTGCAGTGGCGCGACGACTGGCTGCAACGAGGCCTGTCGATACTGCGCGATCTGCAGCTGCCGGTCGAAAGCGATGTGGCCTCCGATCCGTTCTTCGGCCGCACGGGCCGGATGATGGCGGCGCAGCAGGTGGACCAGCGCCTGAAGTTCGAGATCCTGTGCCCGGTGATCTCGAAGGACAAGCCCACCGCGATCTGCTCGTTCAACTGGCATCAGGATCATTTCAGTTCGAAGTACGGTATTCGCAGCGCCGACGGAAGCGGAGCGCACACCGCGTGCATGGGCTTCGGGCTCGAACGGGTCACGCTGGCGCTGATTCGCACGCACGGATTCAATCCACTTGACTGGCCGCAGGCCGTGCGCGCGCAGCTCTGGCCGGCGCAGCTCTTGCCGGCGCAGCTCTTGCCATGACTGCGATCACCGCCCTGCCCGGGCTGAACGCCGCCAGCTACCGGCGACATGCACTCCACGGCGAAGACAGCGACTGGACTGAGAAAAATTGCTACACCGATCTGTGGATCGAACTACTGGGCGCACTTGACCTTCAACCGATGGCGATGATTTCCTTCGCACTGGCCGTGGACTTCGAAGGCGACCAGTGGACTTTCTTCAAGCCGCCGCTGGCGCAGCTGCGAACGCTGTACGGCATCGATGTGCAGGAGTTGACGGTATGGCGCCCTCTGATCGAACACATCACCGAACACCTGTCCGCGGGCAAGCTGGTGAGCACCGAAGCTGATGCCTTCTGGCTGCCCGATACGGCAGGCACGGACTATCGGCAAAAGCACACCAAGACAACGATTCTTGTTGCAAGCATAGACATCGACGAACGTAAGCTGGGCTACTTTCACAACGCGGGTTACTTCGAGTTGAAGGGCGAGGATTTCGAGCGGATATTTCGGCTGGGCGAACCGCGTGATCCGGCTTTCATGCCCTTCTTCGCCGAGCTCGTGCGTATCGATCGGGTCGTGCGTCGCCCACCCGCTGAGCTGTCGGCACTGTCGATGGATTTACTGCGCCATCACTTCGACTGGCGTCCGCGCACCAATCCGTTTACGCGATTTTCCGGGCGCATGGCGCAAGACCTGCCTCTCATGGGACAGGCCGGAATGGATCACTACCACGCATGGGCGTTTGCGTCGATCCGCCAGGCGGGTGCAGCATTTGAACTGGCAGCAGCGAACCTGCGTTGGCTTGTAGAGGTGAACCCTTCCACCCCGCTGACCGCCGCTGCTGCGCACTTCGAAGCCATCTCGAAAGCGAACAAGGCACTGATCATGAAGGGCGCGCGTGCGGTGCATACCAGCAAGCCGCTCGACGTCACTGCGCTGACAGGCGGCATGGCCAGCGACTGGGACCAGGGCATGGCCCTGCTGGGCCGGACAATCAGGTAGTGCCGACTCCTAAGCGAGGAACCAGCTCATGTCCAGCGGCTGGACGCTTCCTGTCAGATCCGCAAATTGATCGGTGTTGATCGCCAGGCCTGCCGCTGCCGCAAAGAAGTCGCCCTGTGTGTCGAACAGACGTCCTGCTCCTATGGTGCCCACGAGAGCGTCCACAGTATCGGCAGTCGGTGCGACGCGCGCGAGCGTCGTATAGATATGCGCAACCAGGGCTTCAGACGAAACACCGTCAACGTAGTAGTCGAGCATTGCCTGACCCAACGCGCCTATATCGTCATGCACATCGGCCTGCGCCGTCCACTGGCTCAGCAGAGACATCGTGGGTGCTACGCCCAAACCGGCCCAGAGCAACGCGGCCGCCTGCCACACGGAGCCGCCCTCCACTTCCCCGGTCGCCGGCTGCGTATCGAACGCGAACAACGCATCGTCGAGCTGCAGGCGGTCAGGATCGTTGAACACCTGCGTTCCTGCGGTCGTGGTGATCGTGAGATCTTTTCCCGAAAGCGAAAAGCCAGTCACCTGCGACAGTTGGGCATCAACGATTGCGATGTCGAGTTGGGTGGCTGAATGCATTGCGACATACGCAGCTGCACCGGTTGCGACGGGAGCCTCCACACGGGTCGCATAAACACCTGCCCCGCTGCCGTCCTGCGCTGCGGAAGTCCACGCGGCGAGCAGGCCGCCTTGCCCGTCGCTGGCCAGGGATACAGCCGCCTGATCTCCGGCAGTGAATCGATTGAGTTGTATCTCATCGCCGATGGCCTGCCCCGAGGCGTCGAAGCTTTGCGAGAACACGCCCGCGCCGCTTCCATCCGGACCGTACGAAGTCCACGCCACTGTGAAGCCACCGCTCGCGAGCGCTGTGACTGAAGGCGCAGACTGATCACCAGAAGTCGTGGCATTGACGGCGATTTCGCCGCCCCAGGCAGTGCCATCAGGTCCGAAGCGCTGGGCGTAGATGCCGCCGGTTTGCGCATCGGCAGCCTTCCATGTCACCACATAACTGCCGTCTGCGAGTGCAGCAACAGCGGGTCGCGCCGCGCCATCGGCCGCGCCCGTGTTGACAAGCCTCTCGCCGCTGATCGGCACACCCATGTCATCAAAATGCTGTGCGTAAACCCCGCTCACCGAATCCCAGACGATGACGAACCCGCCATCGGCCAGACCGGCGACGCCGCTGTCGGACTGCGAACCGGCAGTCGTCCCAATGCGAGCCTCTGGGCCGAGCGCGGACCCATTGGCGTCGAACACCCGGGCGTAGATGCCCGGCGGCGTGGTGGATTGCACATCCGACCACCAGGTGATGACGAACCCGCCACCGTTGGCCAGCGCTGCGATCGAGGGATGGATCTGGTCGAGTCCATAGAAATTGTTGGCCTGCGTCTCTGCACCGACGCGCTGGCCTTGCGCATCAAAGCGCTGGAAGTACACACCATGGTCAAAGCGCGTTATGCCGTGCTCGCGTGCCGAGGCCCAGGCGACGGCAAATCCGCCATCCGGCAAGGCACAGACCGCCGGCTCGACCTGATCGTTGATCGCTACCGAGTTGACATGGGTTTCGACACCGACGGCGTTGCCCCTCTCGTCGAATCGCTGCATGTAGAGATCGAAACCCGGGGGCAGTTTCGGGTTGCTGTAATCGGGCGGCGGCTGCTCGGATTGCCACACCACCACGTGACCCTGCGACAGTTTTGCAATGGCAGGGGCGGATTGGTCCCGTAGCGTGGTGGTGTTGATGCGCACTTCGTCGGCATCGTTGATGGTGGTGCTCATGTACTGCTCAGGCTTTTGTTATGGATGAGAGTACCGGTCATGGCACAGCTGGTTGTAGGACGAAGTCAACGAGCGTTGCGCGAGCGGGCTGTCGCGGCTCTTCCAACGGGGGTCTATGAATTGACCCGCTAGAATCCAGACGCTGCCACGCGGGCGTCGTTCAATGGCAGGACTCTTGCTTCCCAAGCAAATAACGCGGGTTCGATTCCCGCCGCCCGCTCCAGTTGAGGCTGACTGCTTGTCGTTTCGGCAGACGGCAAAATCTTCCGCCGTGAGATTACAGATTACCGTCTGTTGAAGTTCGCTGTTGCAGTCTTGCTCGCGTCCATCTTGACTGTACACGTGAGCGAGGTCCCCGAACAAGCGCCGCTCCACCCGGTAAAGACCGCGTTGCCGTTGGCACTTGCTGTGAGCGTCACAGTTGCATTAACAGGGTAGGCGGCCGCACAGGCTGTTCCACAACTGATCCCCGCGGGACTGCTGGTCACAACGCCCTTGCCCGTCGCGTTGCCTTGACGACTGACGGAGAGGGTGAATGACTGACCTGCAGGCGCAGGCGTAACCGGCGACGTTACTGTGAAGGACAGATTTCCAGAGACAGCGCCGCCCGGGTTCAGCACTGAAATCTGGGCCGTGCCTGCCGCAGCTATGTCGGTCGCGGGTATTGCCGCTGTCAGCTGGCTTGTGCTGGCAAAGGTAGTCGTTCGGGCCGCGCTGTTCCATCGCACCACAGCGCCCTGAGCAAAATTACTTCCGGCAACGTTCAGCGTGAAGGCGGGCCCGCCCGCAGCGGCGCTGTTAGGTGAAAGCGAGCTGACAGTCATCGCGGGGGGTGTCGGTGGCGGTGGCTGCGTAGTTGAACTGCCAAGCTGGACGATCCGCGCTTGCGAAGGCACGCCGGCGCTGTTCATGATGAACAGCATGTAATGGCCAGGCGGCGCAAGGTTCGAATTAGCCGGTGTTGTTATGTTCACAACTCCGGTGCCAGGCGTGAACTGCAGCGTGTTCATACGCTGTCCCATGTCGAACGCGTGAGTGGGGGACCCCAACCGAATCATAGTCACCTTGCGGATGTCGGCCCCTTCGGGGCTCTGCACCGTAAATTGTTGTCCATAGCCAACAGACGCCGGCGCCCCTGTGATGGTCGGACTAGCGCCTTTAAACATATACGGAGGCGAAAAGATCTCGACATCGGTGTAGTTGTCACCGCCTGTCGTCATCACACGCCCATCCGGCAAAAGCATCGCAGAGGAGTGATACAGCCTGGGTACAGTCGCGCTTGCAAGCGTGGTCCACGTCTCGGTGGAGGGGTTCCAGAGCTCCGCTGCAAAGACCGCCGTTGAAGCATTGTTGTGACCCGGCCCCGAGGTTCCGCCAGTGACAAGTACTGTCCCATCGGGCAACAAGGTGCTGTTGAGGTGGCGCCTTGCATATTGCATCGATGGCACCAGACGCCACGCCGGAGTTGCGACGTTCAAATCAATGACCTCTGCGGTCGCGGTTGGGGGATCAATTCCCCCTGCAACAAGAACCTTTCCGTCAGCGTACATGACAGCCGTGCCGTAATCACGCCAAGGCATCTTGCGAAAACCGACCATGGACCATGTTCCACTGCCCGTGGTATCGAGATAGCGTGTGACATGGGTCGGGGCAACGTCGATGAGCTTGCCGTTCGGTGCCACGAACATGATCGGGTACAGGCCTTGTTGCATCTGCGCACCGGTCAAGTCGCGCCAGGTGTTGGTCGCAGCCTGGTACACCTGAGGAAGGGGATTGGCGCCGGTGGACGTGTCCATCTGTCCAGAAACTACGAGCGCATCACCATTCGGAAGCGCCGTGACGGTCGGATACCAGCGCCCCGCGTTCATATTCGGGACCGGAGTCCAGCTGTTGGTTGCAGGGTTGAAAATCGTGGCGTTTGGCAGCCCGACAAAATCTGCGACGTGCCCGCCCGCAATGAGCACTCGACCGTCTGCCAGCACGGCATGCCCGGCACAAAAGAGGTCGAAGCCTGCATGTGGGAGAAGGGTTACGGCCTGGGTGACCGGGTCCCAAATCCGTTCGACCTTGTTGCGTCCCCACATGAGGACTTTGCCATTGGGCAGAAGTACGCTGTGAACGGGATACTCCGGCAGGTTCTGCAGTTTGGACCACTGCCCCGTCACGTTCGTTTGCGCAGCCGCAGCGCCAGCAAAAAGCAGCGCCGCGACGCAGATCAATGAAGGGAGCACCAAGCGCACGAGGTTATAGAGGTAAGTCACGAACCACCTCCAGCGCGAGTGAGAACAAATACCCGCACGGGCAGGTCATGTTCATCCTGGTGCGCATGAGCACCATCGCCCCCCTGACCCCCCGCGACGTCGTGCCCTGGCACAGCATCACGGCCGGTGACGAGGATGACGCCGGCGTTGTTGATGCCTACAGCCTTCGTAAGCACGAAAGTCGCCGTACCAATCAGCGTATTCAGATCCTGAATTCCGCCTGAACGCGTCCACAGCACGGCACGATTGCCGAGCTTGCTGTTGGATGCCCCGACGATGTCGCCAGAGTCGTTGACCCCGAACGCCTGACTGAAGTCACCGCCGCTCAGAATTCCCAAGTCGACCGCAGGACCGCCAGACGGCCAGAATGTTGCCCGCCTTGCCGCTGAGGTGGTGGTCGAGAATCCTGCGACGTCGCCCCGCGCATTGATAGCGCTAGCTTCGCCGCTACTGTGGCCTGCCAGCAATGGCAACTGCGACGGAGCACCGCCAGCGCGCCACACGACAGGCTGTTGTCCTCGCGAGGAATTCGCTACGCCTGCGACATCCCCCTGCTCGTTCACGCCGGTGGCGCGTGCACCTGTCGTTCCCGCTAGCGTGGGTAACGCGCGAGGTGCCCTATTGGAGTCCCACATCACCGCGCGCTGACCTGTCGAGCCACTGGAAAAGCCGACCGACTGGCCGATGTTGTTTACAGCAAACGCGGCGCTCGCACTGTCGCCTGCAAGAGGTGGAAGTTCAGCAGGCGCCCCGGCGCGACTGGCAACAAAGCCACGAACTGCGGTCGCAGCGTTGAAGGTACCGACCATCCGGCCCGAATCGTTCAACCCGAAAATCACCACGTCATCGCTTGCGGGTAACCCGGTAACGTGAAGCGCTGTGCCGCGATCGAAAAGAACGCCCCGACGTTGGCCGTCTGCTCCCGCGGCGCCCATCAATCTACCGCCACCCACGCCCGTGCCGGCAATGTTGGGGCCGTGCACAACCGCCGGGTTACCCTGCGCGAGGGACCCCAACTCGATAACTCGATAAGTTTGCGCGGTGGCGCTACAAGTTATGACCAACAGGCCCAGCAATGGCCCCCAGCTCTTCACCTTGATGCTCGGCGACATGCTTGCCCCTTTGCTTCTTCCAACCGGTGAAGGTCAGTCTACGGAGGTAGGAGGCACTTTGTAGCCGCCACACTGTAAGTTTGAATTGCAACAGTGGCAGTACGTGGCTGGTCAGTCGGCTGGAACCGCCTATGTGCTGGGCTTCGGCTGACGATATTGGGCGGGGCGCCGGTATTCCGAGAAGCCGCTTTCGTGTCCGGGGTTGCGCGAGCTGCCGGAGTCTCACCGCCCCATCAGTCGCCGGGCCACATAACTCGCGGCGTCCACCAGCCCCACCAACACGATCATCGCGGCCAGCACCGAACCAGTTTCGCCCATCTGGAAAAGGCCCAGGTGGAAGGCCAGCATCTGGCCGAGCCCACCGGCGCCAACGACGCCGAGTACGGCCGCAGCGCGGATATTGTTCTCCCAGCGGTACAGGGTGTAGCTCATCAGCTGTGTCGAGACCTGAGGCAGTGTTGCATAGAGAAGCACACGTCCTTCGGGCACCCCACGCATCCGCAGGGCAAGAGCGGGGCCCTGTGGTGCGTTCTCAAGGCTTTCAGCGAACAGGCGGCCCAACACGCCTGCCGTATGCACCCCCAGCGCCAGCGTGCCGGCGAAAGGCCCCAGTCCCGCTGCGATCAGCAGCAGCGCAGCCCACATCAGTTCCGGCACGCTGCGCAGGGCATTGAGCAGCAGCCGCGTGGCAGCGCGCCAACGCGCCCGGTCACCGGCATGCAGCCTGGCCGCCGGCATCGCCAGCAACAGGCCCGCAATGACCGCCAGCAACGTGCCTACCACCGACATCGCCAGTGTCTCGATCGCGGCCCACATCAGTTTTTGCAGAAATGCGGGCTCCAGATTGGGTGCCAGGAGTTCCGCCACGAACCGGCCCATTCGATCAAGCGATTCGGCCGAAAAAAAGCGCGCCAATCGCAGATCAAGCGACCAGAAGCTCAGTACCACCAGGACGATCAGCGCCAGCACTATCCAGCAGGCGCGGCAGCGCGCATCGAAGATCGGCGGCGGCAACCGGAACACCTCGTTGGCGGCGGGTTCGGGTTTCATGGAAGGTTCAGGCAAGTGCGCGCCGCAACCAGGCGCTGAGACGGTCGGTGGCGGCGACCAGCAGCACGAACACCACCAGCATGGTGCTGACCTCGGCGCCGTTGAACATCTTCATCGACGCGTCGATCTGCTGGCCCAGCCCGCCCCCGCCGACAAAGCCGAGCACGGCGGACGACCGGATCGCACATTCCCAACGGTAGACCGTGTAGCTGGTAAGTTCGGCCGCGTTCTGCGGCAGCAGCCCGTAAAAGAAGGCCTGAATGCGGCCCGCGCCGTTGCGCAACAGGGCTTCGGTGGGTTGGGCTTCACCGCTCTCCAGAATCTCGCCATAAACCTTCCCCAGCATGCCGGCGTAGGTGAGCGCGATGGCCAGCACGCCGGCGGTCACGCCCAGCCCGACCACGCGCACGAAAATCAGCGCCCAGATCAGTTCCGGGACACTGCGCAGCAGGACAAGCAAGCCGCGCACCGCGAAGCGCAGCACCGCCGGGACACGCGCCATGCGGCCAGCCAGGCCGGAGATGGAGAGTGTGCGCACTGAAAGAAGTGTCAACGGCAGGGCCAGCCCCAGCGCCAGCGTGAGACCGGCGGTGGCGATCGCCACAGTTCGCCAGGTCTCGCGCGCCACCATTGCCAGAAACTCCAGATCGAGGCGCGGCGGTAGGAATCCGGCGAGGAACTGGAGCGTGGACTGCATGCTGTCTGGCGTCAGCAGCAGCCAGGGCTTGAATTCGGACAGCACCAGCATCGGCCACAAGACAACTGCCGCGGCCAACAGCCAGAATACCCGGCCCGTCCACGCCGGGTCGCGCTGTGGGGCTTCGCGAGGCAGCGCGGCAGCCATGTTCAGCGGCACTGCATGTCGACCCGAGACGGGGTGGCTGGCGCGCCAGCGGGCGCGGGCTGAACCTGAGCCGGCTCCTGGGCGTACAGCTCGCGCAACAAAGCCGGCGTCACCTGCTTCGCGGGCAGATCGAATACCAACTGCCCTTCCCGCAGGCCGATGATGCGGGGAAAGTGATGCAATGCTGCCGGCACGTCGTGCAAGGTCGCGACCAGCGTCGCCGCGTTGTCCCTCGCCCATTGCGTCAGGGTGGCGAGCGCTTGATCGGCGCGTGCCGGGTCCAGTGCGGACAACGGCTCATCGACCAGCAGCAGCCGCGCTTGCGACAGCAACGCGCGCGCTAGCCCGACGCGCTGTCGCTCGCCGCCGGACAGGCGGTCGACTCGCGCGAACAGTTTGTCGGACAGATCGAAGCGCGCCAGCGCGGCATCGGCCTGCGGGATGCCGACGGGATAGAACAGGCTGCGCAAGGCTTGCCACAAGCCGATCCCCGGCAACCGCCCGGCCAGGACGGCCGTCACCACGCGCTGACGAGGCGGCAGCGGCGGCACCTGCGGCGCAAGGAACAGCTGGCCGCGCAAGCGTTGCAGTTCAGGCGTTGACAGCTGCCATGGATCGCGACCGTCCAGGCCGAGGCTGCCGGACGACGGCTTGAGCGCGCAAGCCATCAGGTGAAGCAAGGTGGTCTTGCCGGCGCCCGAGGGGCCGATGACGGCGACCTGCTCGCCTGCGGTCACCTCCAGGCTCAGCGCCCGGAGCGCGGCGGGGGCCGTGCTGCGGGCCGCCGGGTGCCGGCCTGATAGCGAGCGCACTTCGATCTTCATGGGACGCGCCTGCGCCAGGGCTGGATCATTTCAGCAGGCCGGCACTGCGCGCCGCGGCTTCGATGCCCGTGTAATTTTCGGTCCGGGTTGCGATGAAGCGCGTGGCACGCTGCAGCTGCAGGATCTCACGCCCCTCGGGCGTGGCCTGGGTGAGGTCAATGAACGCCTGAGCCAGTTTCGCGCGCTGGGTAGCGGGCATGTCGGCATGCACGCTCCAGTTGTAGTCGTAATAAGTGGGCGTAGTGTGGAACACGCGCACCTTGACCGGGTCTACCTTGCCGTCGGCCACCAGCTTTTCCCATACCGAGATGTTGAGCGCCCCGGCATCGACCTTGCCGGACGCGACGGCGGCCACCGTGGCATCGTGCGCGCCCGAATAAGCCACGCGCTTCAGATCGCGGTCCGGATCGACGCCGGCGGCCAGCAGGAAGCTGCGCGGCATCAGGTGGCCGGAGGTGCTGGACGGCGAGCCGAAGCTCAGGTTGCGGCCCTTCAAGTCGGACAGCGTCCTGATGCCGGGCTGGGTGGTGATGAACACGGACCGGAACTTTGCATCCTCCTCCCGCTGCACCAGCGGCACGACCTTGCCGCCCGAGCGCTGGTTGGCCTGCACGAAAGTAAAGCCCCCGAGCCATGCCAGATCAACCTGCCGGTTGGCCAGCGCCTCGACCGCGGCGGCGTAGTCCGTTACCGGCGTGAACTCGACCTTCACGCCCAGCTTGCGCTCGAGGTGGCGCGACAGCGGCGCCGCCTTGCGGGCCAGCTCGGTCGGCGATTCGTCGGGAATCGCGGTGATGCGAAATGTCTGCTGGGCATGGGTTGCGGCAGTGACGGCCAGCACGGCAAGGGCAAGAACGAAGCGCCGCAAGAAAGCCTTTTTCATGGGTGACCGTGATCCTGAAGAAGAACCGCAATTAAACCGCAAGGCCCATGGATGGGCTGGCGGTACGGCTACTGCGAAAGCCCGCAAAGATGTCGTTGCGATGCGGCTCGAAGAAGTTGCGGTAGCGTGCGCACGGCCGCCGCCGGCCCGGCCCGCAGCGCCAGGGACTCAGCCGCGCCGGCCGCGTTATAAACAGCACATGTCGCGTTCATCGGTCGTCATCGTAAGCCCGGCGCGGGCAGAAGCCAATAATGGCAACTGGCGTACCGCCGAGCGTTGGCAAAACCTGTTGTCCCAGACGTTCGAGACACGCATCGTCCAGGATTGGCCAGACGCGCGGGCGGGGGCCGACACACTCATGCTCGCGCTGCACGCGCGGAGGTCCGCCGTTGCCGTCAGGAGATGGTCCGAGGCCCATCCCGGGCACGGACTGGCGGTGGTGCTGACTGGCACCGATCTGTACCAGGACATCCAGGGCGACCCGCAGGCCCAGCGCTCTCTCGAATTGGCGCAGCGGCTGGTGGTCTTGCAGGAGCTGGGAGCGCAGGCCCTGCCGCCGGCCTTCAGGCATAAGACGCGAGTGGTATTTCAGTCGACTCCCGCGTGCGCCCTGCTGGCGAAGCCGGCACTGTGGCTGCGCGCCCTGATGGTCGGCCACCTGCGTGCAGTCAAATCGCCACAGACCCTGTTCGAGGCGGCACGGCTCCTGGCCGGGCGCGACGATATCCGCATTGACCATATCGGCAGCGCCGACGACACGGGGCTGGGCGAGCTGGGCGGCTTGGGCGGGCTGGCGCGGGCGACTGAGCGGGATTGCCCGCAATACCGCTGGCTCGACGCCCTGCCCCACCCGCAGACCCGCCGGCGCATCCAGCGTGCCCATGTGCTGGTCCACACCAGTGCCCTGGAAGGCGGCGCGCACGTCATCATGGAGGCGGTTCGCAGTGGCACGCCGGTCCTGGCCTCGCGTGTGCCCGGCAACGTCGGCATGCTGGGCGCCGACTACGCGGGTTACTTCCCGCATGGCGATGCCGCGGCGCTCGCGCACCTACTCATGGCGTGCCGCGACAGCCAGAACGCGCAAGACCCCTCGCCCGGCCTGCTGGGGCATCTACGCGCACAATGCGCCCTGCGCGCGCCGCTGTTCGATGCCGATGCAGAACGCGCCACGCTGATACATGTTTTGACCGAACTCGAGACGAGACCATGAACGCTGCCATCCCGCAAAACGCCACTGAACCCCGCCTCACCTCGCTCTCGCACGGCGGCGGCTGCGGCTGCAAGATCGCCCCTGGGGTGCTGTCGGAGATCCTCAAGGGCACTGCGCGCATGCCGTTGCCGCCCGAGTTGCTGGTCGGCATCGAAACCGCCGACGACGCGGCCGTCTATCAGCTCAACGACGAGCAGGCCCTGATCGCCACCACCGATTTCTTCATGCCCATCGTCGATGATCCGTTCGATTTTGGCCGCATCGCCGCGACCAACGCGATATCCGATGTCTATGCCATGGGCGGCAAGCCGATCCTGGCGCTGGCCCTGGTCGGCATGCCCATCAGCGTACTCAGCACGAAGACCATCGCACGCATTCTCGAAGGCGGCGAGTCGGTGTGCCGCACCGCGGGCATTCCGATTGCGGGCGGACACACCATCGATTCAGTCGAAGCCATCTATGGCCTGGTCGCGCTCGGGCTGGTCCACCCCAAGCGCGTCAAGCGCAATGCGGGGGCGAAAGCCGGCGACGTGCTGGTGCTCGGCAAGCCCCTGGGAGTTGGCATCCTGTCGGCTGCGCTCAAGATGGAGCAACTCGACGCCGCCGGTTATGAGCGCATGATCGCCACCACGACCAAGCTGAATACGCCGGGGCCCGAACTGGCGGCGCTGGATGGCGTGCATGCGCTGACGGATGTGACCGGCTTCGGCCTGGCCGGCCATGCGCTGGAGCTCGCGCGCGGCGCCAGTCTTTCGCTCGAGCTCGACTGGAAGCAGGTGCCGGTGCTGGAGGGAGTGCGCAACCTGGTGCAGGCAGGGCATGTCACCGGCGCTTCCGGCCGGAACTGGACGGGTTACGGGTCCGAGGTGGGGCTGCCGCAGAATTTCCCCGCGGAAGAGCGCGCCTTGCTCACCGACCCGCAGACCAGTGGTGGGCTGCTGGTGACGTGCGCGCCCGATGCCGTGAACGACGTGCTGGCAATTTTCCGTCGGCATGGGTTCGAATCCGCCGCGGTTATTGGGAGTGTCAAGTCGCAGGACACCGGGCCGCGGCTGGTGCTTCGCTGAACCTGGCAACCGGGCATTTACCCCAAATCAGAGACAAGCTCCGCGACACTTGACATAGGGTCCCCCAAAGAAGACCATTCCATCAGAAATTGGGCCCCACAGATATCAGAAGTTCGGGCGCGGGATCTGGTCTATCGGACACTTCGCCCCGGTATTGCATCTCAAGGTTTCAGGAGCGTGCCATGATATTCAAACAAGTTTTATTTACCGTTTTGGTTAGCACAGCGTGCTTATCCTGGAGCCAGGATGTGGGCCTCGTGCTGCGGAACGGGCAGATCAACGAGACCGCCCTCATGGAGGCCTTGTTGCCTCCATCGACTCGTCCAACAAAAAGCCCTATTCCTCAGCCGGTGCGCACGACCAAGCCTCAAGCGCACATGTTGATGACTTTTGAAACGAACTCTGCGGTCCTTACGCCCGAATCGCAGAAGATGCTCGATGCGTTAGCTCGAGTGATGCAAGCTGACCAGCTGAGCAGTAAAAGCTTTGCTATCGAGGGACATGCCGACCCGCGTGGCGGCGAGCAATTCAATCTCGACCTGTCGCAACGACGCGCCGAAGCGGTGGTTACGTATCTTTCCCAGGCGCATTCCATCAGTGCGTCGCGGCTCGAGGCAGTGGGTAAGGGCCAAAGGGAGTTGCTGAACCCAGCCGACCCCTTTGCGCCAGAAAATCGTCGCGTGACCGTTAAAACCAAGGTCGCCCAATAACGCGACCTTTACGGTACTTCGCGTATTTCGAAACGCGCAGCGCCGTAGGCGGTGCTACAACCGCTGCCGCTACTACATTTGACTTGCCCAGCAAGGACGGGAGTTGGTGAAGCTGCCTGCGACGCGGCGACCTTTGCGAGATTGTCATCATTGAAAGCGAGGAACGCGCCATCCGTTCGCGCGCCAGCCGCTGCGAATTCGCGGGGCGAGGCCGACACGATAGCCACAAATCGGTTGCTGCCTGCCGGTCCACCGGCCGTAAGCATCCAATTACTGTTGGGCAACCTCATGCGCTGACCCGGCTCGATTCGATTGCGTTGGTCCAGTCGATTTGGAAACAGCAAGATCAACTCGTTGCGTGTGCCGCGCATAAATATATAGACAGTCCCGGCAACCGAACTTGTGATCGCAAACCGCATTGCGTCACGCTGGATCCGCACGGTTGGTGAGTCGGACGTCGCCCGGACCTCAATGGCCGGGTCTCGCCCGGCGAAAAGCGCCTCTAAAGGATCCGCCGGCAGAGCAGGTAATGTCGGTTTCTGGGCGATGGGTGGCGTGGGAGTTGGTGCAGTCTCAGACGCGGGCGGTGTCGAATCGCTTATGGCTGACGCTGCCGGCTTTGTCACAGGCGCCGTGAGAGCTGGCGCAGTGGCGACAGGGGACGGCGCGGAAACCCCAGGCGACACTTGCTGGGGAGGTTGTGTCATTCCTGTCTGACCACCACTCAGCCACCAGATAACGCCGCCAATGAGCCCCATTGCCGTGGCCACACCGCCTATAAGACCCAATCGTCCGCCCCAGGGACCTGATTTCCCTTTCAACCCATCCGAATTCTGAGCCTTGGAGCGCGCAGCAGATATGGGGTCTGGAGACGCGGCTTGGCCAAGCAGTGCACGAAACTCCGCAACACTTTGCGGCCGTTCAGCCGGGTGGACCGACAGTGCCTTGTCGATCGTACGCAGGAAGGGTTCTGAAAATCGCCCACGCACAAGTTCGGAAAGAGGCGCAATGGTGTCTCGAACAGCTCGTGAAACAGAAGGGGGCGGGGCCCGGCCTACGATAGCCATGTACATCACTGCCGCCAATGCATAAAGATCGGTCCATGGCCCTTGTGTCAGGCCTTCGGCTTCACCGTACTGCTCGACTGGTGCGTAGCCGGGCTTCAATATGACTGTGAGCGTCTTCGCATGGTCTTCAATCACGCGCCGCGCTGCGCCGAAATCAAGCAGCACGGGGACGACACCGTTCAAGAGCAGGATGTTGTCAGGCGCTACGTCCCGGTGGTACCAATGCTCCTTGTGTAGCACCTCCAACGCATTGAGCAGCGCATCCAGCAGACTGCGTAGCCAGACCTCGTCAGGGGGCTCCGTGCGCGCGGTCAGTGCTTGCTTGAGGGTCGGCCCCCGGTAGTAGGGCATCACCATGTAAGCGGTGCCGTTCTGTTGCCAGAACTGGTACACCTTGACGAGCGCAGGGTCGTCAAACGACGCGAGTGTCTTGGCTTCCTTGATGAAGCTTTCCAGCCCCAGGGCGAAGGTATCGGCCTGGCTGGACGAACGGACCCTGACACTGACGTCGCTGGCCCGATAGGCCAGTGACTCGGGCAAATACTCCTTGACCGCCACCTCCCGTCCCAGCAGTTCGTCGCGCGCGAGGTAGACAATCCCGAAGCCACCGAATGCGATGGTTGATTCGATCACGAACTCGCGCACACGAGAACCCGGCTGGAGTGGCTCAGCACGCAGGTCGGGCAGTACCGCCGGGTCCTCGCCCGAACGGGGCGGGCGCATCACGGTCTTGTCGTCGTCATTCATTCGGGCAGGTGGTGGATGCGAGCCGCAATTGTCGCGCAGGCCCGCGCTTTTCGCGAGCTTGAAACTGCGAGCCAGGGCTGTTGCAGGCGTTCAGGTTTGCGCAACTGCCTGACCGACCTGCATCTCCGGCTTGCGTCTTCAACGCTGTTCAAAAAGGTAATCACCACCGGCCTGATGGCCCGCAGCCCCCATAGTCCCGTAGCGCGGTGTCTGCGGCAGTTCCTTGCGCACGTTGGTACGGACTTCGCTGAACACGTTGTTGCCCGGCTTCCAATCTTCTACGGCGCGCAATGTATTCATCAGGTTCCACGCGAAAACAGAGTGCCCATTCTTGGATACATCGTCGACCGGCTCGTCGCCGCCCGACGCGAGCACAACCACCGATCGCTTGGTCAGCACGTCGTCCGCGGAGGCGTTTGTGCCCAGACCGACAGTGCCTTCGCGCGTGAACGCTGACGAATAGCAGGAGTCCGTGATCAACGCCACTTGCTTCGATGGAATCGCGGCAAGCAAACGTGCAACGTCGTCGTTGGAAATCCAGCGCTTGGGGTCATCCACTGGCGCATCAGCGGCAAGCCAGTAACCGGCACCGTTGCGTTCAAGCGTGTAGCCGTGGCCCGAGTAGTAGACCAGCAAGCTGTCTTCGGGTCCAAGCTCCCCTGCCAGCCTGTTGAGCGTAGAAATGATGTCCGCCTTGGTCGGGTTTCTGACTACACGCACGTCATATCCCATGCGCTCTGCGAATACTTTCGAGACGCTATCGACGTCGGGAAGCGAAGTGTTCAATTCCGGAATTTTCTTGTCCTGATACTGGCCAACGCCGAAGAAGACCGCCACCTTCTTCTGGATTTGAGGCAGTGCGACCTTGCGACCTTGTGCGATCGGCGTCGCTGCTGCCGTTCTTGTCTTCTGCAGTTCGGCAATCTGCTCGGGACTCAGCCGACACAGTCCATTCGCGCCATCGGCAAGGGTGGTACATGTGGGCACATCGCTGAGGGCAGGGTCGAGCTCAAGCTTGTAAACGCCGTCAGCAAATAACTTGCGTTTGAATTTGCGCCTTGCATCCAGTAGCCGCGTCAGATCTGCATCTGTTCGGCCGCTAATTGTCTGAGGTCCAAACAGTGTGCGACCCTGACCCCCGGTGAGGTCCAGGACGCTTCCACCGGATCGGCTTGTCAAGCTTGCCAACGCACCTTGGGCTGCCGAAATGGCCTCACTGACCGATCGTTCAGCCGCAATGTTCGTCACTGAACCTGCCTGGTTGGAGGCGCTCAAGGTAAGGGCCGTGGCATTAGCCAGTGCTTGCACAAACAAATAATTCGGCGACGTCAATCCGGAGCCGGTCACGCTGTAGATCCCAACCGGGGACGCAGCCGTTGCGGTTGTGTCCCATGAAGCATTTCCACTGGTTTGACCGGGAGCTGTATCGCTTCCCAAGAAGCCTGTGACTGAACCGGTCAGTCCTGTTGGCGTTGCGCCGGCAAACCGCAACGCAGGATCGGCGACAAAGGTCAGTGTCGCGGGGGTGATGGTTCCGACATTGCCGACAGCGATCGTGCCCGGGATAACGTAATTGCCGGCATCAGCACCGGCTAGCTGGAAGGTTCCTGAGGCGGTCACGCGCTTGCCGGTCCCGACGTTGCTGTTGTCGAAAGTGCCGGTGGTCGGTCCGGTCACTGTCACGACGTCATCAGTGCGTACACCTGCGAGCGAGTATTGGGTCGATGACAGCGTGGCAGACGAAGTGGTGTCATAAACTTTTTGCACCGAACCCGTGACCAGCAGATTCGAAAGGAGCTGAGGCGTGATGCTCGCGGAGGCCACTGGCGCATTACCAACCAGTACAAAGTTGCCCTGGCTGAGGGCAACCGGATCAAAGCGCTGGGAAAAAACTGCCTGGGTAAACGGATTAGTCGTGGCAAAAATGTAATTGCGCGCATCGGTCCCGGTGGGCACAAATGTGACTGCTACGGGTTTGGAGTCGGCGACGTCCTTGGGCCGTTCCGAGCCGGCAGAACCAAACATGCCAGTCGCCGTGGCGCTAACGTTGTCACCCAGGACGATGTTGGACAGAGGATTCACTACCACCGTCGCGACTGCGTTGCCGTCGTACACCTTATCGCTTGCTGATAGCGACACATTCGTGGTCCGGGGCAGTATGCTGGCGAATAATTGCCCCTGGACCGGTGCGAGTGTGTAGTTGCCGCTGTCCGGACCCGTAGCAGCAAATGTCACCTCAACCGGCTTGTTGAGTGCCGCGTCCTTTGGACGTTCGAATCCCGCAGAGCCGAACGTGCCCGAACCCGTCACTATCAGGCTGTCACCAGCCACTGCATTGACTGCCGTAGTTGACACAACTGCAATAGCGTTTCCGTCATAGATCTTGTCTGTGCTTGCTGCTGAAACCGCAAGCGCGCGAGGAAGAATGTCGCCCTGAATAGGGCCGGCAAGGTTTATCCGATAGTTACGTGCATCCAGGCCTGAGAGCGATCCGCTGACGGTGATGGGCTTGTTGTTCGCAACATCCTTGGGCCTCTCACTTCCGGCCGAACCGTAGGTGCCTGTCAAAGACGCAACCACGTCATCGCCCGCAATGACAGAGCCGTTCAAAACAAAATTATTGATGACTGCTGACGCGTTGCCGTCATAGGTCTTACTTGTGTTGAACGCGGTCGCCGCCAGGTCTCTTGGCGAAATCGTGCCGACGCCCGCTTGCGGTGTGCCCGGCACAACGTAATTCGCACTATCAGCGCCAGAAAGCGTCATTGAGTAAGTTACAGGCTTGTCAACCGCCACATCTTTCGGGCGCTCGCCGGACCTCGAGCCATAAGTTCCGCTCGCCAGGCCAGTCACGTCATCGCCTGCGACGAAACCCGTAAGAGTTACCTGGGCACTCGCCACGGCCGTGCCGTCGTATACCTTATCGAATCGCTGTGCATTGGGTGCCGCAACTAACCGCGGAGAAATGTCGGCGAAATAACTCAGATCTGCGCCGTAGACGGGTGTCCCACGGGGTCCGACCACAGAAAACTTGTTTCCTGAATAAGAGACGGGCTTGGCGATCCCGACGTTCTTGTTGTCGAATAACCCGACCGCATTGTTGCTATCGGAAGCAATCGCATCGTAGCCGCCTGTCTCCCCGGCACTTGAAAACGTGTAATTGGTGAGCGTCCTGAAGTTCAGGATGTTGTTGCCGTCGTATTCCTTGCCGGGAAGCGTAATGTCGCCTGCCAGGGGCGTGGCATAGAACATTCCGCGCAGGCCCACCGCTTGTGAATTTGGGGCGGTGTAGGCCGGTGAGTTGAATTGCTCATAGTCGAAGGGCAAGCCACCGATGGTGCTTTGGGTGAAGGGCAGGTACACGCGCCAGCCACCTTGACTGGATAGCAGCGACGGACCTGTGGAGTTGTTCAATCGGTCCGCTCTGATGGTGATAATGTCCCCTGAATCAGACGCAATCAGACTTGCCCCGGTCGCTCTCAGATCACCTGCGCTAACGTCCACCAGGCCGCCAAGAATAGTTGAACCAGCTAAAGACACCACCCCACTGCCCGATATTGACACGCTGCCGCCCTCTGGGTCGATGAGCGAGTCTGTCAGTTGCACTGACCCGCTACCGGAGTCGCCCGTAGCAACTAGTGTTATGGCTACAGGGGACCCTGGGTAACATGAACCGTCGCATCCACCCTGAAAGTTGCTTAAAACTTCGGAACGGACTAATGCAATGTCGCCCGCATTAATGTTCACATTGCCTTCAAGTGAGCTGTCAACAAGTCTGAAAACTCCTGGCGTCAGGATCGAAACGTTGTCTGCACGTAGCGACGAGTTAACTAGCTCGGCATCAGAGGCATTCATGATCAGCCGCGCGGCCCCTGCGTTCAATCCATTGGCGTAAAGACGTTTGTTGAGATCAATCGACACCGTGTCGTTTGCATAAAGCCCGACCTGATCCGGATTCCACGAGTCACCTCGTAGGAAAATCGACCTGGCGGAAACAAAGGTGTCGTCGATGAAGAACCCGGGACGGAAGGCGCCGTTCGGAACCTGAGGATCTACTGGCGAATCAAAACCGGTCAGCGACACATCACCATTGCCGGCGAAGATATAGGAATTCAATATGGTGATTGCGTTGCCTGACCCACTGGCGCCCCGCATGGTGACGGAACCGCCCGAAGTCGATAGAGTTGAACCGGAGATGTATACGCGACCGGAGCCGTCGTTGTCCCGGTCGCCCCTGAGGTTGATGGCCATAGGACCACCCGTCGACTCGATCCTTCGGCCAATGATGTGTATGTCGTTGTGCGCCTCGAGCGTCAACGACCCCGGCGCTGCCGCGGTTGCCGTAATGTCCGCTTGAACATAGATGTTTCCCTCTTGGGAGTTGCTACCCGCCGTGCCCGTGCGCACTGTGACATTGACGCCGTTATTTAGCTGATTTTCAATGAGTGCGTCATAAATCAAAGAGTCGTCGTTAGTACTGGTGAAATTGCCACCGGTCTGCGAATAGTTTGCGGTACCGTCAGAACTATCAATCGTGATGTTGTTCGGGTCGAGCAGCCACTCCCCGCCCTTGCCTGTCGGCCCGCCCTGTAGCGCAACCGACGACGGACGCGCGTCCAACTTTCCGCCCGATGTTTCAAGAAAGCCGCCGTTTCCGCTTCCCGCACCGCGTGCTGAAAATGCGCCATAAGCCTGGGTATTGTTGTCGCTCCATACGATGATGCGACCACCATCGCCCTCTTCCGTGGCATCTGCAGACACTTGCGCCCCCTGAGCCACAAACGTCCGTTTCGCATTAGGAACTTCAGGGTTCTTGCCCTGGTAGTCGCCGCCCACCAGCACCTGGCCACCACCTGCCCTGCCGCTGGCGTCCACTTTGGAGCCCGCAGCTAGCGAGACGACGTCACCCAATACCGAAATGGATCCTCCTTTTCCAGACGTGCTTCGCGCCGTTGTTTCGCTTCCGGTATCGAGAGTGACTGCGCTCTGGGCAGACAACGTAACTCGCCCCGAGGCATCGGTACCGAGACTGTCGGCACGCACAATACCCTGCTGGTTCACCATCCCGCCGAGCAAGTCAACACTACCCCCGGCTGCGAGAATGCTGCCCAGGTTGAGGGTCTGATTTTCGGGGGCAGTGATTTTGACTCGCACATTGGGGGCGGCCGAATCAACCAGCTCAACGCTCTTGCCGGCCGCCAGAACTACAGAGCCCCCGTCAGCACGAATAGCACCTTCATTCGAAACTGTCTCGCCGATCAACCACACGCGACCGCCGAGCGGCGTACTGATCTCACCTTTGTTCACGACACCGGCGCGTCCGCCCAGCGAGCTGAACGCGTATTTACCCGAAAGGAAGTCGTCGTTCGAGATGGCAAGGGAACTCGCGACGAGTCCGCCAACATCGATGCGCGCCCCTTGCCCGAATACCACGCCGTTCGGGTTGACGAGCCAAACCCGTCCGTTCGAGCTCAGTGAACCGAGGATGTTGGAGAGGTCGTTGCCGACGACTCGATTCAGCACCTGGCTAGTCGCGCTTTGCTGCTGGAATCGCACCGCGTTTTGAGCGCCAATAGAGAACGACTGCCAATTGATGATCGCGTTCGGCGTGTTCGTCACCTGCATCTGGTTGCCCGATGTGCTGACCGTCGCCGAACCACTGACAACCTGCGAGCCACTCGGAAGGCCCTGCGCGAAGGCCGTCCCGAAACTGCCCAGAAGCGCAGCCGAAACGGCTGCAGCCAGCGGATGGCGACGAAAGAGCGTGTTCAAGTCTGGAGAGCGAGAGATCTGTCGGCTCATAAGGTACTTTCTGGAGGAGCGACGAATAAAGGACACGGACTGTTAGTTAACTTCGCAGCGCACTCATGCTCAGTAAGCAACCGTCAAAGACACATGCACGCGAGCATCGCCTCTGGCGGTTGTTATTGCGTCGCGAAGTGCGCGACCCACGTCGAAGGTGGCGGCAACTTGGTTTCCAAAGGTTGCGCGTAAGCCTACGCCGACCGATGCCACAGTACAGGAGGAAGCTGCGGGCGGCCGACACGTACCTTCTTTGCGGTTGCCAACCTGGCCGGCGTCGACGAACACGAGCGGCCGTAGGCGAAGCGACGAGTCCGCACCCGTGTCGAATGCAGCAAACTTCAGGTCAGCACGGACTCCCAGGCCCCAATCGCCGGTGAGCTCACGTTCTTCATAGCCTCTCACGCTCGAAAGGCCGCCGAGACCGAAGCGCTCTCCCGCAATCAGCGCGTGGGGCGTATATTGCGCATCCAGCTTCAGGCCAAGGGAGATTGCCGCATCGAGTGGGAATTCACCGAATGCAGCTAGCCTCCCGATAACGTAGTGTCGGGTCGCTCCTGTACGTGCAGCGTCGAAGGTCGTGGCGGCACTACCGCCTGCGTTGACAGCGATGCTCGTCGAAACGCCCCAGGCCGCTCCATCACCGGCTTCGCGTTGCGCGGAATAACCGAGAGAAAGTGGGAGCGCACGCACGCTCACGCCAACAGCACCACAGGCGGCAGCACCAAAAGAGCCCAACGAACAGTCGTTTTGAAAATCTTTGTAATCAATCCCGAAAGAGACGCGCTGATCAAGTTCGTCTCGACGCTCTAACCCGTAGTTGAATCGGGTCGAAAGAAGATTTCCCTTACCCACAAACGACAGCGCTCCTATTGGAGTGGCCGTAATGCCGTTGTCCACATTGGAATGCACATAAAAGACATCGACCGATCCCCCCAATGAAGACACCGGAAAGTGGTAGCCGAGCGTTGTGATTTGCACGCGACTGGGGTGCTGGGGCGAAGTCTGGTACTGCACCGTAGCGACATCATCGTTGTCGGTCAG
Source organism: Ramlibacter sp. (assembly GCA_046597415.1). Lineage (GTDB taxonomy): Bacteria > Pseudomonadota > Gammaproteobacteria > Burkholderiales > Burkholderiaceae_C > Ramlibacter. The sequence continues at coordinate 42,477 of JBKJKT010000234.1, forward strand.
GTTGGAGTGCCGAAGCCCCACCGCCAGCCGCGCTCGACCCGTGGCGGCACTTCCCGTGTTGTTTGCAGCAAGAAGCAACTGCAACGGGTTCATGTCCTGCACTGTCACGTCTGCATCGATCTCGCCGGGTCGCGCTCCTGGGCCGAGTGTTACTCGCACCTCTTTGGCGGGGTTTTCATTCGAAAGCTGGATATCCCGGTCGATAGCGCGCACGAACGGCGTGCTGCCCTCCCTTAGCCTGGGCAGCGCCGCGCGCACGTTCTGTTCGGAGAAGTGCTGATTGCCCTTGACTCGAACATTCGCAATCTTGCCTTCAAGAACACGAATCAGGACCCTGCCTTCAGCAACGTTCTGCTCTGGAACAAAGGCGATCACGCCACCATATCCCGCCTCGCCGTAAGCGGCTTGCACGCGAGCCGCAGCATCGCGCAAGTCGCCTAGAGACTTGTTGGGTCCAATGGCAGGGGCTGTCAGTGCATCGAGTACCTGCTGTGAAAGCAACGTGTTGCCCTCAACTTGCACCGCCGTGATTCCGACGATGGCAGGCGTGGACGCCGATGCGGAGGCCGCTGCAGGTGGCGGCACCTGGATTTGCGCATGTGCGGTGGGCGACGCCGCAAGAAATGCAACCAGCGGGCACAGAGACAGGAGCTTGTTTCGCACCTGGCGCTGCGTCCGTTCGCAGGCCGACCCCTTCAATCGACTCGGCATACAACTTCTTTCTTTTTGAAGCCCCTCCGGGCGGAGCGCATCAAGATACTCGCGAACTTCGAAGTCCGCAATGGGGCTACGTCAGTTCGGTCTCTCCTCGATCGATCCAGCAATGGCGTGAAAGAGCGCGACACTTGCTGGCGCGAAATTAAAGCCATATGATGGCCTCGGCACGTCCTGCTACGGTGAGCTCATGTTTATGAGCGTGCGTACCTTCGACGTAGACGCGGTCTTAAAATCGCCCCCACTTTGAAGCTGAGGTCAAATGGAGGAAGTCGACAGCACGCAAGTCAATTCCCTGCTTCAACCTTTGGCGGGGGCGAGTCCGTGTGGTCCCGATCTGGAACAGGACAACGAATTCCTTGAGCTGACCAAAGCAGCCGAGGGCAAGCCTGAAACCCAGTTTGCTCAGGCGGTTCCTCCCAATTGGAAAGACGTCAAACATCGGGCACAAGCGCTGCTCGAAAAGAGCCGCGACCTGCACGCGGCCATACTTTGGACGAGGGCAAGCGTCAGCGAAAGCGGCCTGACAGCGCTGGCGGCGGGCCTCAAACTGATTGAGGGTTTCCTCGGCGAGGCGATGTGGGAACACCTGCATCCGCTGCCCGATGAAGGCGACCCCTATCTACGCATGAATCTCCTTGCGTTGTTGCCCGCTCCGGAAGGATTAGCCGGAGACCTGCGACGCGCTGCGCTGTTTTCGCTCCCCGGCGTCGGCGACGTGCGCGGTCGCGATGTCGAGGTCTCACTTCGCATGCTGCCGCCTCGTCAGGGCGAGGAACCTCGCCCCCGCGAACAGCTAGCCCAAATGTTCGCCGATGCGGTAGCCGCTCGCCCAGCGCTGCGACAGGCGTCGATCGAGGCCCAGGCAAGCTTGCAAGCAATCGGCGCCATTGCTGCTCGGCACAGCACTTCAGACACGTCGCCTCCAGACTGGAAGCCGCTGCAGCGTCTTTTAGAGGGCATCCATCAGCTCATGCCGGCCGACTCCGACACGCAAGCGCTGGAAGGCGATGATTCGCAGCGCTTACCAGCCTCATTCGCACCCGCAGCGGGCCTGTTGGGCGGTGTGAATTCCCGTGCTGATGCACTGCGCGCAATTGACATGGTTTGTGAGTTTCTCGATCGCACGGAACCCACCAACCCGGCCCCACTGTTCCTGCGCCGCGCGCGGCGCCTTATCAGTCACTCATTCCTGCAGCTGGTCAAGGAACTCGCGCCGGAGGCGCTGACCGAGGTCGCTCGTGTCGTCGGAGTAAACCCTGATACGGTCAAGCTGGGGGATGAGAGCTAATCCTTTCTCAGGCAACACATACACCCTCTCGAAGACTTTTGGAGACCACCATGAGCAGCAGCCAGAAATTCATTGCCCGCAATCGCGCCCCGCGCGTGCAGATCGAATATGAAGTCGAAGTCTATGGTTCCCAGAAAAAGGTTCAGCTACCGTTCGTGATGGGCGTCATGTCCGACTTGAGCGGAAAACCCGCCGAAGCACTTCCTCCCGTTGCCGATCGCAAATTCCTGTCCATCGACGTGGACAACTTTGACTCCCGAATGAAGGCAATGAAGCCGCGGGTCGCTTTCACAGTTCCGAACACCCTCACAGGCGAAGGCAACCTGGCCGTCGACATCACCTTCGACAGCATGGACGATTTCTCGCCTGCGGCTGTTGCGCGCAAGGTCGATGCACTTGCCAAGCTACTGGAAGCGAGAGAGCAGCTTTCCAACCTTGTCACCTATATGGATGGACGGTCCGGGGCAGAGGACCTGCTGGCCAGGGTTTTGAAGGACCCGGCCCTTTTAAGCAGTCTGGCGGCCAGCGCTAAACCCGCAGAGCCGGACGCCGTGAATCCGATCTCAAACTGATAACACCCTTTCAGGAGTTGACCGTGGCAGAGACCCAAACAGCAGCCTCCCCTCTGGCAAACGTCGAAGTTGGTGGTGACCCCCTCGCCGCCTTGCTCGAGCGCGAGTTCAAGCCCAAGTCACCAGAGGCCCGCAGCGCCGTCGAGGAAGCGGTCCAGACGCTCGCGCAGCAGGCGCTCGTCAACACCAAGTTGATCGGCACGGACGTGATCCGATCCATCGAGGCCATGATCGCCGCGATTGACAAGAAATTGTCGGAACAGATCAACCTCGTCATGCACCACGCTGATTTCCAGAAGCTCGAAGGCGCCTGGCGTGGCCTGCACTACCTGGTGAACAACACCGAGACCGACGAGATGCTGCGCATCAACGTCATGAATATCTCGAAAGAGGATCTCTCCAGAACCCTCAAGCGCTACGACGGTGTTTCGTGGGACCAAAGCCCCCTTTTCAAGCGCATCTATACCGAGGAATTCAGCTCCTTTGGTGGCGCGCCTTACGGCTGCCTGGTGGGCGACTATTACTTCGACCACTCCAAGCCGGATGTCGAGTTGCTGACTCAAATGGCGAAGATCGGCGCGGCGGCGCATGCACCATTTATCGCAGCGGCCTCTCCAGAAGTTGCCGGCATGGATTCGTGGCAACAACTGAACAACCCTCGCGATTTCAGCAAACTCTTCAGTACGCCGCTGTATGCGGCCTGGCGCAGCTTGCGGGAATCAGAAGACAGCAAGTACCTCGGCTTGGCGATGCCACGCTTTTTGGCGCGCGCGCCCTATGGAGCCAAAACAAATCCGGTCGAGGAATTCGACTTTGAGGAAGACACCGGCGCGGCCGACCACAACAAATATACGTGGGCAAACTCGGCCTACGCGATGGCTGTCAACATCAATCGTTCATTCAAGAGTTACGGCTGGTGCACACGAATCCGCGGCATTGAATCTGGCGGTGCGGTCCCGAATCTTCCGACGCATGCGTTCCCGACCGATGACGGCGGGGTGGACATGAAATGTCCAACGGAAATCGCGATTGACGATCGGCGCGAGGCTGAACTCGCCGCCAACGGTTTCATGCCTTTGCTTCACCGCAAGAACAGTGACTTTGCAGCGTTCATTGGGGCGCAGTCCCTGCAAAAACCCACCGAGTACGAAGACCCGGATGCCACTGCCAATGCCCGACTGTCTGCGCGCCTGAATTACCTGTTCCCGACCTGCCGTTTTGCGCACTATCTCAAGTGCATCGTGCGTGACAAGGTGGGCTCCTTCAAAGAGCGTGACGACATGCAGCGCTTCCTGCACGACTGGGTCACGCAGTACGTGCACGGCGATCCCGCACATGCGAGCGAGGAAGCCAAAGCACAGCGGCCTTTGGCCGGCGCCGAGGTCACTGTTGAAGAAATCGAAGGCAATCCCGGCTACTACACATCCAAGATGTATCTGCGGCCGCACTACCAGCTTGAGGGGCTCACAGTTGCACTGCGGTTGGTATCGAAACTTCCTTCCGGAAAGGCGGCGGGGTAGTCCAGACAGGCCATTCCGATCGACTGCCGGGGCCGACGCGACAAAGCGATGTCGCGCTTTCAATAGCAGCCAACTTTACAAGGAGCGCATCGTGGCAGTTGACATGTTCATGAAGATCGATGGTGTCGAAGGTGAGTCGGCCGACAAAGACAACGGCAAGAGCATTGACGTGCTGGCGTGGAGCTGGGGCGTGAGCAATAGCGGTAGCGCGCACCACGGCGGAGGTGCGGGCTCAGGCAAGGTAAATGTCCAGGACCTGTCGTTCACGAAGTACATCGACAAGGCATCCACTGCGTTAATGCTGCACGCCAGCAACGGGAAACACATCGACAAGGCGTTGCTCACCGTGCGTAAGGCGGGGGGTGACAAGCCCCTGGATTACATCAAGATCACTATGGAACAAATCCTCGTTACGTCGCTGAGTACGGGCGGCTCTGGGG
>JBKJKT010000131.1:0-9494 GCA_046597415.1 Ramlibacter sp.
CACGGCGCGGCCGTCGCCCATGCGCGAGTAAGGCGTGAGGCCGCTGCCTTTGAGCTGAACCTCTTGCCTTCCATCGGCGCTGGGCAGGTCCCCCAACAGGATTGCGCGGCCATCTCCAAGCTGTCCGGCCCAGACGCCAAACTGGTGACCGCTGTAAACGCTCGCAAGCGGGCGGCTGCCGGGCATGACGACGTTGCCGGTAAGGGCTTCGATGCCTGAAAGCGACGTGAGCCAGCTCATGTCAAGGCCGAGGCGGGCCGCCAAGGCAGAGTTCGCGGAAACGAGACAGGGGTTGGGCAGGGGTGTCGGCTGCAGTTCAGTAAAGAAGGCCGGACCCAGCGCAGCAAAGCTGCTGCCCCACTCAGGTGAAGTTGTCATGTTCGGATTGTCGGCCGAAGTCAAAGGCCGTGGGGCCGCAGTGGCCGCAGTGGGCATGCCCACCAAACCTCGCTACGATGACCGCCGAGCGCAATCGGAAAAAACAAAGGAGCAAACCATGCTGGGCCTGATGCAAGACCAACCGCTGCTGATCTCGTCGCTGATCGAGTTCGCAGAGCGCCACCACGGAGACGCCGAAATCGTCTCGCGACGCGTGGAAGGCGATATCCACCGATACACCTGGGCTGATGTAGCCAAGCGCTCGCGCCAGGTAGCCAATGCGCTGAGCGCTTCCCACCTGCAGTTCTCCGACCGTGTCGCGACGCTGGCCTGGAACGGCTATCGCCACCTGGAGCTGTATTTTGGCGTCAGCGGATCGGGTCACGTCCTGCACACGATCAACCCGCGCCTGCATCCCGACCAGATCGCATGGATTGCGGGCCATGCGCAAGATCAGATCCTGTGCTTTGACCTCACGTTTCTTCCCCTCGTGCAGGCGATTCATGCACGCTGCCCAACCATCAAACAGTATGTCGCCCTGTGCGACGCCGACCGGCTTCCCGCTGACAGCGGCATCCCCAATCTCATTGCCTACGAGTCCTGGATCGGCGGCGAATCCACAACGCACGAATGGTCAAAATTCGACGAAAACTCTGCATCCAGCATGTGCTACACGAGCGGCACCACAGGCAACCCCAAGGCAGCGCTTTATAGCCACCGCTCGACAATTCTGCATGCGTACGCTGCGGCTCTTCCGGATGTGATGTGCCTGTCGGCACGCGACTGCGTGCTGCCGGTCGTGCCGATGTTCCACGTCAACGCCTGGGGAATTCCGTATTCCGCCGCACTGACGGGCTGCAAGCTGGCGTTCCCCGGACCTGCCATGGATGGCAAATCGGTGTACGAACTCATCGAGTCCGAGAAGGTGACCTATGCGGCCGGCGTGCCGACGGTCTGGCAAATGCTGCTGGGCCACATGAAACCCGACAACCTGCGCTTTTCGACCCTCAAGCGCACCGTCATCGGCGGCTCGGCTTGCCCTCCGGCAATGATCAATGCGTTCCGCGAAGACTACGGCGTCGAGGTGCTTCACGCCTGGGGAATGACCGAAATGAGCCCGCTTGGAACCATCTGCACGCTCAAGAACAAGCACCTTGCCATGTCGCCTGAAGAGCAGATGAAGATCCGCCTGAAACAGGGCCGCTCGATCTTCGGGGTGGATCTGAAGATCACCGACGATAACGGGGAAGCGCTGCCCTGGGATGGCAAGACGCCCGGCGACCTGCTGGTCCGGGGGCCGTGGGTCGTGCGCGAGTATTTCAAGGGCGAGGGCGGTGATCCGCTCGTCAACGGCTGGTTTCCGACCGGTGACGTGGCGTCCATAGATCCCGATGGTTACGTGCAAATCACCGATCGCAGCAAGGACGTGATCAAGTCGGGCGGCGAATGGATCAGCTCGATCGACATCGAGAACATCGCCGTGGCACACCCGGCGGTGGCAATGGCGGCCTGCATTGGAATGAAGCACCCGAAGTGGGACGAGCGGCCCATCGTGGCGGTGGTCAAAAAGCCAGGTGCAGAAGTCACTCGGGAAGACCTGCTCAAGTTCTACGAAGGCAAGACGGCCAAATGGCAGGTCCCGGACGACATCGTGTTCGTCGATGCCATTCCGCTGGGTGCCACCGGAAAGATGCTCAAGACCCGGCTGCGCGAAATGCTGAAGGACTATTCGTTGCCGGGCACCTGACCGGTGCACGGCGGCATGGCGAGGAGGCAGACTGTCGCCTTTGCGATAACGCAATGCATGCCTTAGGTGCAATCCCTGAGCGTTGCGGCGCACAAAAACGCTACCCTGCCGCTGTCCGTTCTACTTGGAGACATCAATGAAATTCGGCATGAAGTCCATCGCGGTTGCGGCCCTTGTCGCTGCCTCCGGCGCAGCTTTCGCACAAAAGGGCGAGACTGTTCGCATCGCATTCATGGACCCGCTGTCGGGTCCGTTCGCCAACGTCGGCCAGAACCAGCTCAAGAGCTGGCAATTCGTCGCCGAGCGCTTTTCGGGCGCCAAAAACCCGGCCGGCGTGAAGTTCGAGGTTGTCGGCTTCGACAACAAGGGTTCGCCCCAGGAAAGCCTGAACACGCTCAAGGCAGCTATTGACCAGGGCTTTCGCTACGTGACGCAGGGCAATGGCTCCGGCGCCGCCATGGCCATCCTGGACGCTGTTTCCAAGCACAACGAGCGCAACCCGGGCAAGGAAGTCGTCTACCTCAACTACGCGGCCGTTGACCCCGCCCTGACCAACGAGAAGTGCGACTACTGGCACTTCCGCCTGGACGCCGATACCACCATGAAGATGGAAGCGCTGACCACCTTCATGAAGGACCAGCCCAAGGTGAGCAAGGTGTACCTGCTCAACCAGAACTATTCGCACGGCCAGCAGGTTGCCCGCTACTTCAAGGAAGGCATTGCCCGCAAGCGCCCCGACGTGAAAGTCGTCGGTGAAGACCTGCATCCGATCGGCCAGGTCAAGGACTTCGCCCCTTATGTCGCGAAGATCAAGCAGTCGGGCGCCGACACCATCGTCACAGGCAACTGGGGCGCGGATCTGACGCTGCTGGTCAAGGCCATGAACGACGCCGGCCTGAAGGTTCCGATGTACACCTACTACTCGGGTGTGACAGGCACGCCCACGGCGCTGGCCGCAGGCGGCGAGGGCGAGGTCTATGTGATTGCGTACGGCCATGCCAATCACACCGGCGAGGTGGGCCAGATGGGGGCGGAGTTCCTCAAGAAATTCAACGACGACTACTACACATTCGCAACCTACAACGGTATCAACTTGCTGGGTGCAGCGATGGCCAAGGCCAAGTCGACGAACCCCGTTGCAGTGGCCAAGGCAATGGAAGGCCTCACCGTCAAGAGCTTTGCAGGTGACGTCACCATGCGGGCATCGGATCACCAGCTGCAGCAGTCGATGTTCGTGACCAAGTGGCAAAAGGCCAAGCCAGGTCAGTACAGCGTCGAGAAAACCGGCTTCACGTTCGTGCCGATCAAGCAGATGGACGCCTACGTCGCAAGCACGCCCACCAGCTGCCAGATGAAGCGCCCGGGCTGATCGTGATGGATGCCGGAGCAAGTCCGGCATTGCAGCCAGAGCCGGGTCAAGCTCTCCAGCGCCACCCGGCTTTTTTGTGTCTTGCGTGAATCTCTCACGGGTAAGTCCCCACATCGAACGGGTTAGCAAATGGAGTTTTTCACCATCTCGCTCCTGAATGGCATCAGCTACGGGCTGCTGCTGTTCATGCTGAGCTCTGGCCTCACGCTGATTTTCAGCATGATGGGCGTGCTCAATTTCGCGCACGCCAGCTTCTACATGCTGGGGGCGTATTTCGCGTACACGACGACGCAGCTCATTGGCTTCTGGCCGGCGCTGATCGTTGCTCCCTTGCTGGTCGCGGCGATGGGCGCGGCTTTCGAAAAATACTGCCTGAGGCGCGTTCACAAGTTCGGGCATGTGCCTGAGCTGCTGATCACGTTCGGCCTCTCGTTCATCATCCTCGAGATGGTGCAGCTGGTCTGGGGTACGAGCTCGGTCGACTACCGGGTGCCTGAGGAACTCAGCGGCGCGCTCTTCACCATCTTCGGCACCCAATTTCCCGCCTATCGGGGCTTCATGATGCTGGTCGCGATCCTGATGCTGATCGCCATCTGGCTTTTGCTCACCCGGACCCGCATTGGCCTGGTGATCCAGGCAGCCTTGACGCATCCGGACACCGTCGAGTCTCTCGGACACAACGTTCCTCGCGTCTTCATGCTGGTGTTCGGCGGCGGTGCCGCCCTCGCCGGCCTCGCCGGTGTCATCGGCGGCAATGCGTTCGTCACCGAGCCAGGCATGGCTGCCACGGTCGGTTCGGTGATCTTCGTGGTGGTTGTCGTGGGGGGAATGGGGTCGCTCTCTGGCGCGTTCGTGGCCTCATTGGCAATCGGCATCATCCAGACATTCGCGGTGGGCGTCGATAGTTCCCTGATGGGCGCCGCGTCAGTGGTCGGCTTGAACATTACCCCGGAAACATTCGGCTTCGCGCTCTGGAAACTCAAGATCAGCCAGATCGCGCCGATCCTGCCGTACTTGTTCCTGGTGCTCATCCTGATATTCCGGCCCAAGGGCCTACTTGGCACGCGGGAAGGCTAAAAAATGACTCCCCCCCGAAGTGCCTTCGGCGCCTCCCCCTCAAGGGCGAGCAACCAGCGGCCCGGCAAAGCCGGTTCCGCGGTTACCCACGAACGAGTCAAGAAAGATATGCGATGAGCGCAGGCGTCAGCTACTACCAGTTCAAGCCGCTCAATGTCGGGCGGTTCATCGTGTGGGGCGTGTTCGCGATCATCCTGATCCTGGCGCCGCTTCTTTTCACGAGCAGCCTGTCGCAGACGATGCTCAGCCAGATGGGCATCGCCATCATCGTCTGCCTGTCGTACAACATGCTCCTCGGGCAGGGTGGCATGCTCAGTTTCGGCCACGCGGTGTATTCGGGCATGGGGTCGTTCCTGGCGATCCACACGTTGAATTTGGTGAGCAAGGGCAGCTGGCCGATACCCGTCAGCCTGATCCCTATCATTGGGGGCATCTCTTCGATGCTCTTTGCCGTGGTCTTCGGCTGGGTGACAACCAAGAAAGCGGCGACACCGTTCGCGATGATCACGCTGGGCATTGGCGAGCTGGTGTGGGCGATGTCGTTGATGTTCCCGGAGTTCTTTGGTGGGGAGGGCGGCATCTCCAGCAATCGGGTCGCAGGTCCGAAGCCGCTCGGCATCACGTTCGGCCCGCAGATCCAGCTTTACTACCTGATTGCGCTCTACACCTTTATCTGCACCGCGCTGATGTTCGCTTTCACGCGAACGCCGCTGGGCCGCATGCTCAACGCCGTGCGCGACAACCCCGAGCGGGTGGAGTTCGTGGGCTACGACACGCAGAAGGTGCGCTACATCGCGTTCATCATTGCCGCGTTCTTTGCGGGCATCTCGGGCGGGCTTGCAGCGCTGAACTTCGAAATCGTGACGTCGGAAGTCGTGAGCGCTCCGCGCTCGGGGGCGTACCTGCTCTTCACTTTCCTGGGTGGAGCGACTTTCTTTTTTGGACCGATCCTGGGTGGCATCCTGATGGTGCTGGCATTCGTGCTGCTCTCTGAAATCACCAAGGCATGGCTGCTGTACCTGGGCCTCGTGTTTCTCTTCATGGTGATGTACGCACCTGGCGGCTTCGCAAGCCTGATCATGATGAACCTGCGGGTTGCAGCGTTCGGTCGATTGAAGGAGCTGTGGGTCAGTTACCTGGCACTGGCCGTCACTGCGCTGATCGTGCTGCTCGGGGCAGCAGGAATGATCGAGATGGTCTATCACCTCAAGCTGAACGCAGCGCTTGGCCCTGAACTTGTATTCCTGGGTGTCAAACTCAACGCCCATGGCCTGGACAGCTGGTTCGGCTGCGCGTTCGTCATGCTGACCGGGCTTGGCCTGTTTGAAGTTGCACGGCGCACGTTCTCACGGCAGTGGGGCGATATCCAGGAGTTCATCGAAAAAGAGATGAAGCGGAGGGAGTCACTGTGAACCCCCACGCTTTCTCACTACGTGTAGACGCTGCCCCCCGAGGGGGCTCGGTCCTCCTAGGGGCGGCCCGTCGGAGGTACGTGAACCCCCACGCTTTCTCACTACGTGTAGACGCTGCCCCCCGAGGGGGCTCGGTCTTCCTCGGGGCGGCCCGTCGGAGGACCGGACTATGACCCACGCCCTCGAACTCAAGGACCTGCGAAAGAGCTTCGGCAAGACCGAGATCATTCGCGGCGTGGACCTCGCTGTCGATGCTGGCGAGCGCATCGCAGTGATTGGCCCGAACGGCGCCGGCAAGTCGACGCTCTTCAACCTGATCAGCGGACGCTTTGCACCCACCAGCGGCGAAGTACTGCTGAACGGCCAGCGCATTGACGGCAAGAGGCCATTCGAGATCAATCGCATGGGGCTGTCGCGCAGCTTCCAGATCACCAACATCTTCCCCAAGCTGTCGGTGTTCGAGAACCTGCGATGCGGCGTGCTCTGGAGCCTCGGCTACAAGTACACGTTCCTGAAATTCCTGGCTGATCTGGATGACGCGAACGAGCGCGCTGAGCAGTTGATGCAGATGATCAAGCTCGATCGCAAGCGCGATGTGCTTGCGATCAACCTGACGTATGCAGAACAGCGCGCGCTGGAGATCGGCATCACCATTGCAGGCGGTGCCACCGTGATCCTGCTCGATGAACCGACAGCGGGCATGAGCAAGAGCGAGACAAGACGCTTCATCGAGCTGATCAAGGAAGTGACGGTTGGCAAGACGCTGCTCACGGTCGAACATGACATGGGCGTGGTGTTCGGTCTTGCGGACAAGATCGCTGTGGTGGTCTACGGCGAAGTCCTCGCTTTCGATACGCCGGAAAATGTTCGCGCCAACCAGCGGGTACAGGAAGCCTACCTCGGGTCCCATGTGGCAGACGCACAAGCAGCAGCAGGAAGCCATTGATGCTCAAAGTCGAAAATCTTCACGCCTTCTACGGCAAGAGCCATGTGCTTCACGGTGTTCATTTCGATGTGGGGCAGGGCGAGATCGTCGCGCTGCTGGGTCGCAACGGCTCCGGACGCTCGACAACCGCCAAGGCCATCATGGGCATGGTCGAATGCACGGGGACTGTCGACTGGAAGGGCACCCATACGCTTGGAATGAAGCCTTACGAGATCGCGCATCTGGGCATCGGCTACGTGCCTGAGAACCGCGATATCTTTCCCGCAATCACCGTGCACCAGAACCTGATGCTCGGTCAGAAGAGCGCCAAGCAGACAGGCCGCTGGTCATTCGACGACATGTACGAAATGTTCCCGCGCCTGAAGGAGCGACAGCACACTGAAGCAGGCGTGCTTTCAGGCGGCGAGCAGCAAATGCTGACCCTGTGCCGCACGCTGATGGGCGACCCCGAACTCATCATCATCGACGAACCGACCGAGGGACTTGCGCCCAAGATCGTGGAACTTGTGGCTCAGTATCTTCAGAAGCTGAAGGAGAAGGGCATTTCGGTGCTGCTGATCGAACAGAAGCTGACGATTGCCATGTCAATTTCTGATAGGGCGCTTGTCATGGGACACGGGAGCATCGTGTTCCACGGGACTCCCGATTCGCTGCGTGCGGATGCGTATATCCGCAAGGAGTGGCTGGAGGTTTAGTCTGCTTGCGGGGCCTCTGTTTCGCGCGAATCCATCAGCGCGACACGCAGGGCATCCCAGTCCTCCACCCGAACGTGGCGTCCCACGTAGGCATTGGTCAGGCGTGCCAGCGAGTCAGGAAGTTGCTCGGCAAAGGCTGGCCTTGCGTCGATGGCAGGGTGCGCTTCTTGCAAGACGGTCCGTCGTTCAACGAGCCAGTCGGGATACAAGAACTGCGCTTGACTCACAGGCCCATCCGGGTCGAACGTGCCATCAGGATCCAGATGAAAACTCAGCACCGCAATTTGGTCCTTCCGGTCTCTATTGAGCGTTGCGGTATTCCACTGGGCAAATTTCGTCAGCGCGCTGCCTAACCGGTGTTCATCTCCGGCCCCCATGGTCAGTGCCAGGCGAACCAGATCTGGGACTCTCGCATCACCTTGCTGGGACACGCAGTGGGTGACCAACTTTTCACGCACCATACCCAGCAATCGATGACGATCTTCCACAGACTCAACCGAGTTCACGCTCTGCACCAGTTCCTCGAACTCCAGGTGATGCGCAGGCCCCGACAACACATTCTTGATCCACGCGATCTTGAAATCTTCCGCAAGAGACCGGCAAGCGGTGTTCAAAAGCACCTGAGTCCCGGGTGGCAAGCTCGCGACCGGCCTTGACAGACTCGTGTTGATAGCTCGACCTGCGAGGTGCTGCTTCAGGGCAGCCGGAAGCTGTGGCTGCTGAAACAGCACAAGCCAGGTTCTGGGTTCGTTGTACGCGTGTGCCGTGAACATCCGGCCGCCGTCTGGGTCCGGTAACATCTTCAACAGCAACCTCCCGATACCAGCGAAAACTTGGTCCGTTTGGACGCGAACGTCATCATTGACAAAATTGCTGAGCAGGCAGGCGAGATCAAGCATGCCGTGCTCTTGCCCGGCTACCGCGAGCTCCATTCGCTCCAGGCACAGATGCGCCAGGCGCACCGCAAGAGGCGCGTGCTCGGGGCCTTCAAGACCTTCCAAAGAAACCCGGACGCAGTGCGAGAAGACAGACGGGCTCGGTGAACTTGCGGCGACCGCGTTGAGCACCACGTCAGTTAGATTCGCGCGTTCGTCCGAGGGCGCAAGCTCTCCCACCAGGCTCGCCGCCATATGGAGCGCAACCTCGTCGCCTTGCAAGAGCCAATCGATCAGCTCGCCCACTAAGGGCGTTTGCGTCATGAATGGTAGTTTGGCAATCGCTGGGATTGGGGGGTTACTGTTTCTCCCATCAAGGAACGAGCCCAGGTAGCGGGGCGCCTCGTGAACCAGTTCGATGTACGCACCGAGCAAATCGCACACGCAGTCAACAAATTCCGGGCAGTTTTTGTCTTCGAAGCTCCCGGCGAGCTGGAATCCAGCGGCGAGGTTCGCCAGGTCCTGATCGTCCGGTTGAAATGCGTCACGTGCCGCAGAGGCGAACGCACCGATGGCCTGGAGCTGCTTTCTTTGAGCTTTGCTTAACGCCTCCGGTTCCACCTCATTTTCGGCGGGTCGTACAGATGATGAGGAGGCGCGGGGTGAATTACTGGTGCCAAGTTTCATGAGTCTTTCCTTCAAGTTGGACGCACGCACATGCGCGCGCAGGTGTCTCAATGAGTGGCAGATGACCCGGATTAGTTCCACGTCCGCAGGCGCGGCACGAAAGAGGCCGTGAGCCAGGCTGAAGTCGAGCCTGCCGTTGCGGCGGTCTGCAGTTCCGTCGAATCTTCCTCGCGGGCAGGAAATTAACTGCGCAGGAACTTCGCAGCATCGCAGTCAGGGTCGCGCCATCGCCAGGCTTCCTGCGGTGAGGCCACCAGGTCGACTGCCGGATCAGAACCGCTGGCGGCCAGCACCTGTTGACGGTTGAG
>JBKJKT010000252.1:0-10541 GCA_046597415.1 Ramlibacter sp.
TGCAGCTGTCGAAGGCGTGCAAGCCTGAAGGCGGGGCCTGGAAGATGCAGGGCACTTCAGTTGCCAGCTGCTCCGTTGCCGCGGCGGCGAAACCCGCTTGTGACTCACACCGGGGTACTTGGTCGCAGCATGTCGTCATGCGTCGATAGCCAAAGCGCCGGCGCGCATGGGCAATTTCGATGATCAGAGGAATTCGACGCCCGTGGTGGCCAGGCCGACGATGTCCAAGTTCGTCAGATTGGCTTCGTGCTCGGCGGCTAGTACACCAAAGCCGGCCTGCGTAAAGACATGGTCATCCAGTAGGCCAACCAAAGAAGAAAGTGTCGCTGCGTCTGGACCTACTCCCGCCAGGTTGGCGTAGAGTAACGTAACGACGGACGTGTTGCTGGCGCCTGCACCCAGCACGAAATCAAGTGCGCTCTGCATCAGAGCCTCGTAGCTCACGCCAGCGTCCAGATAGGATATTAGGGAGCCGACGTAGTACGCACTGGAAGCCGCTGCGGGCCCGGCCACCGCGCCCAAAATCTTGACGGCGATACCTGCGTTCCCGTCGATGTCCAGCGCCACATGGATGTCGGCCATTTGAAGTCGCTCAACTCCCACCATGGTGTCAACGCCATTGAGACCCCGCGCAACCTGGAAGCCCAGTGGGTTAGCGGTGATCGTATATTCAGCGCGAAGCCCCAGGTAGACGCAAGTGTCCAACCCCGCGCCCCCATCCAGGAAATTGCTCGCGCCCAACCCCGTCAGCACGTCGTTACCACCTGCCCCGCTAATCGAATCCGCCCCGCTAGCTCCGGTAAGTACGTCCGGCCCCTGTCCGCCCACCAGTACCAATCCAGGCACAGTTGCAAAGTCATAACTGGTGGTGCCCGCGTAGCTGTTGCCCGCCAGGTCCTTGATCGTGCCGGCGCCGAGCTCCACCTTGTAGGACGTGCCATAGGCGAGGTTTGCGGTGGGGTTGATCGTCAGCGTGCTGCCCGAGAGGCTTAACTTGCCGCTGGTGGCCACGTTATATGTCTCCACCGTCACACCGGCTGCTGTTTTCAATACCAGGTTGCCCGTGCCGCGCTGGATCGCCTCATTGAAAGTAACCACGACATTGCTATCGATTGGCGCAGTCGTGGACCCGTCTACGGGGCTGAAAGCAAGGGCCGAAGGAGCCGTGCGGTCGGGAGCAGCGCCGGTCGTGAAGTCGTAACTGGTGGTGCCCGCATAGCTGTTGTCAGCCAGGTCCTTGATCGTGCCGGCTGCGAGCTCCACCTTGTAGGAAGTGCCGTAGGCGAGGTCTGCTGTGGGGTTGATCGTCAGGGTGCTGCCCGAGATACTCAAGTTGCCGCTCGAGGCCGCGTTATATGTCGCCACTGTCACACCAGCTGCTGTTTTCAACACCACGTTGCCCGCGCCGCGCTGGATCGCCTCGCTGAAGGTAACCACGACATTGCCATCGATCGGCGCAGTCGTCGCCCCGTCCACGGGACTGAAAGCAAGGGCCGAAGGAGCAGTCGAATCTGCCGCCAATGAGAAAAGCACATCCGAAAACTGCGCAAACTCAATGCTGGTCAGCACGTCGGTGCCTGTCGCAGCGCTTGAAATCGTAAAGCCACTGTCAATTGCGGTGATCACAAAGCCCGCTTTACCACCCGCATAAATGACGGTGTCACCACCTCCCGCACCATTGATCGTGTCGTTTCCTACAGTGCCAATGAACGAGTTGGCGGACTCGTTGCCTATCAGGACATATTGACCTGATCCAGACGCGAAAAGATTCTCGACATTTGCGAGCGCTGAAATGTTGTACGAAAAGTCCACCCATATCGTGTCAATGCCTTCGTTGGCAGATTCAATGACCGAATCGCCGCTTGCACTGATGAAATAAATGTCGTTGCCAGCGCCTCCAATAAAAACATCCGCTCCGTTCCTTTGAGCCGGGTCCGAGTCGAACGAATCATCGCCATCGCCGCCACTCAGCGTGTCGTTACCGACACCGCCATTGAGGGTGTCGTTGCCTGCGCCGCCTGAGATCGTGTCGGCGCCAGCACCCCCGTTGAGAATGTTCGCGACTGCGTTTCCGGTCAACTGGTCAGCTCCTGAGCCTCCCTCGGCGTTTTCAATCACCACGCCCAACGCGATCCATACGTTGAATGCCTCACCCAGATTCGTTCCAGCGCTACTAATCGCAAAAACGCTGCTTCCTACTTTGGACCCTTGCCCCGCCATCAAGTTAATCTCACTGCCAAGCGATGAGGTGTCCCTGATCCAGTCGGTCCCGCCTGCGTCCCAAATTGTCTGGTGAAAGAGGTCTGCTCCGAAACTGTATGTGGTGTCGCCTGACTTGAAGGTTGTGTTAGGGCCATAGATGGCTTGAATGGCCCGGATGTCAAAGACCATCGGTGTCGTTGGCTCATAGCTGAATTGCGCCCCTGATGTGCCAAGCGATGCGGTATAGCTCATGAGCGTGTATGAGCGACTGTCGATGCTGCTCCCCATCGTGCTGTTGTAGGGCGAGGAGTCGAAAGGGTGTTTCAGTCCGAGCGTGTGACCAATCTCATGGAGCACTGCTATGTATTCGTAGGAGCCGAGGGACCAGAGCGCAGTAAACGATGAATTTTGTGTGTTGAACCAGACATCACCGCCCCTGACCGAACCGTGGGGCGCATAGGCCCATGCCTGCCCGTTGACACCTGCGATGTCGCCGTTCGCGTAATCAAACCGAATGTCTCCGGCTACGGCAGAACTATCTACAACTTCGTTGAAGGAGAGGTTTGAGACTGAGGCCCACGACTCAAGCGCTGTACGGACCGCGGCACGATTAGCAGCCGTAAGGTTAAACGTGGTGGACCACGGTTCGTCAGTACCTGTGGATGGACCGTATCCAGAGACAGTGCTCGTCGACCAATACGACTCTGAAGTACCGAAGCTGTAAGTAACAGTTCCTGAGGCCCATCTTGTTCCATAAAGCAAGGAATCAACGGTGCTATTACCGGTCAACGGTACTGAGGAGTAATTACCCCAAGTCGTCGGCGTAGCCATCTGAGACTCCAATATTCCTGGTTGAAATCTCCCAGGCGAGAGCACCGTTGCGCGATGGCAGGTCCATGCCCCAATTACTGCACTGTCGCTTCCAAGATGAGAAGGTTGGTTTCGTCGTCTTCGGCTATGAGGATGCGCATAGGGTACCCTCGGCAGAATATATGTTCCAACAGTGCGAACCACTGGAGTTTTAATTATTGCGCTTAGGGAATTTCCTTCCTGTGCTTTGCGAATAGCTCTGCCCAACGGTTGTTCCGGCGTTTGTCAATAAGTTCACCAGCGCTTGAATCGGCAGTCGAGCTCCGCCTAAGCGAAAAGCCCATTGGCATCTCAATCACCACGGCGTACAGCCGCCCCAGCTGCGGCGCACGGTGCAACGAGATCTTCGCAGCCAGCGCCGGGTAAGGTTGAGGCTTGGCGGCGGGACTATAACGAAGCCAGACCCCCGGTGCGCTAGAGACTGGCTCACGCCGATGGAGCCGGAAATTCTAACTTCTGAGCGGTGAGGAAATTGGGTCAGTGCCAGTGCGTCGTCACTGCGTTTCGATGTGCAGCCCGGCCAGTATCTCCATCAGAGCTTGAGGATCCACCGGTTTGACCAGGTGGTGATCGAACCCTGCATCATGGGAGCGCAGGCGGTCCTTGTCCTGCCCCCACCCCGTCACCGCTATAAGCAGTACGGCCTTGCCCCAAGCCTGTTCACGGATCCGGCGACAGGCTTCATAGCCGTTCAATTTCGGCAGACCGATGTCCAGCAGAATCACGTCGGGCCGATACTCACCAGCGACGTCGACGCCCTGTTGCCCGTCGTAAGCCGTACGGGTGTCGTTGCCCATGATTCCCAACATTTCTGCCAGGCTATTGGCACCGTCCCGGTTGTCGTCCACGATCAGGATACGTAGCGACGACTTCGTAGCTGAGGGCTCGTCGTTGACGCTGGGCACCTGCGGTTGTGACGCCTCGATCACGATCGGCAAACGCACCACAAACTCGCTGCCCTTGCCTGGCCCTTCGCTGCGTGCTTGGACATGGCCGCCGTGCATCTCCACCAACCGCTTCACAAGGGTCAGCCCAATGCCCAAGCCACCCTGCGACCTATCCAACGACCGATCCACCTGCACGAACATCTCGAAGATGCGGGGCAATTGGTCGGCGGCAATTCCGATGCCGGTGTCTGTTACCGTCACCACCGCGTCGCTGCCGTCAAGTTCGACGTTCAGCTGGATCGAACCGCCGCGGTCGCCATACTTGGCGGCGTTGTTCAAAAGGTTCAGGAACACTTGCGCCATCCTGGTCATGTCGGCATCGACAATGATCGGGTGCTCCGGAAGTGTTACGGTGAGGTCGTGACCCATTTGCTCAATCAACGGGCGGCTGGTTTCCACGGCGCTGTTTATCACTATCGCCAGCTGAATTCGCTCCTTGCGCAGCTCGAGCGCTCCTCGGGTAATGCGACTGACGTCCATCAAGTCATTAACCAACCGCACCATCTGTGTGAGTTGACGTTCCATCATGGAACGGGCCTGTTCAATAGTTGCCTGATTCCCTCCGGCGAGCTTGATCAGCTGCAGGCCGTTGCGAATCGGCGCCAACGGGTTCCGCAACTCGTGCGCAAGCGTCGCTAGAAATTCATCTTTTCGGCGGTCGGCTTCGGATAACTCGACGGCGAGTTGCAGCAATTGCTCCTCCTGTTGCTTTCGCTCTGTGATGTCACGGTGCACTCCGACCCATTCGCGAATGGTCCCATCGGCATGCGAGATGGGCACTGCACGGACCGAACAGAGCCGCCACTCGCCGTCTCGACGACGAAGGCGGTGCTCGAATACGAACGTGCGTTTCTCGGCAACCGCCCGATTCCATTCGTCGATCGTGGGCTTTGCATCGTCGGGATGGACCGCCTGTGACCAACCGTAGCCTTGGTAGTCTTCGCGCGATTGACCGGTGAAGTTTTGCCACTCCCGTTGTTCGCCTTGCATCAACCCTTCGGCACTATTCGTCCAGATCAGGTCACTCACGGCTCCAGCCGCGGCGCGCAAGCGTTCTTCGCTTTCCCGCAGCGCTTGCTCGACCCGCTTGCGCTCGGTGATGTCCTGGATAACCCCCATCGTCAGCTTCGGGCGGCCGTCGTCGTCGCGCACGAGAGTCGCATTCGCGTGAACCCAGATGACTTTCCCGTCCTTGCGGAGGTAGCGCTTTTCCAGGTCGTAACTAGCAACATCGCCACGCAGCAATGATCTAATCATTTTGAGATCGGCGCCGAGATCCTCTGCGATATCCAGGCGCGTCGGCGTCATCGTCGCGAGCTCCTCGGCGCTGTAGCCGGTGAGTTCGCAGAACTTCGCGTTCACTCGCAGAAACCGCCCAGTCTGGGCACACACCTGCGTCATGCTGACGGCGGACTGCTCGAAAACTGCACGAAACTCTGCCTCGCTTGCGCGCAAACTATCCTCTGCTTGCCTACGGCGGTCCGTCATGTCTCACTCTCGGCCCACTGGCGTCCAGCCTGCCGCTTCGTGCTCACGTCCCGGGAGGTCGTTGCCGGTGATAAGGAACGACTGACCGGTCTCAGCGTCCATCAGCGTCAGCAGCACGTCGGGGGTAAAGTTCTGCGCCTCCCAAAGCGGGGCGACCGAACGAGCGTTTTCGTTGGGTTGGCGGATAGTCCGGTCCCTCAAAAATGCGGTCGGGAGCAGCAACGCGATCATCTGCCAAACACCGATCCGTGTCGGGCAGTCAATGGTGCGTTTCACGTCAATTTCCACAGGCGTTGCGAGGTCGGTCGGTGGTTCAACTTACAAAGTCCGCGCGCGGCTCTGGCCGTCATTCCCAACTGTAGTACCGTTGGGGTGGACTGACGGAGCCGTGCTTGAGTTGAGTAAATGGAGTTCGTATGCTGGATCGTCAACTAGCTCCTAACTAAGTACGAAAAAATTCCACGCGCAGATTCACGGCTTACTGATTGATACATTGCCCAGCTAGAGAGTCGCATCCGAGCCACTCCGATCATCGCCCTCCAGCGAGAAAGTCCGTGAGCAGTGCGTTCACTTCCTCGCTCCGCTCCTGCTGCACCCAATGTCCGGCCCCTTCGACCAGGTGGGTGCCGCGGTACCGGGTGCAGATCTCGCCCATGCGTTCCAGCGCACCGGGCGATTGGTAGGTTCCCCAATCTTTCGCGCCTGCGACGAACATCGCCGGGACCTCCACGGTGCGCTCCGAGAAGGCCTTCAGATCACCGCTGAAACGCGGATCGGTACCGAGGCGGTAGCCCTGCAAGCCGCCTTGGAACCCGGTGCGTTCGTACTCGCCGGAATAGACGGCCAGTTCGGCGTCGGTTAGCCACGCGCAGCCGGCAATGTCGTCGGCTGCCGGCATTTCCTGCGCCACGGTTTGCGCCATGTTCTGGCCCAGCTCCATGACGTAGTACGTCGGCATCCGGGCCATTTCGCTGGCGGCCCACGAAGCCAGCGGAAACGGCTCGTTGCCGGGCCAGTCGCCGCTCTTGAAGTGGAAGTACGCCCGCAGGAAGTCGTGAACGCCTTGCGGGCAGTGCCACATGTCCGCATTGGCGTCGCGTGTCGAGTAATACCACCGGTAGTGCTGGCGCGGCCTGGGCAGTGCGGCCAGCGTCTCAGGCAGGCCTGAAAGCGGCAATGTGCCTTTCGGCGGGCGCGCAGGGCTGCCCTTGGGCAGCACCGGTGCCCCGGGGAATGCGGCGCTCATGAGCACCACCGACCGGAAGACATCGGGGCGCAGCAGCGCACACCAGGCTGCAACCACCGAGCCGTAGTCGTGTCCTATCACTGCGGCAACGCTGTCGTAGCCCAGCGCCTTCACCAGCCCCACGCTATCGCTCACCCGGTTGATCAGGCTGTAGGGCATCAGGTCGTCGTCGAACCCGACGCCAGCACCGCCGCTGCGACCATATCCACGCTGGTCCGGTGCGACGACGTGATACCCGGCTGCCGCCAGGACCAGGAGCTGCTTGCGCCAGCTGAACGCCAGCTCCGGAAAGCCATGCAGCAAAAGCACGCACGGCCGGCCGGGCTGCTCAAAGCCGGCCTCGAGCACGTGCATCGTGCAGCCGTTGTTGTTGTCGATCAGCCGGGAACGTACGCCTTGTGGCAGAAGGCCCTGGCCATACAGCACGTCATCGTTCATCGGCTCTTGCCTGGTTGCAATCGCCACCGCGCGCGATCAAGCGGGCACTTCCTCGGCATGCAGAGGCATGCCCAGTGCGCGCAGCGCCGCCTGCACCTTTCCGATCGGGACGTGGCGTACCGGAACTCCTTCTTCCACCGCAATGGCAGCGGCCACGCCAGCGGCCTGGCCGGTAGACATGCACGCCGGCATGTTGCGCGAACGCGCGTGAGCCTCGTGGTCTGCCGAAATGCAGCGGCCTGCAACCAGAAGCTGCTCGACACCCTGCGGCACCAGGCAACGATAGGGAATCTCGTACGGGGGCATGCTCTGGAAGTCAACGTCGCCGCCCTTCGGATCGTGGATGTCCAGCGCCGAATTGTCTGCCGCGATGGTGTCTTCGAACCGGGTCTCGCCGCGCGAGTCCGGACCCGTCAGCGTGTATTCACCCAGGATGTGGCGCGTCTCGCGCACGCCGAGGATGGGCGATACCTGTCCCAGGCGGGCCGCCTCGAAGCCCGGGACGCGTTCCTTCAGGAAGCGGCATACGCCCTCGATCTGGCGGTAGCACTCCAGGATGGCGGCGGTGAATTCCTTCGGCGAAAACACATTCACTCCGAGAACGCGAGTGGCGTTCACGTACATCTGGCCATCGGCGGTCTTGAGCGTGATGTTGTCGCGCTGTAGTTTCACGCCGGTTTCCTCCTGGAAGCGACGCAGCATGCCGTTGAAGCCCGTCAGCCACAGTCCATAAGCGAGGCCGGCCTCGTCATGGGGAATCGCGCGCGCTGGTACGTCGTCGCAGGTGCGCGCCCATTTGGCCAGCTGGTTCAGGTCCACGTTTTTCATGATGAAGTACATCGACACCGGCTGCATCTTCGCGTCGTCTCCGCCCGAGCCCATGACGAAGGGTGCCTTGGCCTTGGCCGCCATGTCGGCGTCCGCCGAGCAGTCGATCAGCACCTTGGCGCCGACGAACTGTCGTCCGCCCTTGCCTTCGATGATCACGCCGGTCACCGCGCCATCCTCGACAACCGGTGTTGACACAAAAGTCTCGAACAGGATCTGGACGCCAGCCTCCACGCACAGGCGGGTCAACAGCATCTTCATGATCTCCGGATCGGTCGGGGATGCGATCTTCACGCCGCCGGTCTTGGTCGTCGCCATGTAATCGTCGCCGGCGCCGCCGACTGTACGGGCCAGGTTCCAGATCTCCAGCGGAATGCCGCCGATGATGGCGCCCGAAGGCTTGGTGTTCAGCCCCAGCGTGAGGATGCCGCCGAGAGAGCCGAAGCGCTCGATCAGCACCACTTTGCTACCGCGCCGTGCTGCAGCGATAGCTGCGATCGGCCCTGTCGTGCCGCCTCCGACGACGACGACGTCCGCTTCCATCAGCACCGGTGTCTCCCGCGCTGGCTCATTGATCTTGGTTCTGGTCACTGTGTTCTTTCGTTGATGTTTCGGGTGGATTCACTCCACGCGCGCGCCGGATTCCTTGATGGCCTTGGCCCACTTGGCGATCTCGTCGCGGTTCCACGCCGCGAACTGCTCCGGCGTATTGCCGACCACCTCGGCGCCCAGTGCACCGAGCTTCTCCCTGATCTCCGGCATGCGCAGCACGGCGACCAGGTCGGTGTGAATCTTGTCCACGATGGGTTGCGGCGTGCCGGCCGGCACCAGCGCCCCGATCCACGACACGGCCTCGAAACCCGGCAACCCGGATTCAGCGATGGTGGGGACGTCCGGCAGCGAAGTGGAGCGCTTTGCGCTGGTGACTGCCAGGGGCTTGAGCCGCCCGGACTTCACGTGAGGGGTCACGGCGACGATGTTGTCCCACATCAGCGACACCTGGCCACTGAAAAGGTCGTTGTATGCCGCCGGCGTGCCCTTGTAAGCCACGTGAATCATCTGGGTGCGAGTGTCGGCCTTGAACATCTCGCCAGCGAGGTGGTTGGACGTTCCTACGCCTCCCGATCCGAAGTTGAGCTTGCCGGGATTGGCCTTCGCGTAGTCGATCAATTCCTTGACGTTCTTCACCGGAAGCGACTGGTTCGCCACCAGCACCAGCGGCGTCGTGGCCACCAGGGTGACCGGTGTGAAATCCTTGAGGTAGTCGTAGTTCAGCTTGCTGTAGAGCGTTGTGCTGATCGCGTTAGCCACGGTTCCGAAGAAGATGGTGTAGCCGTCGTTCGGCGCCCGCGCCGCGACTTCACTGCCGAGGTTGCCGCCAGCCCCGGGCCGGTTTTCGATCACAACCGACTGGCCCCACTTCTCCGACAGTTTCTGACCGACGGCTCGGGCGATCACGTCCGTAGCGCTTGCCGCTGGAAAGCCGAAGGTGATTTTCACGGGCTTCGTGGGCCACTGCACTGGCTCGGCAGCATGGGCGGTCAACCCGGTGAACGCAGCCGACACGGCGACAAGCGAAACGATCAGGTTTTTCACAGGCATGAGTGACTCCTTGGGTGAACTGCAGGACATTGCTGGAAGCTGCAAATACTACAGTGCTATAGAGCACATGTCAAAATTTGGGACCGGGTACCATACCGACCGATGGCGGCAGAGATGAATCGGGATATCGTTTCCAAAGAATTGGTCGACCAGTACGCCGGCTCGGCCGTGCCCGGCCTGGCGAAGTACGCGCAGCTGCGGGAAACGCTATCGGCGGCCATCCGCGACGGCTACTGGAAACCGGGCAGCCAGCTGCCCCCCGAGCGCGAGTTGGCGCGCCTCACGCGGTTCAGCCTTGGCACGGTGCAGCGCGCGCTACGCGACTTGTCTGAAGAAGGGCTCCTTGTACGCACGCAGGGCAGCGGTACTTATGTGGCCGAAGGTCGCGCAAGGATCGACGCGCCGCTCTACCTGCGTTTCCTGGGCGAGGAAGGAGAGCCCCGGTTTCTGCCTCTGTTTCCCAAGGTGATTTCGCGCGACCGCATCGACGGGCGTGGCCCCTGGTCGGAGTGGCTGCGTCCCTCCGACGGCGCGGTGGTGCGTATTGTTCGACGTATCAGCGTCAATGCGGAATTCAGCATCTTCAATCGCTTCTACTTCCGGGCGAACGCTTTTCCGGGGATCGCAGCGGCGCCGCTGGAGACGCTCGACGGTGCCAACCTCAAGCAACTGCTCGGTGGGGAGAGCGACATGCTGGTGACCGAGATGCGTCAGCGCGTCTCCTTCGTCAAGTTCTCCCGGGAAGCGGCCGATGTTGCGGGGGTCAAATCCGGCACGCGCGGCATCTTGCTGGAAAGCGCGGCGCTCGCGGGCCGTGAGGCGCTCTATTACCTCGAGTCGTTCATTCCGCCAAACAATCGGCGCCTGGACGTGTCCTCATCCTGAAGTCGGTACCGTGCTGGGAAAGCTGCTTCCTGCGA
>JBKJKT010000035.1:0-4519 GCA_046597415.1 Ramlibacter sp.
CTTCAAGATGAAGTTCGGCCACCACGGTGCCAACCATCCGGTGAAAGACCTGGACAACGGCCGTGTGAGCATCACGAGCCAGAACCATGGCTTCGCTGTGGACGAAAAAACATTGCCTGCCAACCTGCGAGCAACGCACATCAGCCTGTTCGACGGAACCCTGCAGGGCCTGGCCCGCACCGACAAGCCGGCGTTCTGTTTCCAGGGCCACCCTGAGGCGTCGCCGGGCCCGCATGACATCGCCTATCTCTTCGATCGCTTCGTCGGTCTGATGAGTACCGCCACAGACAAGGCCGGAGCCAAACAGTAAATGCCAAAGCGTACAGACATCAAGAGCGTCCTCATCATCGGGGCCGGCCCCATCATCATTGGCCAGGCGTGCGAGTTCGACTACTCGGGCGTGCAGGCGTGCAAGGCTTTGCGCGAGGAGGGCTACAAGGTCATCCTGATCAACAGCAATCCTGCGACCATCATGACGGACCCGGCCACGGCTGACGTGACCTACATCGAGCCGATTACCTGGCAGACAGTCGAGAAGATCATCGCCAAGGAACGCCCCGATGCAATCCTGCCGACGATGGGGGGACAGACGGCGCTCAATTGCGCGCTCGACCTGTGGCACCACGGCGTGCTTGAAAAATACAAGGTCGAGCTGATCGGCGCAACGCCCGAGGCCATCGACAAGGCCGAAGACCGCCAGAAGTTCAAGGAAGCGATGACGAAGATCGGATTGGGTTCGGCCCGCTCCGGCATCGCGCATTCCATTGATGAAGCCTGGGCCGTCCAGAAGACGGTGGGCTTTCCAACTGTCATCCGTCCGAGCTTCACGCTTGGCGGCACGGGCGGCGGCATCGCCTACAACCCCGAGGAATTCGAGGTCATCTGCAAGCGTGGCCTTGAGGCTTCGCCCACCAGCGAACTGCTCATCGAAGAGTCGCTGCTCGGATGGAAAGAATTCGAGATGGAGGTCGTGCGCGACAAGGCCGACAACTGCATCATCATCTGCTCGATCGAGAATCTCGACCCGATGGGTGTGCACACCGGAGACTCGATCACCGTGGCGCCGGCCCAGACGCTGACAGACAAGGAATACCAGATCATGCGCAACGCATCCATTGCGGTGCTGCGCGAAATCGGCGTGGATACGGGCGGCTCCAACGTGCAGTTCGCGATCAACCCCGCTGATGGGCGCATGGTCGTGATCGAGATGAATCCGCGTGTGTCGCGCTCCTCGGCGCTGGCGTCCAAGGCAACGGGTTTCCCGATTGCCAAGGTCGCTGCCAAGCTCGCTGTCGGCTACACCCTGGACGAATTGCGCAACGAAATCACGGGGGGCGCAACGCCTGCGAGTTTCGAGCCGAGCATCGATTACGTCGTCACCAAGATTCCGCGTTTCGCCTTCGAGAAATTCCCGATGGCCGATTCGCGTTTGACCACTCAGATGAAGTCGGTGGGCGAAGTGATGGCGATGGGCCGCACGTTCCAGGAGTCGTTCCAGAAGGCGCTGCGCGGGCTTGAAGTGGGCGTCGATGGGCTGAACGAAAAGACGCAGGACCGCGAAGTGCTGGAGAAGGAACTCGGCGAGCCGGGCCCCGAGCGGATCTGGTACGTCGGCGATGCGTTCGCGCAAGGCATGAGTGTCGATGAGGTGTTCGACCTCACGAAGATCGACCGCTGGTTCCTCGTGCAAATCGAAGAGATCGTGAAGATCGAGCTGGAACTCGAGAAGATGTCGCTCGACCAGATCGATGCGGCAACGCTCGCGATGCTCAAGCAAAAAGGCTTTTCTGATCGCCGCCTTGCACGCCAGCTCAAGACCACCGACAAGGTGATTCGCGAGATGCGTCGTGCGATGGGCGTGCGTCCGGTCTACAAGCGCGTGGACACTTGCGCTGCCGAATTTGCCACCGACACGGCATACATGTACTCGACCTACGAGACCGCGACATATGGCGGCGTCCCCGAATGCGAGTCCGACCCGACCGATCGCAAGAAGATCATGGTGCTGGGTGGTGGACCGAACCGGATCGGGCAAGGCATCGAGTTCGACTACTGCTGCGTTCATGCAGCCCTGGCGCTGCGCGAAGACGGTTACGAGACCATCATGGTCAACTGCAACCCCGAGACGGTTTCCACTGACTACGACACATCGGACCGCCTGTACTTCGAGCCCCTGACGCTGGAAGACGTGCTTGAAATCGTCGACAAGGAAAAGCCGCTTGGCGTGATCGTTCAGTACGGCGGACAGACACCGCTCAAGCTCGCACTGGGCCTTGAAGCCGAGGGGGTGCCCATCATCGGCACCAGCCCCGACATGATCGATGCGGCCGAAGACCGCGAGCGTTTCCAGAAGCTGTTGCATTCGCTCGACCTGCGTCAGCCATCCAACGCCACGGCCCGCACCGAAGCTGAAGCGCTGGAGAAGGCGGCCGCTCTCGGCTACCCGCTGGTCGTGCGCCCGAGCTACGTGTTGGGTGGCAGAGCAATGGAAATCGTGCATGAGCAGCGCGACCTTGAGCGCTACATGCGCGAAGCGGTGAAGGTTTCCCACGACTCACCCGTGCTGCTTGACCGCTTCCTCAACGATGCCATCGAATGCGACGTCGATTGCCTGCGGGACCCCACGGGCCGCACCTTCATCGGCGGTGTCATGGAGCACATCGAGCAAGCCGGCGTGCATAGTGGCGACTCCGCCTGCTCGTTGCCGCCTTACTATCTTTCGCAGGCGACTATCGACGAGATCAAGCGCCAGACAGCGGCGATGGCCGATGCGCTGAACGTGGTGGGGCTGATGAATGTGCAGTTCGCGATTCAGGAGGTGGACGGCAAGGACGTGATCTACGTGCTGGAAGTAAATCCGCGAGCGTCCCGCACCGTGCCCTTCGTGAGCAAGGCCACCGGCATCCAGCTGGCGAAGGTCGCGGCGCGCTGCATGGTCGGCCAGTCTCTGGCTTCGCAAGGCATCGACAAGGAAGTGACACCGCCCTATTTCAGCGTGAAGGAGGCGGTGTTCCCGTTCGTGAAGTTCCCCGGCGTGGACACCATCCTCGGCCCGGAGATGAAGTCCACGGGCGAAGTCATGGGCGTAGGCAAGACGTTCGGCGAAGCGTTCGTGAAGAGCCAGATGGGTGCTGGCACCAAGCTGCCCCGGCCGACGGACGCGGTGAAGAAGATTTTCCTGACGGTGAAAAACAGCGACAAGCCACGCGCTGTCGAGGTGGCGCGCGAGCTGGCAGCGCAAGGTTTCGAACTGGTTGCGACCAAGGGAACGTCGGCTGCCATCAATGCCGCAGGCATCGCCTGCGAGACCGTCAACAAGGTCACCGAGGGCCGCCCGCACGTCGTGGACATGATCAAGAACAACCAGATCGTGATGGTGATCAACACCGTGGAGGAGCGTCGCAATGCGATCGCCGATTCCCGCGCGATCCGCACGTCGTCGCTGCTCGCCCGGGTGACGACCTTTACCACCATCTTCGGCGCTGAAGCAGCCGTCGAAGGCATGAAATACATGGACGACCTCGGCGTCGTTTCCCTGCAGGAATTGCACGCGAGTTTGACGACCTCCCCCGAAGCGCCTTTGGCGCCTCCCCCTCAAGGGGGCGCTACCAGCGGCCCGGTAAACCCGGTTCCGCGGTAGCCTCCGCCTGATTCAGAACATTGGAGTTTCCGTGACGACTATTCCCATCACCAAGCGCGGCGCCGAAAAGCTCAAAGCCGAGCTGCACAAGCTCAAGACCGTCGATCGCCCCTGGGTCATCAACGCAATCGCCGAAGCTCGGGCGCAGGGCGACCTGTCCGAGAACGCCGAATACGAGGCCGCCAAGGACAGGCAGGGCTTCATCGAAGGCCGCATCAAGGAAATTGACAGCAAGCTGGCTGCCGCCCAGATCATCGATCCGACGGAGCTTGAAGTCTCTGGCCGCGTCGTTTTTGGCGCGACCGTCGATCTGGAAGATGAGCAGTCCGGCGAGAAGGTGCGCTACCAGATCGTGGGTGAGGACGAAGCCGACCTGAAACTCGGCCTGGTCAATATCTCCAGCCCCATTGCACGCGCGATGATCGGCAAGGAAGAGGGCGATACCGCAATCGTCGAGGCCCCAGGCGGCGTGCGGCGCTTCGAGATCGTCAGCGTCCATTACCTCTGATTCCAGTGACCCCATGAACGCAGGCTGGAAGCCGCACACCGGGTTGCTTGCCGCGGTGCTCTGGTGGGGCAGCCTGACCACGATTGGTTTCCTGGTTGTTCCGATGCTGTTTGCGCACTTGCCGACGCCTGCCGATGCTGGCCGGATGGCGGCCAGGCTTTTCACGGCTCAGATGTGGGTTTCGATGGCGTGCGGCATCGTCGTGATGATGGCCGCACGGGCCAGCACCGAGGGTTCACCGATGAGCTGGGCCAATGGTGCGTTGCTGTTCGTGTTCGCGGGGCTGCTGTTGGCGCTCCTGGTGGAGTTCGCTGTAGCGCCTCGAATCGTCACCCGGGAAAATCTGAAGGTCTGGCACTTCGTCGGGAGTG
>JBKJKT010000118.1:0-10672 GCA_046597415.1 Ramlibacter sp.
GACCCGACCAGCGCGCACTACTTCGGGCGAATAAAAGCCAACGTGCATCACATGAGCAACCTAACCGACGCGTTGCTCAAACTCGCCCGATTCTCCCGCGTACCGGTTCATCACGACTCGATTGACTTGGCACCGGTGGCTCGCGAAGTTGTTGATGGCCTGATGCAACACGAGCCTGAGCGGCGCGTTTCGCTCGCACTGGAGGGATCTCTTCGGGTTCGGGGGGACACCCTGTTGCTGCAGCAGGTGATGACTAACCTAATCGCTAACGCCTGGAAGTTTTCACGAACCTGTGAGCGGACGTCGATTTTGATTAGCTCTGACCGTACCTCGCCGGACGAAGTCATCATCAGCGTGAAGGACATGGGTGTGGGATTCGACATGGCATACGCCTCGCAACTGTTCAGCCCTTTCGGGCGCCTTCACACGCGGAGCGAATTTGAGGGCACTGGAATTGGCTTGGCACTGGTGCGAACCATCGTGCAGCGCCACCGCGGACGCGTGTGGGCTCACTCAGCCCCAGGCACGGGAGCCGCATTTTCTTTTAGCCTTCCCGCGTGAGGTCGGCACGCGTCCTCAATGGATTGAACCACTTCCGAAATGAGTTGCGACTTTGCCGCCCTCGACCCCCTTCCCAACCAATCAGCACGCAGAATTGACGGGAGCCGCGCGTTGGTTGGGGGAACGCCACAAACAGTGACGCCCCGGAGACGTGAAGCTGCCGAGGCGTCGTGATCTGGTGGCCTGGGGCGGAATCGAACCACCGACACGCGGATTCTCAATCCTCATGCGAGTCGTCGCGCTTGTGCGTCAAGCTGGTAGCGCAAATCGCTCGGCGTCACGAGCTAGCGCCGCCTTGCTCAACGGTTTGACATCTTTGAAGACCTGTTTCAGCACAGCCTTCTCTGCAATTTTGAGGTCATAGGCCTGCTGCAGGTTCAGCCAGGATTTCGGGTCACCACCAAAGTAACGCGCCAGTCGGATCGTCGTGTCGGCCGTGATGCCGCGATGCTCCCTGACGATTTCACTAATCCGTGCAGGCGTAACGTGCAACGCCTTGGATAAAGCGTGTGGCGTGATGCCCAGGGGCTCCAGGAAGTCCGCACGCAATATCTCGCCGGGATGGATGGGGTGCATGCCGTTTTTCATTTGAAGACTCCTCTCAGTGATAGTCGACGACTTCAACGTTGATTGGACCTTCTGGCGTCCACACAAAACAAACGCGCCATTGATCATTCACTCGAATGCTGTGTTGACCCGCTCGATCCTTTGTCAATGCTTCCAGGCAGTTGCCAGGTGGCGACCGCAGGAATTCCAAGGTCGCCGCACTATCAAGTTGTTGAAGCTTTCGCTCGGCAACGGTCCGAATTGATGGTGGCGGTGCGCTGCTGCACGAAGCCCTGTCGCGCACGATGCACGAGCAACTCGCCTTGCTGGTGGGTGTTCTTCACCGGCACAAATCGCATGTTCGGTCGCGTGACGGCTTCGCAGATGGCAGCGGCATCTGCAGCTCGTTCTTGCCGCGCTTGCCCGACAGGCGAGAGGCAATAGGGTACGACGAACTTCGGCGCCGTCATTTTCGACCGTTGATGAGATTTTGCACTTCCCATCGTGGCACTTCGTTGCCGGTCGCCGCAAGCACGCGGCTAGTTCGGGACGGGGCAGTCCCTTTTATTCGTTAGACGGCAGATCACGCTTGCTCATTTCGCCGCTCCTCCTCTTTACTGCAACTGCGCCGTGGCAGAGTACGCTCGCCGCGACTTCTCGGCGCTTGGTATCCGGGCATAGCGAGGCGGCCGTTGTCACGGCCCTGATGGCGTGCGAAACAGCAACCGAGCGAGCACTCGCGCATTGGATTACAAAGCGGGATATGTTAGACCTTGAAAGCGCGGTGACTGACTTGCTTTCCAGCTATAGCCTGGCGAATGACAGAGTGAGAGCACTGTACGTGGCGCTAAGCGTGGACAAGATCCAAGACGCTTCCGTTTGGCCGCAGTTCAGGGCAGCCGCGAAGCTTCGAGGCGAGGTCGTTCACAGCGGAGAGCGGGCCCCGCCGGACCAGGCGACTGCGGCCGTAGAAGCTGCGGAAGCATTTGCGAGTCGCATAGGCGCCGCGGCTCGATGATTCGTTCCGAAGTCACTGTGCCGTCCATTTTAACTTTGCGTTAGGCCGCATGAACACGCTCACCGGATATCGTTGCATCTTGGAGCCACAAGTCGAGTCACACGCTCCGGAGATGTTCGTCGTTCTTTCGGATCCTGCCATCTACGAGTTTGAAGGCGTCCCCCCACCCTCAGTGGAGAGGTTGGCTGCCGGTTTCAAACGACGAGAGTCTCGCGTCTCACCAGATGGCACTGAAAAGTGGTTGAACTGGGTAGTGAGGCTCCAAACTGGCGAGTTGGCAGGCTATGTGCAGGCCACCATCTACAAGTCTGGAGCGGCTTACATCGGCTATGAGCTCGCAAGCAAGCACTGGAGGCAAGGAATAGGTACTGCCTCCCTGCAGATCATGCTTGCTGAACTCACAGGTCAATACGGTGTGCATACGTTCGTAGCCGTGCTCAAAACCGCGAACTACAGATCTCTTGGCTTGCTTCAAAGGCTTGGATTCGTGGCAGGCACTCGAGAGGACGCTACTCTCTACGGAGCCGAGACCGATGAAACTACGCTTGTCATGCCAAGCAGACAAGTCGGGCCGGGCAACGAGCGGCGGCAATGCGGCCTAACCCCTCGCTCAAGCTGACCCGCGTAGGCAGGCACTGTTGATTTCCACTGAATCCTGACCCCCGGGAGTCAGATTTGCTCGGAGATCAACAGCGTCATTAGCGGCGTCCAGACATATGAGATGCGCAACGTCACGTCAGTCAGAGCGTTTGAGGCGACGCCCAAACGTCCAGGATTGTTCATGAGGTTTCTTTCCGAAAAGGCGGCGATTTTAGTGGTCTGCCAGACGAGGAGAATGTGGACTTTCAGAGTACGTCATGTCAGCGACAACGATGCGAGCGAATCCCGGAATCAACCTGATTGGTTTTGCCAGCGGTGGCCTTGGCCTGGGCGTGTCGGTGCGCATGCTCGCTGACCTGCTGATCGAGCGAGGCATTCCCTTTTGCATCCTTTGCATGCGAACCCCTCGCACACCAGCCGCGCCGCAGGAGGATTTCGAAAAATACAAGCCGTACTTCTCGCGCGCACCGCGTCACGAGATCAACCTCTTCGTCTTCGGCGTCAACTTTGCCAAACATCTGTTTCCCGAGCTTCGTCAGATCGCCGATTCGGCAGGCCGGTTCAACGTCGTACTGCCCTTCTGGGAGCTGAACAAGTACCCGGACGTTTTCCTGGCCCTCAAGCAAGAGATCCAGATGTTCATCGCACCGTCGAGATTCATCCAATACGGGCTTTTGCGCGAACTCGACCAGGTGTATGTCGACTACGCGCCCGTGGCACTGTTGCCCCCGCCAATTGCCGACACCGGCAGCCGCTCCGATCACAGCACGTTCCAGTTCTTCTTCAATTTCGACATCAACAGCTCGATCGACCGGAAAAATCCGGGGCTTCTGATCAGAGCCTTCGCGGAGCTCTTCGGCGGCGACCGGAATACGGAATTGCTGTTGAAAGTCAACGGACTGAACAATCCAGGGGCGCCAGCGATCATGGCAAAACTCCAGGACCTAGCGTCGCGGGCGAACGTGCGGGTGCTGAGCACGTTCATGCCGCGAGAGCAGATGCTGGCAACGATCTCGCGGGCCGACTGCTACGTTTCATGTCATCGTTCCGAGGGATTAGGACTCGGGCTTCTCGAGGCAATGTCGATGGGCGTTCCGTGTATCGCGACCGGATTCGGAGGCAACACGGACTTCATGCACAACGGAAACTCCGTGCTTCTAAGGTATGACATGGAGCCCGTCACATGTGCCATCTACCGCGGGATTCTCGGCAAGGAAGACGTGTGGGCCGCCCCGAGAAAAGACGACCTGAAGGCGGCCATGCTGCAGGTTCGGCGGGATGAGGTACTCCGGCGTCGTCTCTCGTCGAATGGGAGGCGAGACGCGCTCAAATACATCTCGCAGTCGTGGGACTCTCCGATTCTTGACATGATCTTCGCCGCCTACCGAAGGGATCGGGTCGCCAGTTCTTGAGGCTTTGCCGGGTCGTCACGCGGGACGCGTCGTTAGGCAGCTTTCGAAGGCGGCGCCATCCGCCGGCCGGCATTCTGCAGATCCATCAGACTCATGTGCGACTGCAGCAGCCGGTACTGGATGACCTCCTCGGGCAGCATCTGCTGCAGGAATTCTTCGCGCTGCTTCGCGGCGTCGCCGCTGGAGTAGCCCCGGGGCCGCGGATGACGAACGGAAATCGAGCGGTCGACCACCGCATATTTCCGATTTGCATAGGCGTGCGCCACGGCGAGCCAGCCGATACCCCACCCGTACACGTTTTGCTCGTAGGCGGCTGCCTGCATTCTCTCGATCACCGGGCGAGGCATTGCAAACACGATCGAGTCGGTGTGGGCGACCAGGCTCAGGCCGCAGGCCGGGATCTCCCCGATCCTCGTGCGCGCGAGAGAAAAACCCGTGTAGTCAATCAACGGAGCCCATACGCCAATGCGCGCGTAGGCGCTCATTGCCGCGCGACATTTGCGGACAAGACCCGCCCAGTCGTCGCAGGTGCAATCCGCGTGAATGACCAGCATGAGGTCGGAGCGGTATGCGTCAAGGCAGGCCTTGAACTTGTCGCCGAAGAACAAATTGTCCGGCCGCCTGATCAGCGGGCACTCCGCAGGAATGGACAATGAGGGGTCGGGGTCCGAATAGACAATGGCAACGTCCTGAACGATGCTTCGCACCGCGACCGCGATGGATGCGGCGTTCTGATGCTGATTCGCCCATGAAATGATCAGAATCTGGATATCCCTCATCCGCTTCCTTGCGAAGGTTGCCCTATCCGGGAACCGTGTTGGGTCGTATGTGCCTGCAGTAGATTTACCAGAGCGAGCGTGGACGCGCCACTGACAACTTCTGAATTCGATCTCTGGGCGACTAAGCTGCCACTGCAGACGGTGACCTTCGCGATGCGATCAACCGGCAGGCCGGTTGCAAGCAGCTCGTCGGTCTGCACCACCATCACCAGTGCGCCGACGTCGCGATTCATGAGCAGCGACACGGCTCGGTCAAACAAACCGTTCGCGCAAATCGCCATGATGCTGCCGTTCCTGTCGATGGTTTTGTCATGACTCGTCAGATAACCATGGATGTCCTCGGCCCGCAGGGCGGCTTGCCGCGCCAGACCAGCCTCCATTGCTTGGCTGCCGCCGACATACGCTTCAACAGGAATTCTTCCGTCACCAGCCATCAGTCGCTTCAGGAACAGGGGCATTTTGCCTCTCGCCGTCAATGTTCCGCCAAAGTGCGGTGCGAAATTGACCTCGGTGATGATTGCGCCGTTCTGGTGCCAAGGCTTTGAGATGTCCGGCGTGATGATGTCGATGCCAGCATTGCTGAGACCAATCAAGCGCGCAGATCTGACCGCGATATCCATGTTGTCGGGATGTACGTCGGCGGTGGCATCATCGACGTCCTCGCCCCATTCGGTCGACTCAATGAGGCGTAAGGCTACACGCTCTCCAGGATGCGGGACGTCGTCGATTGTCTTGCCCTGTGCCGCCAGCGCTTCGATGCACAGTTCATCATGCGCAATTGGTTTGGCACGGCGCCATGAAGGGAGTTTTCGGTTCTCCGCGCGAGCATGCTCGATGAGTTGGGCAATTGTGGCGTGACCGTCACCCGTTACCGCCTTTGGGCGCCTTCGGACGGCGTACAGGAGCTCTCCATTGGCGACCATTAGTCGGTAACAAAGGCCGGTCACTTCGCGCTCGACCAAAATTAGCTTTGAAAGTCTTGCGGCGAGCTTGAAGCCTTGAAGAAGCCGATTGTCATCACGAATGGCGACAGTCACGCCTTCGCTGCGTTCGCGATCCGCTGGTTTGACGACCAATGGCCATCCCACTTGCTGCGCCGCGCTTCTTGCCTCAGCTTCAGTGCCCACCAGGACATGCACCGGCGCCGGCAGGCCGGCCGAACGAAGTACCTGCGCTGTCCAGTGCTTCTTGTTGGCGATCTTGGCCCCTATAAAGGAGTCGGTGTCAATGACACTTCGCGCCAGCAGGCGGGAATGCTTGGCCCAACCGAGTTGATAGGTGCCTGCGCCCAGGTGCCGAAAAGGAATGCTTTGGAGAAAGGCCTCCTTGAGGATCGGCAGGGTGGAGACGCCCGACAGGGCAAAGGAACGCAAGGGCTCGATTGCAGCCTTTTGGATGGTCTCCGTAATACCTGCGAGCTTAGTCTCGTCATGGTGGTTGTTTATCACCCACTGAATAAGTCTCACCGCTGCATCGTGTGCGGTGAGGGTCGCTTGCCTGGCAAGCAGATCGATGCCGGGGACCAGCGCCTTTACAGCCCATGTGTCAGGTGTGTCGGCAACTATTCGCGTGATACGTCCAGGCCCAAAAGCCGGAATCCCGGCTTCCTGTTGTAGGTACGCCGCAATCTGCAAGATGCGCCATGCCAACGACTCCATCGTTGCGCTGGCGACGTCCTTGCGATCTGACGAGAGCTGCTCTTGCAACGTCATTCCAAGGACCGCCGCAAGCCATCTGTCCAGGGATGGAAAGTCAATCTCGGTTCGAGTCGGGACCCGCATGGTTATCTGAAAGGCAGGCTGCCTGACGCCTTGCCAATAGCCAAGGCGTCCCATGAGTTCAGCCATGGGTTAGGTTTTCCTTTTGGTGTGTTCAGATGACATGCGTAACATTGACGAATGATTCAGTCATTGAAGGCCAATAGATGGTGAAGCGACCACCGCATGCCGATCTGCCCGTTGACCAGCGCATCGAGTCCGAGGTCCTGTTCCACGGCAGCACAAATTTCTTCGGGTGAGGCTAGGTCTATTCCGAACATCAAGCTCAGGCAGTGCGCCAGGGAATCGCGGGAATCAAAACGCCAGTGGTAGTGCGCCTCCTTGTCATGGACGATGCGCAGTCCGGCCTCGGTCATGTCGGTTCTGAAACTGTCAGTGAGAAACACGCCTTGATGCCCCAGGGAGTTGTGTCGATCGACAAAACCGTTCAGGAAATGGGACACCGCTGAGCCCTCGCTCGCTTCCGCGATGGCCAGACGACCGCCCCGGCGCAGCACGCGCCTGAACTCAGCGAAGACCGCGGACAGACCGGGTTCGTGATGCAGTCCCGCCAGACAGATTGCAACGTCTATTTCACCGTCGGCAAAAGGCATGCTGTCGATCGGCGCCATGTAGCTCTCCGGGACCGTGCGGGAACACAGCGCATGCAGCACCGGACTCGGATCCACGGCAACGACGCGAATCCCTTGCGTATCGAGGTGCGTCGTCAGGAAACCCCCGGCTGAAGGCACGTCAAGCAAGGTCTCGCCCGGCTGCGGCGCAGCCAGTGAAAGGACAGCTTTGCATTCATCTTCGCAGGCCTGTGGATACAGGCGAAATGCCTGGTCGTGGGCGTGTCCGCGTCGTTCGAAAATCTCGGCGTATGTGGTGGTTGCAGCGGACATTGCATTTTCCGTATTGTTTTCGCTTCTTCATGACACCGAGCCCTAGGCCTCAGGCGCGCTTCTAGTTCTGACCCACTTTCGTGGGATGCTGACCTGCTTTGGCATCGCAAGTGCCACGCGTCGCAGGCGTATCGGACTGAACTTGCTCGAAGCTCGTCGCTCATCATCTGCATCATAGGGGTCTCGGGTTCCAAGCGCGACGTGGCACCATCACCGCAGGAGAGACTAAACAGCCCATGTGCGACGCCGCCTAGTGCCTCGCGGAACGACTGGACCTTGGATCGTTCTTCCGATTTCACGCATCCCGCGATTGATGCAACAGCAGCTGACCCACCGTCCGAGCAGGCAAGTCGCGTTAATCGGTTTGGACAGAACGGCTCATACGCAAAACGCCCCCGAATCCCGATAGGACGCGGAGGCGCTGCTTGAATCTGGTGGCCTGGGGCGGAATCGAACCACCGACACGCGGCTTGCCGATCAAGGATTACTATGCCTTCAGCTAATGATACTCAATGCCGGACGCGACTAGCCCGGTGAAATCAATGTTGGTCAGATTCAACGAATGTTCCGATGCGATAACGGCAAACTGCTCCTGCGTGACCACGCCATCATCCAAATAAGCCAGCAAGAAATTGTGTTCAGCCACCGAGGGAGCAAAGCCGGCTAGGTTCAAGTAGACCATGTCCACCACGGCGCCGTTTGAAGGACTTGCCCCTAGTCTGGCCTCGAGCGCGTAGTACATGAGCGTTTCATATGCGAGTCCGCCGTCCAAATAGCCCATCACGAGCCCGACGAGGTCCGAGTTCTCCGCACTGCCAACGATCACCCCCAGGAGTTTTGCGGCCTGTCCAGCGTGTCCATCAAGGTCCAGCGCTACACGCGAATCAGCAAACACAACACGTTCTACATTCAAAAGCGTGTCGTCAATCAAGGAACTGTCGACTGTCCACGAGTGCTGTGAACCACTCAGCCCATAAGACGAGCGCGGGCCCGAGTAGTGCATGGTGTCGATGCCGAGCCCGCCGTCGATACGAGTGGGGCTGGCGCTGGCATTCACGTCACTGATCCAATCGTTGCCGCCCCAGGTGGTCAGGATCGTTCCGCCCTTGCGATCTGCAATGTTGATCGGGCTCGTATCAAAGTCGGCCATGTTGGCGCCGGTCCCAAGGTGAATCTGCCACTGCGGGATCTGATACTGGGGAAGAGCATGCGCCGTGTAATAGAGCAGGTCGTAATGGCCATCCCCATTCGCATCGAGGAACTTGCTGGTGCCATTCGGAAATTGTTCGCCGCCCCATCGCGGACCCGCCGTGAACACGGAGCGGTCGAGGTGATGCAACTCGCCGTTGCCAACATTCAGATAAACGTCGGGAGTCACGTCCCAGAGATAGGGGTAGACCGCGATGTCGTCGAGTCCGTCCCCATTGAGATCGAGCACCTCGAAGTTCAGATAGACGGTGTAGGTTTGCTCTTCAACGATACTGATGGGCGCTTGGACTAGCTCACCATCCTTCACTACGTAAAACAGCAGTTTGCTGAAGTCGCGAAGGTCGTCGTTGTGGTAGTACCCATCATCGCGCGGCTGGTCCACGGCTCACCACTTGCCAGTGCGACGATCACAGGCGCAGCGCCAACACCGGGTCGCATCATCATGTTCGATTCGGGTAGTTGATCCCGACCAGAACGACATCGTCCACCACGACCATTCCAGCATCGCCAACGCTGCCATCCCAGCCCTTGAACGGCACCCGCTCGGTGATGAAGAGAAAAACCGAACTGCTGATTTGCCAGTCAGAGCCCGCATCCCTTTCAAGCAGGGCCAGATACATATTGTTCTTAATATCGCGCGCTACAGAAACAACCTGCGTGGCGGCCGCGCCTGGCTCTGCGGGCGGTAGCACTAAAAAGTGGATCCATCCGAAGGAATAAGACCTTCGCCAACGAAGCCAAGGGCGTCACCCTTGAATACAAAGTCATCATCGGTAGTGACAAAAATATCGCTGAACGTGCCGATCAATGGATTCCCGACATCTGTGAACCCCTGCACCGCAACGTGCATGGAGCCATTGGACTCGTAGATACGCGCTTCGTGATACCAATTGAGGTCGCCAATGCGCACCTGCGCATAACCGCCGTCGGGCTTGGACAGGATCACTGTGCACTGAATCTGCATCATTGACGGGTCGCTCGTCAGCCGTCCATCCTCACGATTCGTAGCGTAGACCAGTCAACTTGTCCGTCGCCGTTCAGGTCACCCACGTCGACCTTCCGCGAAGCGCCCGTCAGGACGATCGGCGCGGCGGTGCCGAACAGCTCCGCGGTCGCGTCTCGATACTTTCCATCAGCCTGCGCGAGGAAGATCACCAGGCGATTGGGGACGGCACCTGTCACCGTCTTGTTCATGTTGCCACCCGGCTCCTGGGACTGCATTTGATGAAAGTGAACTGCGATATCCGCGAGGCCATCGCCATTCATGTCAGTGGCAACCATCTACAGCGCAGTGATGCTCCCGCCGGTGGAAGTCCAACCGTTCCAAGTGAAATATGGCGTCAGGTCGGGCAAGGCACCCGGTGATGGAATGAACGCTTGATTCGACATGGTGCAGTTCCTGTGATTGGTGGGTCAGCCAATGGCTATGACATCCAGTTCCGATGGTTTCGTCATCATCCATTCGAGTGAGGTTGACATTTGCCTGGATATCCAGCTTCGTCAGGTCAAGTAATGCGCATCCGCTGTGCGAAGGGAGGAAAAATGCAACTTTCACTCGAAAAGACCGTGCCTGACGCTCTGCTGGAGTGCCCCGCCTGTGGAGCCCCTCCCGCCAGGCAACTCCTCAAGGCTCAGAGCCGGGGGGCCGCGCTATCCCTTGGAGCATGGCAGGGCCCGTCAGCACGAGGCGCACTAGATCGACCTGGCGTTTGGCTCCAACCTTTGCAGCTGCGCTTTTCAGTTGCGTGCGCACGGTGTTGAGCGTCACCCTGCGCTGCTCGCCGAATTGCGCGAGAGATTGCCCCGACACGAGTGCCTCGGTCAATGCCGCCTCCGCTGGTGTCATCTGGTAGATGGTCTGCAACGACAGCGAGAGGTCCCCCAC
>JBKJKT010000124.1:0-4261 GCA_046597415.1 Ramlibacter sp.
GACCCGACCAGCGCGCACTACTTCGGGCGAATAAAAGCCAACGTGCATCACATGAGCAACCTAACCGACGCGTTGCTCAAACTCGCCCGATTCTCCCGCGTACCGGTTCATCACGACCACGTTGGTAAAGTTTGATCTGGAAGCCGCTTTTGTCGCTTTTGTAGAAGGACGTTTGCTCCCTCAATAGCCAAGACCATTGTTTGGTTTGAGCAGTACAAAAACTAGTTGCTATCAGCGCGGCGTTACAAAATTACTCGCCGTGACGCACCGATTGGGATGCAGGGCCGTGCTGGCGGAATCCTTGGCCACGTCGGTCCTGCCCCTAGCGCCAAGTGAGCCGTATAGACGACTTTGAGCGTCACGCGCACAGTCCACTGACGACTTCCCGACCACAGTTACCGTATTGACCGCGTTCGCGCATAAGAGTAGATTTAAAAGTGGTTTTGTCAAGTATTCGTAACAAACGCGCATCCCAAGGAGAAACAGTCATGGCTTATGCAAATTGGCGTCTCGAAGGTGAATGGATGAAAAACTGCAACTGCGCCTTCGGTTGCCCCTGCGATTTCAATGCGCGGCCCACGCAGGGCTATTGCAAGGGGCTGCTTGGCATGCGCATCACCAAAGGAAACTTC
Organism: Ramlibacter sp.; assembly: GCA_046597415.1. GTDB lineage: Bacteria > Pseudomonadota > Gammaproteobacteria > Burkholderiales > Burkholderiaceae_C > Ramlibacter. The sequence goes on from JBKJKT010000124.1 coordinate 633, forward strand.
GAAGACGTCAGCCTAGATGGATTGACTTTTTTTGTGATGGTGCACTTTCCTGGCGCGCTTCATGAGGGCAATGGTCAGGCCCAGCCGATCATTGACGAAAAGGCGACCCCCCCACAGCGCGAAGCACTTTTTTCAATTCTTTCGGGCCAGAATTCCGCTGAAGGAACCTTGTTTCACATCTGCAGCCTGATCATCAGCAAGATGCACGACCCGATTTTTGCACCCGTCTCATTTAAATTTGACCAGCAAGCGCGGACCGCCCGACTATCGATTCCCGGTGTGCTTGAAACCGATGTTGAGCCCATCAAAAACCCGGTGACTGGTGCCCCACACCGGATACAAGTGGTCATGCCAGAGGGTTTTGAGCACATTACCGGCGAAATCGCGTCGTCAAATATCAACAGCATGGGCGCGATTGCGTTTAAGACGCAGGGCGCACACAGTACGCTTGCCCATGTGGTCCAGACGCCGGAAGGCGTGGTGGCCTAAGGCGTTTTTTGCAGAGACGATCCCGTGGCTGAAACCACTCTGGTGCGCAGGCTGCTGTTGCACGACCGTATCTTGGTGTGCGGGTCCTTGGTGCTGGTGATCGTGTTGTCCTGGGCCTATTTGCTGGCCGGTGCAGGAACCATGGAAGACATGGACGGCATGGAAATGCCCATGAGTTCCGGCCCCTGGACTTGGGGCCATGCTGCCGTCATGGCACTGATGTGGGCCGTCATGATGGCGGCCATGATGCTGCCGAGCGCTGCGCCCATCATTTTGCTGATGGGCACCATAGGCAGTACGCGTCACGCCCGGGGAGGCGGAGCGGGGACGTCTGGCTATTTTGCCTCGGGCTATCTGGCGGTGTGGTCTGTCTTCAGTGTGCTGGCTACCGTGATGCAGTATGGTTTGGAGCGAGCCGCATTGCTTTCTCCGATGATGGAAATGAGCAGCCAGCTACTGGCATCGTTGGTGCTGGTATCGGCGGGCCTCTATCAATGGATGCCGCTGAAGCAGTCTTGCCTGCGGCAATGCCGGTCACCGTTTGAGTTTGTGCTGACCCGGTGGCAGGAAGGGCGGTTGGGCGCTTTCAAGATGGGCCTAGAGCATGGCAGCTATTGCGTCGGATGCTGCTGGCTGCTAATGCTGCTGCTGTTTATCGGCGGGGTGATGAACCTCATGTGGATTGCCGGCATTGCACTTTTCGTGCTGGTTGAAAAGCTCGCGCCGGCCGGGCACTGGCTAGGCAAGGCGGCGGGCGCGGCGCTTGCCATCTGGGGACTCGTCAGCCTTGTTGCGGTGCTGAAATAACCGACAGGACTGGCTGCACAACCGAAGCTGGTGACACCGGTGCTGCGGATCGTTCACCAAGCAATCACTCGCGTCCCGCTTGAGAATCAGCGCGGCTTGACGATCGAGACGGGCTTTGCCTAGTGGCGGTCGTCTTCGGCAAGCCTGTTAAGAGCTTGAAAGAGCTTGGTTCGGATAGAGCGATTGTTCGAAATGCCGAGTCTGACAGCGACTGGCAATCAGTGCAATGGCAGATACCGCGGAGCTGTCTGAATTTTTGTGTTCAAGGCGCTGAGACTTAATGGAATGGACGCCCCCTTTCACTGGCGCCGGCCTGGTGCCAAAGTCTGAGCGGGCGATCTTGCCTCAACACGAACAAGAACGATTCACTTGATTCGGTAGCGATCTGCGAAGCTGTCGCACGCCCCAACATGCGTTTTGTACCGATCAAGTCCCCCGACAGGCGATGAGGGATCGGACGCACCTTCAGGTCGATCGTCTTGATCGAGCGGAATGCGCGGTCCAAGTTGGCCAAGTGACTTGTAGTTGCGCACGCACTGGGCGGCGTCCGTTTGCGCGGCTGGCACGCAAGCGTGGATGATGTAAAAACCATCAAGTGCGGCCCCGCCTGCAATCTCGCCGAGGTAGTCCGGTGAGGCGAGTTCCACCAGATTGCGCTCATCGAACAGGCCTTGCTGCAGTCGGCCTTGCTCGACCAGCGGTGGCGCGCACGCTCAGCCTGGAAGGCACCTGCACCGGCGAGCACGGCGCGGGCCTGCACAAGAGAGGTTCCTGGTGACCGAGTCAGGCGTCGGTGCGGTGGACCTGATGCGCACCATCAAGCGCGACCTCGACCCCAAGAACAGCATGAATCAGGGGAAGATCTCACGCTCTGAGCGCTGGCCTCAGCTACGAGCGCCTACAGCTTGTCGGCCGGTGTCGCAAAGATCGTCTTCCAGTTGACCTCGCCCTTGCGGATGATGTTGGCGGTGTCGCCAAGGAAGAGTTTGTTGTGAGCCACATCCGAACTGTTCAGATAAAGCTGGCCATCGACCACGGCCCACAGTTCCGGCTTGGTCGCCACCTTCTTGCCTTTGCTCGCACCGGCGGAGCACCAACCGCCGTAGGCTGGTGCGTACTTCCCCGGGTTCGCGGTAAAGAGATCGCGGTTCGCTGCCGAGGCGAAGTGCCAGGTGGCGCCCTGGTACTCGGCGCTGAACTGCGGCGAGCCTTGCACCGGCTTGCCCACCGTGTGATAGGCGACGGTGTCGGTGCCGCCGATCGCAGCGCCGTCCTTGCGGTAGTGCTCGTCGGCCGCGAAAGCGGCGGAAAGTGGCAGCAGCACGAGGGCACCGATGACGGTACAGCGACTCGCAAAACTGTTGAGCGAAGTGGGCATACTTATTCTCCAGAAGGTTGAGGGTTCGCAGCGGGCGCTGCGGATCGATCCACAGGACCGACATGGACTCAGTCGCGGGAGAACACAGCTTCTTACAGGGTATCGCTGGTCTGGACCACACGACACGGCGGATAGTCGTAGCTGTGGATCAGGTAATGCGCAACACCGGCATGCACGGGCTGTTGCTTGAAAATCGGCTCGAGGATCGAAGCCGCTAGCGCCTGTCAGTGTGGCCCACATGACCGAATTGCCGGTGACTTGGCATCGCTTTAAGTGCACCGAGCCATCCGATGGCCGCTGGTCCCGCTTTTCCCTAACTGGCCCTGCTTACGCAGTTTCCCTAACCTGAATTCGATTGAAGATGAGACACTAAGTCGGTGACTAGCGACATTGCAGCAACCGTCAGCGCACACCACGCGAGTCGTAGTGCTGAACCGCATTTCGATGCGGATCATTTTTTCAGCGTCATCCCAATCACGCCATGATTGGGATGGCGCTGATGGATCTGGACGGCAGGCTGCTGCGTGCGAATTCGGCGTATTGCGACCTGATAGGTTATACGGTCGACGAATTGAAGCGCTTGACATTGTTTGATGTGGTGCAGGCGGACGACGCCGACGGCGACTTAAGCCTTCGGAAAGAGCTCGTCACGGGCCACAAAAATAGTTACCGACGCGAGAAGCGCTATTTGCATCGAACTGGCAGGGTGATATGGGGCGACTATTCTTGTGCGCTAGTGCGTGATGAACATGGGATGCCGCACTATTTCATCGGGCAGGTGCTCGACATCACGGGTCAGAAGAATGCAGAGTACGAAGTCACTAGGTTGAACGGAGAACTGGAGGGCAAGGTCGTAGCGCGGACACGAGATCTCGAATTGGCAAACGCTGAATTGGAGGCCCTTGCGTATTCCATCGCCCACGATCTGCGCGGACCCATGACGTCGCTTGCTAGT
>JBKJKT010000044.1:0-29157 GCA_046597415.1 Ramlibacter sp.
GCCCAGCGACTTCCCCTGCCTGCAGGCCGTGGCCGATCGGCTGGCCGACTTCGAGCGCTACTACGAGAGCATCGCTCGTCCCTTCGAGTGGAAGTTCACCCGCACCGATTTGAACGCCCTCATGGCGCGCATGCGCTCACGCTACGTTGAAACTCAGGAATTGAAACTCGCAGCTTGAAAATACGTGTGCGAACTTCTGAAGTGGACTACTAAGTCATTGAAAAACCAGGGGCTTTAGCCCCTCTTAATCCGTAGGTCGAGTGTTCGAGTCACTCAGGGCCCACCACCCACACCCGCAAGGGAATTAAAAAGCCTGCTATCTAAACAGTAGCAGGCTTTTTTCTTTTGAAGTACACCGCGAACATCTCATGCGGCAGCGCCGACGCCGTAACGTTTCGCCGTTACTTGTACGCGAATGTGGAGTTCACCTTGCCGTCGGGTTGGGTGAAGTACCAGGTCAGCTGATGGTTCGGTGCCGCGCCGTCGAAGGCACCCAACAACACCGCCGAGCCACTGGCCGGACAGGCAACGCCAGCCACTGCGCTGTTGAAGGTACCGGTGGCACGCAAGACGCGGGCGTCGGCTTGGGCCACGACGATGCTGCCGTCGAACTCGCACTCGCGCGTCAGCCGCCCGCCAATGCGCCCTGAAGCGTCGATCGTGTACTCGTTGACTACCACGCAAACCGGATTGCGCGGCGAACCAGTGCACTCGAAGCCGCTGTAGCGACCAGTGACGGCGGCCATAGTAATCGGACCGTCAGAGATCCGCAGTTTGCGTTGGTAATTGAACGTGCCTTGGTAGAACTGCGGCGCTGGAGGAATGCCGACCGTGGTGGTCAGTCCCTGGTCTGACGTATAGGTTCCGGTGACGGTGCCGGACAACGTCCTGCTGGTTTCCACCAACGGTGGCCCGATCGCCTCCCTGGAATACACCAGCGCGTCCGGGATGGTCCAGCCTCCGCTGCCGGTCAGGACGGCCTGGCCGGAGAAGTCGACGTACCGCAACATCGTGAGCTCCGGGTGGTAGACCGGGTGATAGGTCGAGACCAGCATTCGTCCCTGTTCGTCGATGATGGCGGTCGCCAAGCCTTGGCCGCTCGTGCTGACGTTCTCGTAGACGCCGGCCATGCCGAGCAGCGGCTGGGGCGCAGGTGCAGGCGCTGTTGCTGGTGCCTCGGGCCCACCGCCGCCTCCACCGCCGCAACCCGTCAATATCGCAGCAAACATCAACGCAACCGCTTCCAGTTTCACCCGCATGGCACTTCCTCAATAATTCGACCGAACGGAAACCCGGGCTTTGCCGGGCACTGGCGGTTATAGCAGCCGCAAAGTGCCTTACCAGTGACGCGGGTCACAACGGCTTCAAAGCACTATGACCGCGTGGCCTCACTGCAAATACATCTGCTCCGGCACGGTTTCGCCGAAGGCGACGCTCGGGATCTTCCGCACAGGCTCATCCAGGCGCTGCAACGGCGCTGCGCTGCAACGACCGGTTGCCACATAGTCCAGCGCTGCGCGGATCCGGCGCTCGCCGGGGTCGCCGAGCTGGCGATCGAGGTCATCGGCCACCTGGCAGTCGGGCGTGAGGCCCGACGAGTAGCCGCTGGCCCCCAGTGAATTGACCGCCTCGAACTGGATCGCGCTGTACGTGGTGCCGCAGTAGGCGCGCGGCACCGAACCATACGGCTTGCCGAACGTCGTTTCCCCCACCAGCACCACGTTCATGTAGGGTCGCAGCCCGTTGATGACGAGTTCGCTTGCCGAGGCCGTAAACCCGGACCCGATCACGATCACCCGGTCGAGGCCCGGCAGCGCCGAGCCCCCGTTGAACGCAAATGTGGTGTTGCTCGCGGTTTGCTTGTCGTTGTAACGCAAGGTGGTGTAGGGCTTGCTGGATGTCCTCGATCCTCCCAACATGCTGGCCAGGTCGCGTGATACGGCGACGCTTCCGCCCCCGTTGTAGCGCAGGTCGAGGATCACTTCGCTGACGCCTTGCGCCGCAAATTCCGTGAAGGCCTGGTTCAGCGCTTCGCCGCTGTAGCGGACGAACTGGTGATAGACGAGGTAGCCCACCTTGACCGGCAGGCCAGCCCGCGTGCCATCCAGGACCGCTTTTGTCGGCACCGGCATCAGGGGAAAGTCCTCGGACTGCACCGTAAAGGTCCGCTCCGTGCCGGAGGCGCCACGCACACGGAATACACGCGGCACACCGGTCGTGGTGACGCCCGCAAGTTGGCCCCCTGCGACCTGCTCAGGCGTGTAACCGTCGATCGACAAAATCGTGTCGCCGCGGACAAGGCCCGCCCGGGCCACCGGACTGAGAGCTTCCACGTTGCGAACGCGCAGCGATGTGCGGGCGGCGTCGTTCCAGACGACCGTATACCCGTAACCGGTGCGCCGCCCTTCCACGAATGTCTGCTGGTGCGAAGCCGTGGGCTGGCTGTGGCTGTAGCGATCCAGCGGCCTGTAGAGCAGCGACTTGAAATACGCGTCCATCGACACCGCATTCGGATCAGGCGCAGCAGCTTGCCGGTACCACAGGTAGTCCTGCGACATGTGATCGTTCAATGCCTGTCGCTGGTCGGCAATGGAACAGGCAGCTTGCGCAGGCGCCGCCGCTGGCGCCGGGGCGGCCGTGGGACCCGGCGCGGCTCCGGGCGTCACGGCGTCACCGCCGCCACCACCACCTCCACAAGCCTGGAGCAGCAGGGACAAAAACAACGGGTACAACAACTTCATGTGGTTTCCTGGTGCTGGTAGAGCGCGCCGAGGGCTTCACCCGGCAACCGGGATGTACGAATGACTCCCGTTGCCCCGAAATGGTTCAGTCCCGGTGACCATCCGTCACGCTTTGACCAGGTCCAGCGCCAGGGGGTGTAGCGAGCTCTCCGCTTCGACTGGCGAACGGCGAGACGCGGCGGCGCGCTCGCTCAAGAGCCGTTTGACGGGCGGGTGGTCAGCGCGTGCATCACGTCGCGCAGAAACTCGGGGGCTACAGGCTTGGTCAGGTGCAGGTCGAAGCCCGCCTCGTAGGCGCGACGCTGGTCTTCTGGCTGCCCATAGCCGCTGAAGGCGATGAGCTTGGGCTGCTTGGGCAGTGAAAGCACCCGGATGGCTCGCGCTACCTCATAGCCGTCGATGTCCGGCAGGCCGATGTCTACAAGTGCGACGTCAGGTTGCCACTCGCGCGCCGCATCCACGGCGTGCCGTCCTTGTGCGACCGCCATCACGGTGTGGCCATCCAGCGTCAGCATTGCTTCCATCGTGGTTCGCCCGTCGTCGTTGTCCTCGACCAGCAGGACTCGCAGACCCTTGTTTGCGCCAGGCAAGGGTTCAGGGGTCGACGCAAGCGACGCAGACTCGGTCTGTGGCAGCCGGACAGTAACCCGGGTGCCTTGTCCCAGTCCGGCACTGTGGATACCCACGGTCCCTTTTTGCATTTCGACCAGCCGTCGCACGAGCGTGAGACCCAGGCCGATTCCGCCCTGCGGCCGGTGAAAACTTTGCGGTCCTTGCATGAAAAGGTCGAACACGCGAGGGACGTCATCAGGGGCGATGCCCTGTCCCTGGTCTCGAACCTCGAGTAGTGCCTCGGAGGTAGCTGCGTCAGGACGCACATCGACAAAGATAGGGGTCTGATGAGGGGAAAACTTCTGGGCGTTGTCCAGCAGATTCGTCAGCACCTGCTCCAGCCGCGCGCGGTCGCCCAGCACCCACACTGCCTCTTGCACCAGATGCACCATGCCGGTCCGGTTACTACTGGCGTGCTGCCACGTCTGAACAACCCCTTCGCTCAGCTTCCCCAGGTCAAGTGGCTCCAGCCGGAGGGTGACCTTGCCCATCGCCAGCCGACTGACATCCATCAGGTCCTCCAGCAGTCGGCTCATCTGGCGAGCCTGCCGCTCAATAACTCCATGCACCTTGAGCGCGGCGCCCTCCGGACGGCTCAGGCGCAGCACATGGGCGGATGCCGTGATGGCACTTAGCGGGTTTCGCAATTCATGGCCCAGCATTGCGAGAAATTCGTCTTTGGATTTATCGGCTGCGCGCAATGCGACCGCCTCGCGCTCACGCAGCGCCTCCCGCTCGGTCAGTGCCGTATGGGCCCCGCGCAGGGCGGCCACCAGCGCCTGCACTTCGGTCACCCCAGGATTTGCTTCAACCTCGCTCAACTCGTCAGCTAACTCCGGTTGACCAAGGTCGCGAGCAATCTCGGCCATCCGTGTAATTGGTGCGGCAATCTGCCGGCCCAGCCATGCGGCTATGGCAAGCGCCAGCAGCAGCGATGCGAGGGTGCCCGCAGCCATCCATGCGACCGTGCGACGCGCCATGCCGTCCACTTCTTCGGCCGGTATGGCCACGCCAATGGTCCAGCCGGTCAGGGTCGAGGTCAGATGAGCCTGGTAGGTGTCGTTGCCTTCAATGGTGGCGCCGCGGAACCAGCCTTCGCGGGCCGATGCCATGGCGTTCGCGAAGGCCGGTGACACGGCACGACCAGCAGGAGCGTAGGGCAAGCGGGTGATGAACCGATGGTTGGCATCGGCCAGCGCCAGCACCCATCCGGCGGGATACTTCTGCGCCTCTATCAGAGGTGCGAAAGCCTCGGGCCGCAAAATGAATTGCAGCACCATCGCCTGCTCGCCTCCGGCCCGCACCCGCAGTCGAACGGCAATGCCCAGTTCGCGCGACGAGGGTCCTGTGGAAAGATTTCCGACGACGGGCGCATCGGAGCCCAGGGCGCGTTGAACCAGCGGAGCCTCGGCGGGCGCGCCTTGAACCGCGAACTGCCCGTACGGAAAGCGCATGTTCACCAATTGGCGCCCGTCTGCAGCAAGCAGCATGATGTTGCGCCATGCGGGCTGGGTGGGCAGCACCCGGCGAGCTTCGGCATCGAAGCCCCGCAGGTCACCACGTGCAAGGGCCTCGGACGCCGCCAGCGTTCGAAGAACCGATAGGTGTCCCTCCATAAAGGCTTCTATCGCAATGACCATGGTGCGGTTACGCGCCTGAGCAGTGTCTCGGTAGTTGTCCCGCTCCCGGCCCAGCAGTGCCAAGCTCAAACCCGCGACCAGCACCACGACTGGCAGCAAGCTCATCAATACAAGTAGCAGTAGCCTTGATTGCAGGCGGGGGCGCAATGGCATGAGTACCTTGGGCGTAACGTGGTGATCAGTTGGCCTCTAAGCCCTGCACACTATAGCCGGGCTATCCATGTAATCTGTGGCTGACGCACAATGTCGCTCAACAAGCCTTTCATTTGTGGCAATTGAGGTCATCAGTAATCGGGGAGAAATTCATATGCCTATCAAGCAAGATATCGCGGACATCGCTCACGCCAAGGCTCAACGCGCGAGGGAGAAAGTTGACACCGCCGAAGAAGAGTTGAAGGTCGCGAATTCCACCCTGGAAAGAGCAATCCCGCGGGGCAACGTCGTGGAAATAGAAAAGGCTCATGCCCGCACGAAAAGGGCGGAAGCAGCTGTTGTTCAGGCTGGACACGAGCTGGATGTTGTCGAGGTACTGCTGGATTCGGCAAGGGGTTCGGCCGCCGCGTAATCAATGGCCGGATGCGTCTGGAAGCCGCACCCGACGCGGTTCAGTGCCACACTGTCACCATGGACACTCTCACGGCAACGGGTATAGCCACCCTGGTGAACGGACGCAAGATCAGCGCCGTGCAAGTGATGCGCGAATACCTTGATCGGACCGAGCGGCTCGAACCGCTACTCAATACTTACTCCCACCTCGACGCCGAAGGCGCACTGCTGCAGGCCGACAAGTTGGACAAGCGCATTGCCGCCGGCGATGCCGTGGGTCCTTTGGCAGGCGTGCCCGTGTCAGTCAAGGACCTCATCTCAGTGGGCGGTCTTCAGCTGTCATTTGGATGTCGCCTGTTCAAGGACAACATAGCTGTCGAAGACGCACCGAGCGTGGCACGCCTGCGGGCGGCCGGAGCCTGCATCACCGGCAAGACGACTACGAGCGAAATGGGCTCCAAGGGTGTAGGCGATTGCCCTTTGACGGGCGTTACGCGCAACCCGTGGAACCCTGCGCACACCCCAGGCGGCTCAAGCGCGGGCGCGGCCGCCGGAGTGGCGGCAGGCCTTGTGCCCGTCGCCTTGGGCACCGACGGCGGCGGCTCCATCCGGATTCCCGCTTCGTTTTGCGGCCTGGTCGGCGTGAAGGGAAGCTTCGGGCGCGTGCCAGTGTGGCCGCCCTCGGCCACTCCCAGCTTCGCGCACGTCGGGCCTCTTGCGACCAACGTGGCGGATGCAGCGCTTGTCTTCAACGTGCTCGCCGGACCGGATGCGCGCGACCCGACTTCCACGCAACTGCCCACCTGGTCACCTCTTGCGCTGGACAGCCCCGTACCGACCGGGTTGCGACTCGGCTGGTGCGAAGACTTCGCGTACGGATGGGCTGATAGCGAAGCCCGCGCGGCAGCGCGTAACGCTGCCTCACGCCTCGCGCAAGCGTTGCACACCACGCTGCACACCTGGTCAGGATTGCAAGTCGATCCGGCCCCCGCGTGGTCGACACTGTTTTACGGCAGCATCGCCCAACGTCTGGGCATATCGCAGGACGCGGACGAGGAGAAGGAAGCCTTGCTGGGTCCCGCGCTGGCCCGCCGGATGGCTGCAGCACGGGCTGCTCCGTTGACAGACATTCACACGGCGATGGCGCACGAGTGCCGCGCCGAGATCAGCAGCGCCTTCGAAAAGTTCGACCTGCTTTTGATGCCCGCCACGCCAGTACCCGCGCTGCCCGTCGGGCAAGACGCCCCGCCCGGGCACGAATCCGGGGGCGCCGTCGAGTGGAGTTACTTCACCTACCCATTCAACGTCTCGGGCCACCCCGCAGCGTCTTACCCAGCCGGCCTGGCGTCCGATGGACTGCCGCTCGGCTTGCAACTGGTGGCGCGACATGGGCAGGAGCATGTGCTGTTCGCCGCTTTGGCTCAGCTACAGATTGCAATGCCAACTTCACTGGCGCCGAGGCTATAAAGCCCTGCTCATCCGGATTTCTTTTCGCGCTCCAGCCAACGCTCGACGAAGTCGAGGCGATCCTGCCCCCAGAACATTTCGCCGCCCACGACGTAGGTGGGGCTGCCAAAGACACCGGCAGCGATGGCCTGGGCGGTATTGGCTTCATATCGCTGCTGGACTTCTGCCTGCCGGGCATCGGCGAGGCGCTGCTCGGGTAGACCTGTCTCGCCCAACAATTGCGCCAGGACAGTTTCGGATGCGATGTCCAATTCGCGACTCCAGACTGCGGCGAGCACAGCTCCAGTGAAATCCAGGGCCGCGTCACTTCCATCTGCGCTGTCGACGGCCATGATGAGCCGCGCGGCATCATCCCCTGCTACGGGAAAAAACTTCGGGTGCAAATGAAGCGGCAGTTCCAGGTGTTCAGAAAAGCGCCTGAGCTCTGCAAGGCGGTAGGCCTGCCGCTGCGGCGCGCGCTTGGGCAGGGGCAAGCCTCCCGAGACGGGGAACACCTTGGAAAGGTCCATGGGCAACACGCGAACGGGGCTTCCATGTTTTCGCGCAAGCTGCGCAAATCGCTGGTGTCCCAGGTAAGTCCACGGACTTTGGGGGGCAAGGTAATAGTCGATAGTGGTTGGGGTCATCTTTGAGTCCGAGTAACGTCTTGGGATGAGCCAGTCTAGCTCCGTATAGTCAAGATCGCCATCCGCCGTTCCCCGTCACCTGATGCAACACATCGACCGCATCGACCGCTGACGTACCCCGCCACGCCACCATCTGGTCCGGCCTGATCAATGCCAGCGGCGCTTCGTAGAGTTCGCGCAGTCCCTGTCCATCGACGCGGACGATGCGCAATTCGATGCGCAACTTCGCGGCTGCTGCCTCGAACGCAGTGGTATCAGGCGCATCCGCACCCAGCACGAGCAGGCTCCACTCCGGCCCGAAGCAATCAAACAGGGACCGGCCATCATCAAGCCACGCGTGCGGCGGTCGCCCTCCAGGTGACGCGGTGTGCACGTAATAATTGGGTTCGTCGGGCGGCGGCTTCGTGCCGTCTTTCACGATGATCGGCGAGGCGTCATAACGACCGCCGAAGGTCACGCCCGGAATGTTGAACTCCAGCTTCGCATGCTGGTTCAGGTAGTCCGATGCTTGCTGGCGCTCGACCTCGCCCTGCGCGGAAATCTGTTCAAGCTCGGGCTTCGCACGAAACAGGCCCACCGAATCGGCAAAGCGGCGTGCATATGCGGTGTTGCGCTGCGCGAGTGGCTTGCGCTCGGCTTCATAGGTCTGCAAGAGCGCGAGCGGTGCCTGGCCCTTCACAACCGCAGCCAGCTTCCAGCCAAGGTTGACCGCATCTTCCACCGCTGTGTTGTAGCCCAGCCCACCAGTGGGGGTGAACAGATGTGCAGCGTCGCCGCCAATAAATACGCGTCCGCGCTGGAGGCGGTTCGCCACCAACGAATGACCGGCCATCCACGTTCCCGTGGAGAGCACTTCCACCGGCACTTCAGCGCCGACCACCTCGGCGAATATGCGTCGAGCATCTGCGTCACCCCATGCCTGCGAGTCCTCGTCAGGGCGCAATGCAGCGTGGCACGCGAACTCGGAAACACCATCGACCGAGGCCATGAATGCACGGCGCTCGTGATTCACGGCAACATACATCCATGCCTTCGGGCACTGCAAGACCGACAGAAAAGCAGGAGCGCGCAAGTACATGGCGAACATCTTGCCGCCCATGAAGTCGCGCGCCGTGCCCGTCTCGCCTTCCCACTCGATGCCGAGCTCGCGCCGCACCAGGCTGCGGGCACCATCGGCACCGACAAGAAATGCGGCACGAACTTCGATCGCTTCCTGCGAATCCACCGGACGGATCGTCGCGTGGACGGCGTCGCCGATGTCCTCGAAACTCTCGAGCCGCCAGCCGTAGCGAACGTCGGCTGACTCCCAGCTCTGCGCGTGCCGACGCAAGACGGCCTCCACGAATTTCTGTGACACCCGATGCGGCAATTCGGCAGCGCTCCAGGAGCCGCCCATCGCCTTCACTTTCGCCACGGCTTGCGCAGCCGTCGGCAGACTGATTCTGGCCAGCTCGTAGCCGGCATATCGGGTCATGTAAACGATGTCCGTCGGGTGATCGGCCGGTAATCCGAGCGCGCGGATTTCCTGCGCGAATCCCAGTCGGCGGAAATGCTCCATGGTCCGCGCCTGGGTCGCGTTCGCCTGCGGATTGAAGGCGCTGCCCGGCTTCTGGTCCACGACGATGCACCGGATACCGCGACGACCTAATTCATTCGCAAGCATCAGCCCGCAGGGTCCGCCGCCGGCGATCAGAACATCCATTTGGTTAAATCTCGTCATCGTCCTACATTACGTGCACAAGCTCAGCCATAAAGTACATTTAACAAGACCTTTCTGCATCGAAAGACCGAAGCACCCCATGCCACTGAAGCAGACTCTCAAGAACAGCTTCTACGGATTACTCGGCAACCTGAGATCGACTCCGTCGGACACGATCCTCGACAACGGGACTGAGGATATTCGCGAATCGATGCTTGCGTCGCTTGGGGACAACGCATCCGCTCACTCGCCGGCCCTTGTTCGTCGCATCCGCTATGCCGACGACATCCAATCGCTCTGGTATCTGCGAGGCGATCTGATGGCTGCGCTGGCCGCAATCCATGACGAACGCACTGCGCGCGAAAAACTGGCCTCCATCACCGCGCAGTTCCGCGGGCTCTTGCCCGGCGGGATGTCGTCGCGACCCAGTTCCCTCGTCGACTGAATTCTTATCGCTGGTCTGCCAGCGCGGGACGGAACGCAAAAAAAGCGTATGCCTGCGAACTCATCAATCCCAGAGCCGCCGTAACTACTTGCGCAGTCGACTTTTTCCTACGTACTTGTGACGGCAGGGTTCCGATACTGCTGAGACTGTGTCGTTGAATCGGATGACGCAGCACAGGGTCCGCAGCCCTGCTCCACAACATCTTTCGAGGACACACATGTCAGACAGCAACCCAACCAATAAAGATCCCATCAGCGGCGCACCCGGATCACACCCAGTCGGCACCGGTGCCGGCGCTACAGGCGGCGCTCTCGCTGGCGCAGCCATCGGCTCGGTGGTCGGCCCCATCGGTACCGTTGCAGGTGGAATTGTCGGAGCTATCGCCGGCGGACTGGCAGGCAAGGAAGTCGCAGAGAGTGTCAATCCGACCGAAGGCGGAGCGCCCAGCGAACACAAGGTCGGCACCGGCGTTGGCGCAACCGGCGGCGTGCTGACCGGGGCAGCGGTCGGTGGCGCGATGGGAGGCCCGATTGGTGCCGTGGCCGGTGCAGCCATCGGCGCAGCAGCCGGTGGATCGGCTGGACGCGGCGCGGCCGAAGTGGTGAACCCGAAGGCCGACGACGATCTGGCTGACCACAACCTCGCATCAGGCACGGGCACCGGTGCCGGCGCGCTGGCGGGTGCTGCAGTCGGCGCTGTAGGCGGCCCTGTGGGCATGGCAGCAGGCGCAGCCATCGGCGCGGTCGCCGGCAACATGGCTGGCAAAAGCGCAGGCATGGCTGTCAACCCGGCTGACGAAGACGGCTTCTGGCGCGACAACTACCGCACCACGCCCGGCTATGTGGACGGCTACACCTATGACGACTATGCGCCTGCCTACCGCACGGGTTACATGGCTCATCCAGGCGCACGCGGCACGGCCTACGAGACGCATGAGGAGCGTATGCGTTCCGATTGGGATCGCAGCAAGGGTGCATCGCGCCTGTCGTGGGAACAGGCCAAGCACGCCAGCCGTTCGGCCTGGCACCGCGTCGAGCGCGCGATTCCTGGTGATTTCGATGGCGATGGCCGTTAAGTCAATGAACTGAACACAAGAGCCCAACAGCTCTCGTGAACTGAAAGGCCGCGTTTCTGCGGCCTTTTTTTATTCAGCTTCCGCTCGCAGGTTTTGCATGGCGCGCGTGGTTGCACGCACTGTGACTGACCGCGAGATTCTCGATGTGGCTGCTGCCGCCATCAACCAGCGCCACGATGTGTTCGAGCGTTGCATCCTCCAGCGACACCGGCTCCCTGCAGATCCAGCAAGGCACGACCCCATGCAATTGACGGGCGACAGTGCGCCAGATCTTGACGCGGGTCAGGGAGAGGCGGCTCATGAGGCGTGAGGGTATCCCAATCGGCCTTGCTTGCTTGTGGAGTGAGCCTCTGTTCAGGCCGTGGCCCAGATCCTGAATTCGGTGGCGTTGGCCACCGGCCGCACCTGCTGCTTTTCGCGCAGCAATGACACCAGACCGTAGCGCTCCATCGTCTTGAGCGTACGCGACAGATTGCCGGGTTGCCGTCCCGTGGCCTGCGCCAACTCGGCCATGGAATGCGGGTCGGTTTCCTGGATCACCTTGAGCAATGCCCGGTTTGAATCGCTCAGGACTTCCGCCACAGAACGCATGGAGTTGAACCATATCTTGGGCTCACCGGGCTTGGGCTTGTACTCACCCCTGGCGATGGCGATTGCCCGGGCCCGGATCTTCTCCTGCGACATGACTCCAATGACGATCGTCTTCACTTTCAATCTCCTGCAATCTATCCAGAACCCGCCTTCCTGTTCAAACACGTTGCCGTCCAGTTCCAGGAGCGTATCTATCGTTTCGTCAGATTGCTTCAAACGCTCAACCTTATCATCTGCTGATAAGTATCATATCACTCCAGCGTGACTCTGCAACGCCGCTCGATGCAGCAATGACTCTAGGACGCTCCGCGCCCCGCGCGCCTCACTGCGGCTCGAGCCCCACCTTCTTCACCAGCGCCGCGTACTTGGCCAGCTCGCTGCGAAACGCTGATTGCGCCTGTTCGGGCGTGCTGATATTGATGGTGTTGCCCTGCTTGGCCATCACCTCCTTGACGGCCGGGTCGGCAAATGCACTGACCACTGCGTCGTGTGCTTTTTTCACGTTGGCCGGGCTCAAACCCTTAGGCCCGATCAGCGCGAACCACGCTTCGACCACGAAATTGGGCAGGCCCTGTTCAACGAACGTCGCGATCTCGGGCGCGGCAGGCGAACGCTGCAGGCAGCGGCTTATGACATCAAGGTGATCCCGCTAGGCGAGTCATGGGCCCGGCGTCGATTCATCGTCTGCTTTCGCGATGCGCAGTTGCTGTCTCCGGCTGCAAAGCTGTTGGTGGATCATCTGGCCTCACACGCCCTTGGGCAAACGAGATGACGTGCAAGGTCCCACGACCGGACCCGGCGCAGTCCGACAACCCTGGTGCGTGCCGCCGCGTTCATATGGAGTGTTCGCATTTCGACCAGGAGAACCCCATGAAAACTTCGCTCGCATCGCTCGGCATCATTCTCGCCCTCGCCGGCACCTCCGCACTCGCACAACAGCAGACGCAGAAATCAGATTCAGCTGGTACGTCATCTTCATCCTCGGGTCCTACCTTTACCGAGAAGGTGAAGGAAGCCGCGCAGAACATTGGCGACAAAACCAGGGAAGCGGCGCAGAAGATGAAGGAGAAGGCTCAGCAGACGGCCGACAAGTCCAAGGCGAACGATGTGGACAAGGATAGGGACAACAACAAGTCCAATGTCAATCGCAACGGCAGCTCTGCGGCCGCCCAGATGCAGAAGAAAGCCGATGCAGACCTCAAGTCAGCCAAGGCCAAGTGTGCAGCGATGGAAGACACTTCGCAAAAATCCGTCTGCATGAAGCAGGCAGTCGCTACTCATGCCAATGCCGAAGTCCGGATTGAAAAAGCGCGTGCAGCCGATCAGGCCAGCACGGCCACCATGGGCGCCGGCAAGTCTTCCAGGTAAGGAAGACCCCCTCCGACCCAGCACCCCTGACACGACTTGTGCCGGGGTTGCTGGGGCGCAGTGGGCGTTTTCGTTAACGACCCGCCGCCCCCATCTTGCCCTGCATCACCGCCACCAGGTGTTGCCTGGCTTCGGCCAACTGCGCCTTGTCTGAATCGTGCACTTTCCGGAAAAACGCAGCGCACTCGGCAGAGCCTGCTGCCTCCGCGTCCTTGATGTACTGGTCATAGGCAATCAGCGCTTGTGCCTTGTTTTGCATCAGGGTGATCCAGTCGTATTCAAGGTCGCTCATGGGATGCGGATCGGATGCTTTTTCTTGCATGGTGTGTCTTTCGTGATTGATGTGAGGCAGGCATTCAGGATACGGCGATCCGCTCGTGAATGGGGCTCATCCACAGTGCAAATTCCGGATCACGCACGCTGCGCCACTGCCTAGCTCAGTTTCTTCATGCAGCGCTGGAAGAGCTCGCCTTCCATCCAGGATGCCAACCACTTGCGCGTCGCGTGCAAGTCCTGCGCGTCGAACCACTGGTCATCCACTGCGCGGAACTGTCGCACGAAGGGAAAGATGGCAAGGTCAGCCACACACGGCAGGGCGCCCCCAAGAAATGGCTGGTTGGTCAGCTGGCGGTCGAGCGGCTCCAGCAGCAAGCTCACTGCCTTGTCGCGGTGAACCGCTCGGCCCTCTTCGCACGCATAGCGTTGCGGATATTTGTAGCGATCCAGCGCGAGCTTGAAAGGTCCATCATTGAGCTCTATCAACGCCCGGCATTGTTCGTCCTGTCCACGTTGCCACCACCCGCTGGCGTCCCGTCCCTGGAAGGCCCACTTGATGATGTCCAGGCTCTCGTCGATCACTTGCCCATCCGGTAGAACCAGCACCGGCACGGTCCCCTTGGGCGACAGCGCCAACATCTGCGCAGGCTTGTCGCGCAGCGAAATCTCGCGGGCGTCGAACTCGACGCCGGCCTGCAGCAACGCCATGCGCGCGCGAATCGCGTAAGGACATCGGCGAAAGGTGTAGAGCAGCGGAAGCCGCATCATCGCGCGCCGCGGTGTAGGTGGCGGAAGCCGGGAATACGCAAGAAGTTCCTACACGTCATCGCGCCTCCGCCAGCCACGATCAACGTATCATGAAACACAAAAGCAAACCCGACGACTTGGCGCCCCAGCCCACGGTTGGCGACTCGAGCTCGAACAGGGCACTGGATCGAGAGGAGGCCCGAATCTTTCGGCAATCGCTGCCCGCTGAAGAAGTCACGCACGATTTCCTCCAGGAACTGCTTGAAGAGCATCGCGCCTTCAAAAGGTCAAGCGGCCCTGTAGCCCGTGGACTATGAACCACGCGCCACCGCCGCAATGAATTCTCTGGCGGTTGACCCGACGACTGCGCCAAGCGCCACGGCCCTCGGATTGGCTGCCGAGATGACACCGTTCTCATAGGTGGAACGTCCATTTCCGATGCGTGCCGTGAAAGCACTCACGGTGGCGGCTGCGAATCCCTTCTGCTCAAGAATCGCAAGGGAAGCGATACCGGAGTCATCCGCCCCAAAACCTGCGTCGTTGAACAACACCAGTTTCATGCCGACTTTCGCGGCGTACCCATCGGAGGGCGTGCCCCCGTGCGAGCCGCTCACCACGATTGCACCGGCGTCGCCCTCGCGCGCCAGCGCTATCGAGTCGACCATCACGATCGGCATGGCGGCGCCGGGCGAGTTCATCTCGGTCCTCGTTTCCAGCATGGGCGGCGCAGTGGCCTTCGGCTGCGATGCCGCCTTCAGCAGGTTCGCAGCCTCACTGCAGGACATGCCGGCTTCGACCTTGCATGCAGCAGCGTGCCGGTTGACCGCACTGATCGTTCCGCGCTGGAGCATGTCGGCACCGTCGCCGATCCGGGCCGTGCGGGCATCGACCGCAGCCATCGCGAAGCCGAATTGCTCCGCCCATGCAAGCCCTGCTATCCCTGCCTGTTCAAGTCCCATGGCTGCGTCGTGCTGGATGGCGGCGCGCGCCCCCGCCCTGAGCGTGAGGTAGGTGGTGTAGATCGCTGCGTGCGAGCCGCCGACGAGGACGGATCCCACTGTCTCGGGGCCCAGGCGGGTCACCGTTGGAACCGCCAGCACATTCACATTTTCAATTGACATCGTTTGCCTCGTTGGAGTCCGGCTTGTTTATTGATCATTGCTGCCGGGCAAGTGGTAGCGTTGCCGTGAATCTGCTGCCCCGGCCGCGACCCTCGCTTTGTACCGCCAGCGTGCCGCCATGCATTTCAACAATGGAACGTGAGATGGTCAGTCCCACCCCCAGGCCGCCCCGGTCCCGATCCAGGCCCTGACGTTCCTGGAAGAACAGCTCAAACACCTTTTCAAGAACGTCGGGGCCGATGCCCACTCCCTCATCGATCACCGAAATCACAGCGCAGTCAGGCCCGACCTGGGCATCCAGGCAAACCTGCTGCCCGGATGAAGAAAACTTTGCAGCGTTCGACAGCAGGTTCGCAAGCACCTGGACGAGCCTCGTGGAATCGCAGTGCACGACGGCGTCTTGAGAAGGCCGCAAGACCTCCAGCCGAACGCCCGCGGCGTCGAATGTGGGCCGTGACATCTCCTCGGCTGCCAGCAAAATCTCGTGCAGCGACACGTGCGCCAGGCGAAGCTCGATCTTGCCCTTGGTCAGCCTGGAGACGTCGAGCAAGTCGTCCACGAGTCGCACCATGTGGTCAATCTGGCGACCCATCAGATCGGTCATGCGCTGCACAGTGTCGCCATCACGGCGCCGTTTCAGAATCTCGATGCCGGTGCGCACGGGGGCAAGTGGATTGCGCAGCTCATGAGCGAGAATCGACAGGAATTCGTTCTTGCGGCGGTCCGCTTCTTCCAGCCTGGCGGCGTGGGCCATGAGTTCCCGTTCCAACGCATGACGCTCGGTGAGATCGCGAAATACAAGCACCACGCCACGCATCCGGTTTCGCTCGTCACGAATCGGCGCGCCGGAGTCGTCGATCGGGAGTTCGGATCCGTCCCGCCGCACGAGCAACGTGTGATTGGCCAGCCCGACCGCCGCCCCGACTCGCAAGACTTTCGCCACGGGACTTTCCACCGTTTCGCGAGTGTCTTCATTAAGGATGACGAACACTTCGTCCAGGTGCCGAGTCACGGCGTCCTGCAGGTTCCAACCGGTCAGCTGCTGCGCGACCGGATTCATGAACTCGACCTTTCCCGCGGGGTCCGTGGCGATGACTGCATCGCCGATACTTTCAAGCGTGACACGGAGTCGCTCGCTGTTCTCGCGCAGCGCCACTTCAGCCGCTCGCCGGGCGGCCACCTCCCGGGTCAGCTCGCGCAGTTTCTCGCGCAGCACGACAAACTCCGAAGCTGCTTCCTGCTTGGGCGTCAGGCGCAAAACGACAAGTGCCTGGCCCTCATCGCCTGCGATCTGGTAGAGCGCTCCATCACAGCGGCAAGGCACCCACTCGTCGGCTCCCTGCCGAAGCACCAGGCTTCCGGGCGCAAAGCTGCGGGTGCGCCTTGCTCGCCGGATGAGCTCGACGACTTCTTGTGCTCCACCATTCAACAGCGTGGACAGGCTCTCGCCTACAAGGTCAGCAGAAGCACGCCGCAAAAGACGACCGGCAGCCCCATTGGCATGGTGGATCACGCCATCATCAGCAACCAGGAGCAAGGCCTCACTCAGAAGGTCGGCCAGCCGGGGAAAATCGCTACTTATAGAGGCAGGAACGCCCACCTCAGGCCTTGAAATATTCTCGGTGGAGCAACCCGTCCTGGGCGGATTCCGGCCCGGGGACGAGGTGGACAACCACACGACATTCGCCATGACCCTGAGCGATTGTCCGTTCCAGGTCCACGCGCGCGTACCCGAGGTTTTCGGCAGCGATCACACCGAACACATTGGAGGTCATCATGCACATCGAGGGGCGACCGAGCACCTTCTCGGCAAAGGGGCAATCCTTGTTGCCGAACACGATCCGCTCATCGTTCTCTTCGATGACATAAAACGATCCCTGGATGCGCCGTTTCAGATCCACCAGGACGTCGGCCACCTGCTCGCGGCTCAGGTTACGCACCTCCAGCGCTGCCTTGTAGCTTTCATTGATCTGGTCGCCCACCCGCTGTCCGACGACGCTGACAAATCCGGAAGCTTCGTTCAGCCCGACGACATCCTGCAACGTGCCCGCGAGTTCGCGAATCAAAGTTCTCAGAAAGACGTCCCGCTCAAGCGGAATGTCAAGATTGGCAACAGATGCGGGTTTGAGGGCGACGTTCATGAAATAATTCTAGGTCGACATCGTCAGGTTTCGCGTAGGAATGCTCTTACAAGGCACAACCATTGGGCACAGGACGGCGCGCCTAATCGCGTCGCGAAACCTATCTGACGGAGATTTGTTTTTCGAGATCCGCAATCGACCGCCGGGCCTCATCACCTTCCGGGATATGCCGGCCACTATCGCGCCATTCGACAGCCTTCTTGAAGCCATGAACCTGGGAGTAGCGCCGGAACCAGAGACCTTCGGGGTTGTGTCGGGTGATTCCGTCGAAGACAGTTGCCATCATCTGCGTTTGTTCCAGGCCGTTTGTCAGCATGACCTGGTTGACCACCATCTTGTGCATGGCAAGGTGTGACTTGGGCACCCCGGCGATGCGCTGCACCAGTTCCAGCGCCGCCTGGTCCAGTTGGTCCGCAGGCACAGACCGGTTAGCGAGACCCCAGCCAGCCGCCTGGACGCCGTCTATCGTGTCGCCGGTGAACATCATCTCCTTGGCGCGCGCGGGGCCGAGACGATACGTCCACATGGCCGTGGTGGGGCAGCCCAAACCCGCGTCGGCATGTAGCCGATCCGTGCGTCGTCGCTCATCACGAGAAGATCGCAGGAGAGCGCGATGTCGCTGCCTCCGCCAACGGCGTAACCGTGGACTTTCGCCACCGTCGGCTTGGAAGTTCGCCACAGCGACATGATGTTCTCGGTGGTCCGTTTCATGAACGCGTAATCCACGAGTGGGTCCCAGGGCTTGCCCTCCTGCTTGCAGGGGTGGTCACCCTCGCCTTCCGCATAGAGGTCCATGTCGTAGCCCGCACAGAAGGCACGGCCTGCGCCTTCGATCAGGATGACGTGGACCTCGTCCTGAGCTTCCATCCATTCGACTGCGGCGCGGATCTCCCCCGGCATCCCGGCGCTGATGGCATTGAGTTTTTCGGGACGATTGAGCAGGATGCGCCCGACTCCCGGGACATCCGGCATGAGGTCGGCTGAAAGTGATGAGTAGTGGGGCACGGTGTCTCCTTTGGTTGATGAAGCGGTTGTGATGCGGAAGATTAGGGCAATCCGACGGACTGCTTCGTCCCTCTTGCACGCTCAGCGTGCGACTGTCGCTCTTGCACGCTCAGCGTGCGCCCGCCCGCACCAGGATGTCGGCCACTGCGCGTTGCCCACGCCGGCGCGCATGCGCCAGCGGTGTGACGCCGTCCCGATCGGCGAGCGCCACATCGGCTTTGCGGGCCACCAGCAGGCGAACGATTTCGGTATGTGCAGGACCTCCGTCGCCCAGGATCACCGCTTCCAGCAACGCCGTCCACCCGAGGTTGTTGACATGGTTCACGTCGATGGCAGTCGTGAGCAGCAGGCGCACGGTATCGACGTGGCCGTAATGGCACGCCGGGATCAGGGCGGTGCCGCCGTAGCGATTGGTGCTATTGAGGTCCGCGCCGGCAGCCAGCGTGGCGCGCACGATCTCGGTGTAGCCGCGTGCCCCCGCCAGCAGGAATGCGCTGTCACGCCGGTCATCCTGTGCGTTGACGTTCGCCCCGCGTGCGATCAGCTCGCGGACGACGTCCAGGTGGTTCCCGTCCGTTGCCGCCAGGATGGCTGTGCGACCGACGGCGTCCCGCAGCTCGATGGAGTCCCCGGCGCGCAGCAGCGCCTGTACCCGCGCCAGATCGCCGCGACCGGCGGCGTCAACCAGCAAGGGCCGGCCTTGCGCCGCCGCGAAACCACCGGCTGTGGCCACAGCGAATGCAAGCAGCGAACGCCGATGAACCCCTCTCATCGGACGGGCACCCCAGCGTCCTGCAAGCTGGCCCCGTGGATCATCCGGGCGATGCCCGCCTGAGCAGCAGCGGCCTCGCACAGGGCACAGGGGCGCGATGTCGAATACAGCACCGCCCCGCTGAGTACCTGCGCACCATGGCGCTCACGGGCATCGCGGATCGCTTCCCGTTCTGCGTGCGCATTCGGATCGTTGCGCTGCACTACGCGGCTGGGCGCCTGCCCGACGATGCGACCGGCCTGGACCACCACTGCACCATAAGGTTGGTCACCCCCACTTAGCGCGAGCTGGCGCATGGATTGGGCAGCCTCGTACCAGCGCTGCTGGGGGGGCTCGGCGTCGGCACGCCGGTGAGGCACCACCAGGGCGGCAGAAAGCACGATCAGCCGGCGGCGCAACAGGATGGGGAGACTCATCCCTCATGTTGCTGCCGGCAGGAAAGGCGGTCAAGCGAAACCGCCGCGCGAGCATGGTGTTCCGCTGGTGCCGGGCCATGCGCCCCTGGCAAGCGACGTAAAGGTCCCACTTCACGGCACGCGTGGGGTGTCTTGGGGCGAGGCCGGATTCCGGGCAAAGTAGCGCGAGCTCCAGGCAGCGATCACCTCGGCCGCATAGATTGCTTCGCCCTTTTTTGCGAGCAGATGGTCCGCCCCGTCAAGGGAGACAAAGCTCTTGGGATGAGCCGCCGCCACGAAGATGCGTGTCGCGTGGGCGATCTCCACCACCTCGTCGGACGGAGAGTGCAGTACCAGCAATGCACGGCCCAGCGTGCTGATCTGGCGCAACAGCTGGTGCTCGGCAGCATCGTCGAGAAACTGCCGCTGGATCCGGAAGGTTCGACCTCCCAGCTCCACCTCTACAGGCTGATCCGGACCCACCTGCAGCAAGTTTTTTGGGAGCAGGCCTGCGACATGAGCAGGATCGCTGGGCGCCGCGATCGTCGCGACGGCGCGTACCTCTGGAAGCTGGTGCGCTGCAGCCAGCACCGCAGACCCACCCAGGCTATGGCCAACCAGCAGATCGGGCGGGCGTCCCATTCCCCGCAGATGGATCGCGGCGGCAACAAGATCTGCGATGTTGGAGGAGAAGTTTGTGTTTGCGAAGTCCCCGCTGCTGTCGCCCAACCCCGTAAAGTCAAAGCGAAAAACCGCGATTCCCTGACGGGCCAGCGCCCGCGAGACACGGTACGCCGCGAGTGAGTCCTTGCCGCATGTGAAGCAGTGCGCAAACAACGCCTGCCCGCGCAGTCGGCCCTTCGGACTGTCGAGTCGCCCTGCAAGCATCTGCCCCGATGCGCCTTCGAACTCCACGCGTTCGCTATGCATTAAACCCCCGTTGAACTTCCTCAATGGGCAACAAAGACCCGTCCCCATCCACGTCGCGGACCACCTGCAAACTGCCATCAGTCTCCAGAATCACCGCGCCCGCACTGCCCAGCGAATCGAGCCCGGCACCGCGCACCGCGGACTCCAGCTCCTTCACGGTTACCCGTTCGCTCCGCAAGGCGTGTGGCAGCGGCCGGCCACGCCAGAGCAGCACTCGGGGTTCGGACTTGACGAGCTTGCTCACGAAGCTGAATCGCACCGATAGCCAGGAGATGATGAATTGCCCCAGGATGAGTACCAGAAAGGCCGCAAGACCTTCTGCCGCCGCTACATCTTTGGACAACAGCACCGTCGCGAGCGTGGACCCTAACGCAACCGTGACGACCAGGTCGAACGCGTTGAGCTTGCTCAGGGTTCGCTTACCCGAGATTCGCAGCAACAACACCAGTGACACGTACGCTGCAGTGCCGACAACCACGACGCGAATAACACCAGACCAGCTGTCAAACCACATCGCAGGCACCTCACGTGAGACATATCGTCCCACAGAACCGGGCCTGCGCGAGCCCACTCCACTGAGTCTCGGCCGCGCGCCCACGGTTCCCTGCCGGAGGTGGAATGACTACCATTGCAATGATGAGTTCACAAGCCGATTTCGCCGCTTACTGCACGGAACTGCTGGCGCCCGCCGTGCTGTGCGCACCAGACGCAAGTTCGGTGGGTATGGCGTGTACCTGGACGATGTTTTCGTGGCGATCGTGATAGCAGACGCGCTGTACCTGAAGGCGGACCAGGAGAGTCGGCATCGCTTCGAGGCCGCAGGCGGCCGGCGGTTTGAGTACACGCGCCAAGGGAGGCCGCAGGGCGCGGAGTTCTGGACGCCGCCGACCGAGGCCATGGACTCCCCTGACCTTATGCGCCCGTGGGTCCAGCAGGCCCTGACTGCAGCACTCCGGGTGCGGGCTGACGGTCGCCGTCGGCGTTGAGCCGGGATTACGCGTCGCGGCACAACGCCAGCGCCATGTGCAGACCGGTTCCGCCCGCGACCGGGCTTCCTGCCGGCGCAAAGCACTATTTGCTCGAACTTGCGGGCTTGCCGGGAGTACGGCGGTCGACTGCGGGCGGTGCAATGCCAGTGGCGCTGACTTGGGCCGATTGAGTCTGGACGGCTTTCGATGAGTCGGCCTGAACCGATTTTTCGACCGCGCGGGCCCGGTCCACTTCGGTTCTGACGATCCGCGTGTGCTTGGCCTTCGCCTTGCGCAAGCAGACCTCCTGCTTCTCTACCTGCTTGCCCAAACAAGCTTTCCGCGCAGCCCGGTAGGACGCCTCAGCATTCTTTTGCTTCCTCTTTCCATCCCGCATTGTTTCGGCACTACCGCCTTGCTTCGTGCCGTCAGCCGTGGCGACCCCAGTATGTTGGGCGGCGAATGCCGGAATTTGCAATCCCAAGGCAACAAGCAATGATGCAGCGGCATAACGGAGCGTCTTCATGTCGTTCTTTCAGGTGGTTCAATCATCCTTGCATTTATGCCTGCTTGCACTGCGCAGCCTGTAGGACCGGACCTCGGCTTGACCGCTGTCGCGAGAAAAAGTGGTGCTTATCAAACCAGCTCTTTGATGACCATCGCCCCACCCAGCGCCACGAACGAGGCGAACAGTACGCGGCGAAACACGGTCGCATCCATATGCCCGCGCAGCAGTGAACCTGCGTACAGGCCGGCGAATGCTGCCGGACCGCGCTGCTGGCCTCGGCAAGGGCGGGCAACGGGTCGAAGTAAACGCCAACGAAGACCGCTCCCCAGAGCGGCCCAATCTCTTGACCAGGGCGCGGGTGTAGCTGCCCCCCAGGCATTGCACCAGATTCGTTGCAAGCGAGGGAACCACCAGTAAAGCCGCCGCTGCTGCTGGCGGCATAACCAGGCTGAGAAGCCGATGGCCACGGTCGGCAGTCCCAGGCCTGACGCGCCCTTCACTGCGCCGGCCAATGCGAACGCTACCGCGACCAACACGAGGCTGTGTTCGCTGGTTTTGCTTGCTGATATCGGGCGGCACACATTCCTTCGACGTAGGACCAGGCGTCTGCCGGGGTGCGAAAAATGTGCCAAGCGCCGGGTCTCCCGTCCTACAACTTCTGTTTAACGGTTAGATCAATCTACTCGGGAGCATGTTGCTCTATTTGTAGAAAGCGAACGATGTACAAGCAATATCTCATTACAGGGCTGGCCTTGGTAGCGTGCGGCACGGTACTCGCGCAGGCACCCAAGGGCACTTTGGACACCCCGCCGGCGCAAACTTATCCGAGCGGTTCAGGAGGCGCTCCGGCGGCCATCGCCCAGGACCGGGTCAACGCCAAGAAAGCCGCGGGAGCTTCGACGGCAGCTCGCAGTCCGACGGCTGGTCCTGCCGGAACCACCGCGCCGGCGCAGCTCAACCCGATGGCCTCTGGCGGCACTGCGCAAACGACGGCCGAAATGGGCGCGAATGCCAGGATCATGGACACTAACCGCGACGGCATGATTTCCAGGAAAGAGTGGAACAGTCACCACTCTGCTATGTGGAAAGCGATGCAAGCGAAAGGCAAGAACGGGAGTGTGCCGTGGACCGAAGTGGAATCCCGGATGCGAGGCACGCCCAAGTAAAAGAGCGCCAGGGAGCCTAGTGCGTCAGCGATTCGATGCACCACTGAGGTCGTTGCGCCACGGTGGCGCGCAGTAAACTCCCTGAGACGTTGCGGGTTAACGCGACCAGTGCGATGAACGCGCGGCCAGCATGCGGCGCAAATGCTCTTCGACGCGAGCGGAATCGGCCGTCCGACCTGTGAACAGCTCGAAGGCACCGATGGCCTGCCCTACGGCCATCGCGCCGCCATCGACCGTACGGCATCCTGCGGCTCTTGCGGCCTTGAGCAGTTCGGTCTCGATGGGAAAGTAGACGATCTCCGACACCCACATCTCAGGCCGCAGCAAGGCGGCGGGCACGGCACTGCCCGGCAGCTTGTCCATGCCCGTTGGCGTCGCGTGGATCAATCCGGTGGCGCCAGCAATCGCTTCGGCGAGATCGGCAAGCGCAAGCGCAACCGCACGCTTGCCGAACCGGGCGTTGAGCGCATCTGCAAGCGTCGTCGCACGCTCGGGATCGGAATCCACGATTCGCAATTGCGTCACTCCGAGCCGGCAGGCGGCATCAGCAACTGCGGCACCGGCGCCACCCGCGCCCAGCAAGACGACGCGCGACAGTTCGGCGCCCGGCAGCGCACGCACAAAGCCCCATGCCCAGCCCGAGCCGTCGGTGTTGTGGCCCACGAGGCGGCCGTCGTTATTCACCACAGTGTTTACGGCGCCCATCGCACGCGCCTCGGTCGAGAGATCGTCCAGCAGGGGGACCACCGACTGTTTGCATGGGTAGGTGATATTCAAACCCCTGAAGCCCATGATTCGCGCCGCTGTGAGTAGTGCAGGCAGCTGCGCGGGCGAGCCCGCTGTCAGGTCGAGATCAATCAGTTGGTAGTGCAGGCGCAGTCCCTGTTGGCGTGCCTCCTCCTCCTGCATGGACGGCGTGAGCGACTGCCCAATGCCAGCCCCGATAAGGCCGCACAAGAGCTTGTCTGCCGCCATCGTTATCCCGCGTAACCCGCCAGGCGGGGAAGCGCCAGCACGAAGCCAGGCCAGAAGGTCACGACCGTCAGGGCGGCGAGCATCACGACCAGGAACGGCCAGACCTCGCGCACCAGTGGTCCCATGCGCACGTTGGCGATCTTCATCATCATGAACAGCAGCAGCCCGTAAGGCGGCGTGACCAGGCCGATCATGATGTTGAGCACCGCCATCACGCCGAAGTGCACCGGGTCGATGCCCAGCGCCGTGGCAGTCGGCAGCAATACAGGCAGGATTACCAGGATGATCGTGGAGCCTTCCAGGAACGCACCCAGGAGCAGAAGCAGCAGGTTTACCACCAGCAGGAAGGTCAGCGGCGAGAGCTCGAGCCCGCCGAGCAGCCGGCTGAGCGTTGCCGGAATGTTCTCCGAGGTGATGACGTAGTTGAACACCAGAGCGCCCGCAATCAGCATGCCAATCGAGATGCTCATGCGGGCGCTCGCGAGCAGTGAGTCGTAGAACGCACTCCAGCGCAGCTTGTAGAGGACAACCGAGATCAGCAGTGCATAAGCCGCGGCCACTCCGGCTGCTTCTGTCGGCGTGGTCACGCCGGTGTAGAGGCATCCGAGCAGGATCACCGGCAGCATCAAGGCCGGAAAAGCTTCGCGGGTGATACGCGGCATTTCGCGAAGCGGCACCTTCGCTTCCAGCGGGAAATTGCGCGTCTTGGCCAGCCACCAGATCAGGCCCATCTGCACACCGCCGAGCAGCAGTCCGGGCAACACGCCTGCGATGAACAGATAGCCGATCGATGTGCCCGACACCAGCGCATACAGCACCAGCGGAATCGACGGCGGCAGGATCGGGCCAAGTACGGATGACACCGCGCTCAGGGCGGCGGCAAATTCGGGCGTGTACCTTTTCTTGCGCGTCATCATCTCCTGCATAAGCTTGCCCGAGCCTGCAGCATCTGCAAGTGCACTGCCGGACATGCTGGCGAACACCACGCTTTGAAGCACATTGACCTGCGCCAGACCCCCTGGAAAACGGCCGACCAGCGCATTGCAAAAGCGCAGCAGCCGCTCCAGGATGCTGCCGTTGCTCATGATGGTGGCAGCCAGGATGAACAGCGGAATCGCCAGCAACAGAAAGCTGGAGTAGGTGCCGTTGAGCAACTGCTCGGCTGCCGCACCCATGTCCATGCCCTTGAGGGCCAGGTACAGCACAGAGCCACCGATCATGGCGAGGCCGACGGGCACGCCGAGCAGACTGAGACCGATGATGGCGTAGAGCGCGAGCGCGAAGGGGCTGGTGAAGTTCACAGGGCAGAGGAAGTTGCGCCGGGAGCGCGTGGCTCGGGCAGCGTGCCGCGAATGGCGCGCACCAGCGTGCGCGCTGCACGCAGCAGCACCGCAACGACAAACACGACGTAGATCGAATAGGTGATGTCCATGCGAATTCCCATGTAGGAACTCTTTTCCACCTTCATGAATGCCACGTATTCGTAGGAGGGCTTCAGCGACATGCCGAAGAGCACAAGGATCGCGAGGGCTGCGACTGCGGTCACCACGCGCCGGCCGGTGCGGCCGAGCCTGTCGACCAGCAGGTCAATGCGGATCTCCTCGTCGTCCTTCAGTACAAAAGCAGCGCCCCACAACACCAGCCATAACCACGCGGCCAGCGAAAGCTCCGTGGTCCAGCCGACCGGCCAGTTGAACACGTAGCGCAGGACGATCTGGACAATGAACGCGACGAAGATCACCGCCAGCAGGGCAGCCGCGACCGCTTCGGCGAAGCGGTGCAGATGCCCGAGCACCCGGTCGAACATCGGGCGCCGGGTCACTTGATCGCGTTGATCTTGTCCAGCATGCCTGCCGGCCAGGACTTGGCCTCGTCAGAGGCCAGGTACACCTTCTGCGCATGATCGCGGAAGGCGTTGATGTTGGGCACGTACACGTCGAGCCCGCCCTTGCGAAAGGTGTCAGCGAGTTCGGCTTCGCGCTTCTGGTGCTCTGCTGCGCTCCAGGCGATTGCCTTGTCGGCGGCGGCCTGGAAGGCGCGCTGCTTTTGCGGGCTCATCGCGTTCCAGGTCTTCATGTTGACCGTGAGCAGGTCGAACGCCACCAGGTGCGAAGTCAGCACGATCTGCGACATGACCTCGTTGAATTTCATGTTCTGGATGTTGGGAAGCGGGTTGTCCTGCCCGTCGACAGCACCGGTCTGCAGGCCGGTGTACGTCTCAGCATAGGCCATGGGTGTAGGGTTCGCGCCGATCGAGCGGCCCAGGAGCTGCCATGCATCGCCGGGCGGCATGCGCAGCTTCACGCCCTGCAGGTCGGCCGGAACGTTGATCTTCTTTTTTGGCTTCAGGCCGACGTGGCGGGTGCCGAAGAAGGTTGGCCCGAGGATCTTCACCTTGACCTGGTCTTCGACCATCTTCTTCATCTGCGCCCCGGCGTCACTGGCAAAAAAAGCATTGAGATGGCTGGAGTCCCGGAACACATAGGCCGCCGTCAGAAGCGACCACGCGGGCACCTGCTTGGCAAAGTCCTGCGGCGCGATGTTGCCCATCTCGAGGTTGTCGCGCTGCAGGGCCACCAGTTCGGTGCCCTGGCGAAAGAGGGTCGAGTTCAGGTGGAGTTCAAGCTTGTAATCGGCTTCCACGTCTTTGGCGAACGCCTTCATCATGTCCGCGCGGATGTCCTTGTCGGAAAACACGGCGGCAAAACGCAGTGTCTGTGGCGCCTGGCCCCATGCGGGAAGTGCTGCGCCTGCGGCAAGCGCAGCCCCGGCGCCCAGCAGGGTGCGGCGATCGATGGAATGGTTCATGGTTGTCTCCTGTGAGTCATTGTGAAGAAAATTGAAGGGGATGCTACTGCGCGATCCGGTTCGCCAGCGCGCGGATCGCCAACTCATAGCCGAACGCGCCCAACCCGCAGATCACACCGGTTGCGGCAAGTGATACGAGCGAGTGCTGGTACAACGGTTCGCGTCGGTGAATGTTGGTCAGATGGACTTCGACGATGGGCTTGTCGAAAGTCTTGAGCGCGTCCAGCAGCGGGATCGATCGGAATGACAGCCCGGCCGGATTGATGACGATGGCGTCGGCCTTATCGCGCGCTTCCTGAACCCAGTCCACCATCAGGCCTTCGTGGTTGGTCTGGCGGAACTCGCATTCGAGGTCTAGTTGGCGCGCCACCCGGTCGCACAACTCCCGGACTTGCGCCAGCGTGGTGCTGCCGTAAAGCTCGGGCTCTCGCACGCCGAGCAAATTGAGGTTGGGTCCGTTGAGGACATAGACCAGCTTGCTCATGCCTGGCCTGCCTGACGTGCCTGGTCTGTCTGATGCCGACAATTGCCCATTCGTGTCTCCTGAAACTTTCCAGCGCCTTGTTGCCGCCGATCTTGCGGGCGCGGTGAGACAATCTTTCTAAACTGGAAATTGATTTCACATAAAGAAAAATCATGAGCATCGCCATCGATCGCGGGTTCTCCGTCCTGGAGCACTTGACCCGGTACCCGCAGGGCCTGCCGATCTCGCTGATCGCGACGGACCTGGGGATACCGCTATCTGCCTGTCACCGGCTGCTGGCTGACCTTCAGCGCCTTGACTATGTTCGCCAGACGCGAGCGCAAGGCGACTATGTGCTCACCACCAAGATCGTTTCGCTCGGTTTGGGATTTCTCAGCAGCGGTGGCATTGTCGATATCGCCGAGCCGCTGCTGGAGCGGATCGCGCAGGTCTCCGGCGAATTGGTGCGGCTGTCGATCGTCGATGACGATCGACTGACTTTCGTCGCCAAGTCGCAAGGGGTGCGCCAGCGTGGGATGCGTTACGACCCGGACATGGGCGCCGACGCGAGGCTATCGTGTACCGCCTCGGGGCACGCCTGGCTGATGTCGCTCAGCGACGAACGTGCCCTGGAACTGGTGCTGCGACAGGGCCTGGGCAAGCCGAGTGAGTTCGGTCCCAACGCGCCCACCACCGTGAAAGCCCTGCTGGGCTTCCTGCACGCGGCGCGGGTGAGGGGCTACGCGGTTATCGATGAGGTGTTCGCGCCGGGAATGAGCGCGGTCGCTGCGCCGGTCGTGCGTCGTGGCGTCGTGATCGGCGTCATCAGTGTTGCCGGACCGCGCACGCGACTGGGCATGGAACGGATGCACGAGCTGGCCCCGGCGTTGTTGGAGGCCACCGCCGAACTGGGACCTATCAGCGACAGCTCTACGCTGTTCGGCAGGCCTGCATTGGGCAAGGGGTGACTGACGGCCTGGCTGCCGCCGATGGTGAACAGCGTGGAAGCATGCATGCACAGCCATGTGCATGTAGGACTTCAAGGCGAAATCTGTCAGCGAGGCTTGGCAAGGTGTTCTCGGACCGCCGCGACATGCTCGCCGACTTCGGAAATTGCTTGGGTCAGCTCGGCCTCAGTGCAAGCAAGTTCTTTGCACCAGTATTGCAGCCCTGCGCTGTCCAACGGATCGATGCGGCCGGGGTCCAGCGGCTGATAGAAATTCTGAGTGTCTGGCATGTTGCCTCCTTAACCCT
Organism: Ramlibacter sp.; assembly: GCA_046597415.1. Taxonomy (GTDB): domain Bacteria; phylum Pseudomonadota; class Gammaproteobacteria; order Burkholderiales; family Burkholderiaceae_C; genus Ramlibacter. Next base: position 28,340 of record JBKJKT010000044.1, read on the forward strand.
GCGACCCATGCCTCAGTAAGCTGCAACGTACTCGATGGCGCCAGTGTCGCCGTCGAGGATCATGTCGTACGGGTACCACCAGATCTCTTCGTAGCCCCAGTCGTCAATGTATGAGTAGCCAATCCACGTCGTTCCGACGTTGTACTGTACCTGCACGATAGGGGACTGCGGGGCATCCAGCGCAGCCATCTTCTTGTTGGTCTTGTACTTCTTGACCGCAACGTCGCCCTTCTTGTCGTGCTTGACCAGGAAGGCCGCGATCTTGCCGTCCTTCACGTCGACGGTGATGCCGTGCCCGCCATTCTGGGCGATCTTGTGCTTGCCGTTTTTCTTGATCTTGTCGCCCAGCAGGTCCTTACCGTTCTTGTGCTTGGGTTTCTTGGTTTTGCCCTGCCCGCTGCCTTTGGCCTTGTCGTCGTCTTTCGCCGCAAGGACCGAGGTAGCGCCTGCCAGGGCGCAAAGAGCGGCGCCCATTGCGATTGCGCGTCGTGTTTGATCCATGGAGGGTCTCCTCGCTGGTTTCGAGCGGCAATATGCCACCCGCAATACCAGACTCAAACATTGTGTCACGGCAGTTGGAGATTGTGTGTAGGACGAGGCGCCAATCCGATTGATACCCGCGTGTTCCTCCGGGATGCGGACGCTTCACCTACCAGGACTCCAGCCAGCGTTGCGAGGCCTTGCGCCGCGCCTATGCGCCCACTTCCACGGCTGCACTGCAGCCACTGCGCCATATTCACGGACAGAAGTAACAGTGCAGCAGTGCCCTTGAGCAACGAAGGTAAGACGCCATATTCATCATTGGCTCCTTGCCACGG
>JBKJKT010000076.1:0-8001 GCA_046597415.1 Ramlibacter sp.
CTGTCCTGCAGACGGTATTCGAGCGCTTCGGGGCCGAACAGGATCGAAAGGGGCATCGCAACTGCGCCCATCTGGAAAATCGCCATGTAGGCGATTGCAGTTTCAAAACGCTGCGGCATCACCACCGCCACGCGGTCGCCGCGTTTCACGCCCAGCGACACCAGCAGATTGCTCAGCGCGTTCGCGCGGATGTGCAGTTCCTTGTACGACAGGAATTCAGCACCAGCCTCCACGCCGTGCGCGCGGATCGCGGTGCGTTCTATGGCATCGGGCTGTGCCGCCCAACGCACGCAGCAGGCCTGGGCGATGTTGAATTGCGCTGGCACGTCCCAACCAAAGCTTGCGTGCATGGCGGCGTAGTTGTTACTGCCGTGCTCGATGTCGAGGTGATTGCTGGCCGCCATGTCGATGCTCCGATGATCGACAGAATGTACCAATTCCGGCTCTGCCCCATGGCACGCCGCTTGTTCACTGCCCGGCGATAGCGCGCGCCGCAAGCATCAGGACCTCCTGCCGCAATTCGATGAGCCGCTGCCGCAGATATGTTGCAGAGGCTTCGCAGGGACTTCTGGTGTGGCTGTCCAGTGCCATCTTGAGCAGCCATTCGCTGATGAGCCCCAGCCCGGGCGTGTTGACGACTTCCATGATGGCGTCGTGATCGAGCGCTGCACCGGTGTCGAGTTGCGCCAGAAACGCGTCGCACCTTTGCAGGAGCGTACGACAGTCCGGATTGACACCGGTCTCAAGGATGCCTCGAATGGCGGCCTCTCTGGCCGCAGACATGTGATTGCTGCCCGACAGCTCGGACTGGATCTGAAGCGTGCGGAATGTATCGCTCGCCTGCTCGTGCTGCCGCAGCCGCTTAGCCAGTTGTCGGGTCAGGCGCAAGGATCCGAGGGTCAATGCCTGGTGGGTCAGCGAAAAACCGGGATGGTCGGTCACCAGTTGGGCGCAACTGCGCGACGTGTTGGCGAATGCCTCGCGGTCGGGGTGCGTCAGCAACCCAAACATCACATCTGCTGGATCCTGGGGCAAGTGGCTAAATCGGAAAGTGACCGGCGTGAGCGCGAGGGTGCCCCTGGTCTTCGGGTGTTGCGCGTGGCCTTCGCTGCCTTGCAATGTCATCGCGTGCAACTCGTCCACATGACGCTGGTCCGTGCCATCTTTGTAGTCTTGCTTCGAAAAATCCCTGCCGGCGGGATTGAGTCCGGCGGTCGAGCTTCGGGGGCTGGCGGGTAATCCTGTGGGGTTCATGCGTTTGTTCCTTCGCTGCGGAAATCGCAGTCCTGCGAAATGGTATCGACCCTCAGCGTAGACAGAAGCCTCGCCACCCGGACGGTGAATGCCTCCACGCAGGAGCGACAGCCCATCCGCGTGCGCGAGCTGACCCAAGCAGAAATCCGCCCTGTCTTGCTCTCGCCAGTCATCGGCTCCCAGCGACGATACCGCTCGCCGCTTCGACCAGCACCCGTTGTCGCAAGGCGACCAGTTGGTGTCGCAGTTGTGTGGCCGAGTGCTCATCAGGACTGCTCTCGTGCAGTGCCACCGCGTCCGCAAGGAGTCCTTGGCCGAAAGAGTCCAGGACACCGGCGACTTCGCGCAGCGCCGCCTGTTCGATGGAGGCAAACTGGCCGCTATCCAACTGCTCAAGAAACAGATCGGACCTCTGCAGCATGAGGCGAAGTGTCTGGTGACCCGGATCGCTGTCGAGGATCTGCCGGATTTGAGCCTCCCTCTCGGGCGTCACGTGATTGGCCCATTGATTTCTGGCCCCATCCAGCGCAACCTGGTGCGTGCTTGAGTTGATCTTGTCGAGCGCCGAAAAGTACTCATCACCGTCAAGCTCATTCAGATACGACGGCGTGATCGCGTCAACTTTCGCCTCGTGCCGATGGATGGCCTCCATTAACTGCCTGGTCAATCGCAACAACCCGCTAGTCAACGCCTGCCGCGTCAGCGTGAACCCCGGATGGTCGGTGACGATCAGGCTGTTTCGGCGAGATGTGCTGCCAAACTCCCTCGCCTCCCAATGTGTCAGAAATGGCGGCACGAGGCTCACCACGTCGTCAGGAAGGTCCCGAAAGTGAAAGGTCGCAGGCGAAAGTTCCTGCTTCTCGCCACGCTTTTTGCGGTTTGCCTGCGGCGCCGACGCCTCCAGAGTCAATGCATGCAGTTCGTCCACATGCTGCTGGACGACGCCTGTCTTGTAATCCTCTTCCGTGAAGACTTTTCCCGCAGGGTTCAAATCAGAACCTCGCGCAGTTCCTGGTGAGTTGATGTTTTTCAAGGTGTGCTCCTGGACAGCAACATTGCAGCTCTTGATCTTGGTAACCGCTCTCGCCCAAGCGTTCCACAGCGGGTACTTATCATCGGACGCATGTACCAAGCCAAGAAGCCAGCCCGCAGCGGGTTCACGCCCATCCGCAACCAGAATTACCACGTGCTCACCTGGGGCGCACCCGCCTCAGGCAAGGTCCCCCTCGTCCTGGTGCATGGCTGGATGGATGTGGCCGCGTCGTGGCAGTTTGTGGTGGATGCGTTCAAGACCGACCACTACGTGATTGCGCCCGACTGGCGCGGCTACGGCCAGACCACCGGCAACCCGGTGGACAACTACTGGATCCCCGACTACCTCGCCGACCTCGATTTCCTGCTGGACCACTACTCGCCTGATGCCCCCGTCAATCTCGTCGGCCACAGCCTGGGCGGCAACGTCGCGATGCTTTATGCGGGCACCCGCCCCGACCGCATCCGTAGGCTGGTCAACCTGGAAGGGTTTGGAATGGCAGCGACCCGCCCTTCGATGGCACCCAGGCGCCTCGCCAAATGGATGGATGAACTCAAGGCATTCCATCGCGGCGACATGGCGCTCAAGCCCTACACGTCAGCTGCAGGAGTTGCAGCGCGGTTGATGAAAACCAACGGGCGTCTTACGCAAGACAAGGCCGACTGGCTGGCCCAGCACTGGGCCGCGCAGGCAGATGACGGCCAGTGGCGAATCCTGGGTGATGCGGCACACAAGATCACAAATGCCAACCTCTACCAGGTGGCCGAAGTGCTCGAGACCTTCAAGGCGATCACCGCCCCCACGCTGGCCGTCGAAACCAGTCACGACAGTCTTTCGCAGTGGTGGCAGGGCAAGTACACCCTGGCCGAGTACCACGAACGCCTCAAGTCGGTCCCGGATGTGCGGGTCGCGGTCGTTCAAGAGGCCGGGCATATGCTGCACCACGACCAGCCCCAGGCCGTGGCAGGACTAATTGAAGAGTTCATTGCGGTGTAGGCGCCGTCTGACAGCGCGAAAAATTACCGGTATGAAGCTCAGCTGAGAACCAGAACGTAACAGGGCTTGAGGTAGGACGCGTCCTACCTCACACTCCAGCCACCAAAACGGTGCTCGGAGTCAATCGGATGCGCGCAAAGTTCTTCGGTCTGCTGGCAGCTTGCCTCTTGCCTCTCGGTGCTGTGGCCGATGAGTTCGACCAGGGCTTGGCGACGCTTTGGGAGGTGCTCTGGCATCAAAGCGGCACGCCGACCCGTATCGTGCGATGGGAAGGCGACATCCGGGTACGTCTGCACGGTGTCAACCTCGCACAACATCGCGAACACACGCTCAAGGCACTTCGATCGGTTACCGCTGAGGCCGGCATCAATCTCATCGATGTCAGCGCCCTGCCAGCGGCCGAGCAGCAGGCCAACCTCAACGTTGAAATCATTCCCGACAACCAGCTCGAAGACATGCAGCCCTGCGTGACGGTGCTCGACTTCAAGACGGAAACCCGCATCGACGGCGCCACCATCCAGATGCGCAACAAGGACGCCTGGCGCTGCGCGTATCACGAAGCGATGCACATGATGGGCGTGCGCGGGCATCCTGCGGGCCAGACCGTGCTGAGCTATTTCCCGTGGAAGGTCGATGGCCTGCTGCCCCTGGACAGGGTGATGCTTCGTGCCTGGTATTCACCGCGCATGGTGGGCGGCATGACGCCGTTCGAAGCACTGCCGGTCCTGGCCGACCAGCTTGTCGCGGTTTCGCCCAACAAGGCCGCGGCAGCCCAGGCCCGCGACAGGTTCTTCAACGCAACCGTCCAGCAGATGCATGCCTATGCGACGGGACAGGGCGACATTCCGGCCGTGGTCAAGCGGTCCGGCAAGGCCACCCCCGACGGAATCCGATATGGCCGAGGTGAAATGAGCTACTTCCTGGGCATTGCCTACCTCGAAGGCAATACGGTGGCACGCGACGCCACGCAGGCCGTGAAGTGGCTGGAGCGCGCGGCCACCATGGGCAACCGCGGCGCACAGGCCCGACTCGGCGCGTTCCAGCAGTAGCGCCACGGTCAGGCAGCCGGGGCTGATGCGTTCGCTCCTCATGACACAATCCATGATTCACTCGGAAGACCATCATGGAAGCAGAACAAATCAACGCCATCGGCACTCAACTCGCAGACCTTTCCTCGCGCACGCAAGAGCTTCGGGGGTATCTTTGACTTCGATGCCAAATCCGAACGCCTGAGAACGGTCAACGCATCGCTCGAAGACCCGCAAGTCTGGAACGACCCCAAAAAAGCCCAGGAACTGGGCCGCGAAAAAAAGCAGCTCGACAGCACGGTTGTCACGCTCTCCACCCTCACCAGCGAACTGGCGGACAACATCGAGTTGTTCGAGATGAGCAAGGAAGAAGGCGATGTAGCAGGCCTTGCCACCATCGAAGCTGAAGCCGCAAAGCTGGCGGTGCTGGTGGAGGAACTCGAGTTCCGCCGCATGTTCAACAACCCCGCCGATTCGCTGAACGCATTCCTGGACATTCAGGCCGGCGCCGGCGGCACCGAAGCGTGCGACTGGGCGAGCATGCTCTTGCGCCAGTACCTGAAGTACGCCGAACGCAAGGGCTTCAAGAGCATCGTCGAAGATGAGACGCCTGGCGACACAGCGGGCATCAAGAGTGCAACGATCAAGCTCGAAGGCGAGTATGCCTACGGGTTGCTGCGCACTGAGACCGGTGTTCACCGTCTCGTGCGCAAGTCGCCGTTCGATTCATCGGGCGGCCGTCACACGAGCTTTGCCAGCGTATTTGTCTATCCCGAGATTGACGACTCGATCGAGATCGACATCAACCCTGCCGATGTGCGCGTGGACACCTACCGCGCCAGCGGCGCAGGCGGGCAGCACATCAACAAGACCGATTCGGCCGTGCGCCTGACACACTTGCCCACGAACATCGTCGTGCAATGCCAGGACAGCCGCAGCCAGCACAGCAACCGCGATGTCGCGTGGAAACGTCTGCGCTCGCGGCTATACGACCACGAGATGCGCAAGCGCCAGGAAGAACAGCAAAAGCTCGAAGACACCAAGACCGATGTGGGTTGGGGTCACCAGATCCGCAGCTACGTGCTGGACAACAGCCGTATCAAGGATCTGCGCACGGGCGTTGAAATTTCAGCGACGCAAAAGGTTCTGGACGGCGACCTGGATGCATTCATCGAGGCGAGCCTGAAGCAGGGCGTATGAGCAATTGCGCTGCAGTCGCGGGTCGGGCCGCAATCCATGTAATGAAGACGAACTTTCTGGAGAGCCTTTATGCGTGAAGGACATGGCAACGTGATCTACCGTTCCGACTACCAGGAGCCGGCGTTCTGGATCGACAACGTCGATCTGTGTTTCGACCTCGACCCGCAAAAGACTCGGGTGCTCAACCGGATGAAGATCAGGCGCAACCCCAACGTTCCCGCGCAGGCCCTGCGACTGGACGGCGAAGAGCTGAACCTGGCGCGTGTGATGGTCAACGGCCAGGGCACCTCGTTCAAGATAGACGGCAACGCACTCGTGCTGGAGAACGTGCCTGCAGGCACCGAGACCTTCGATCTTGAAATTTTCACGACGTGCGCGCCCGCGAAGAACACCAGCCTGTCGGGCATCTACACCAGCAACGATTCGTTCTTCACGCAGTGCGAAGCCGAGGGCTTCCGGCGCATCACCTATTTCCTGGATCGCCCCGATGTGATGGCGAGTTTCACGGTGTTGATCCGCGCCGACAAACGCAAGTACCCGGTGCTGCTTTCCAACGGCAACCTGGTCGAGCGCGGCGAGCTGGACGACGGCCGCCACTTCGCGCGCTGGGTCGATCCGTTCCGCAAGCCGAGTTACCTCTTCGCTCTCGTCGCCGGCCAGCTCGTGGCCCGCGAACAACGCATCACTTCCCGCGCAGGCAACGAGCACCTGCTGCAGGTTTATGTGCGCCCCGGAGACCTCGACAAAACCGAGCACGCAATGAATTCGCTGATGGCTTCGGTCGCGTGGGACGAAGCGCGGTTCGGCCTGTCGCTCGACCTGGAGCGCTTCATGATCGTCGCGACCAGCGACTTCAACATGGGCGCGATGGAAAACAAGGGCCTGAACATCTTCAACACGAAGTACGTGCTGGCGAGCCAGGCAACGGCAACCGATACCGACTTCAACAACATCGAATCGGTGGTCGGCCATGAGTACTTCCACAACTGGACCGGCAACCGCATCACTTGCCGCGACTGGTTCCAGCTTTCGCTGAAGGAAGGCCTGACGGTCTTTCGCGATCAGGAATTCAGCATGGACCTCGCGGGCGAGGCCTCGGCCCGTGCGGTGAAACGCATCGAGGATGTGCGCGTGTTGCGTACGGCGCAGTTCCCGGAAGATGCAGGCCCGATGGCGCATCCGGTACGGCCCGACCAGTACCTGGAGATCAACAACTTCTACACCGTCACGATCTACGAAAAAGGCGCCGAGGTCGTGCGCATGATGCAGACGCTGGTGGGGCGCGACGGCTTGCGCAAGGGCATGGACCTTTACTTCCAGCGCCATGACGGCAGCGCCGTCACTTGCGACGACTTCGCGCAGGCCATCGCGGACGCGAATCCCGATTCAAAGCTCGCGCAACTGTTGCCCCAGTTCAAGCGCTGGTACAGCCAGGCGGGCACGCCTCGCGTGAAGGCCAGCGGCAGCTTCGACGCAGATTCGGGCGTCTACAACCTCACGCTGGCACAGAGTTGCCCGTCGACGCCTGGGCAAGCGGAGAAAGAGCCCTTTGTCATCCCGGTTGGCCTGGGCCTTCTGGCCGCTGATGGCAGCGAACTGACCCACGGCATGCACGTCATGACGCAGGTAAGCGAGACCCTGACGTTTCCGGGTTTGCAAGGCCCACCGGTTCCCTCCATCCTGCGAGGCTTCAGCGCCCCTGTCGTGCTGGAGTTCGACTATGCCGACGAGCAATTGCTCACGATGCTGGCGCACGATACAGACCCATTCAATCGGTGGGAAGCGGGTCAGCGACTCGCCCTCAATCGCGCACTCGCGTTCATCGCGCAGGACGGGCCCCAGGCCGATATTCGCCTCGACGCGCCATACATCGAAGCGATTCGCACGGTGCTGCGCCATCCAACGCTTGACGCTGCTTTCAAGGAACTTGCGCTCACGTTGCCTGCCGAGAGCTATATCGGTGAACAGCTCGAATTCGTCGATCCGCAGCGCATCCATGCGGTGCGCGAAAGCATGCGCGAGCAGATCGCGCAGCAACTTCGCGCAGACTGGGAATGGGCATTCGAGACGCATAGCGAAAACGGTGCGTACTCACCTGACTCCGTGTCGTCCGGTCGCCGTGCACTTGCGGGCATGGCGCTCAGCCAACTGTGCCTGTCGTCCCGCGCCAATGCCGATCCGGTTTGGCCCGGCAAGGCATTGCAGCGCTTCAAGGACGCAAGCAACATGACCGACCGCTTCAACGCCCTCGCCGCCCTGGTGACGAGCGGCCATGAGCTGGCAACACCCGCCCTGCAGCGCTTTCACGCGATGTTCAAGGATGAAGCGCTGGTGTTGGACAAGTGGTTTGCGCTGCAGGCGGGCGCACCGGATCGCGGCGGCAACGTGCTGCCGATCGTCAAGCAGCTGATGACGCATCCCGACTTCAGCATCCGCAATCCGAACCGTGCGCGCAGTGTGATCTTTAGTTACTGCAGTGCAAACCCGGGC
>JBKJKT010000238.1:0-5016 GCA_046597415.1 Ramlibacter sp.
GCCGCCGGCTTCCTGGCCAAGGCGGATCGTGTCGCCCACGCAGCCTTCGTAGGCCGGCGTATACCGCGCGATCGGCGCGCGGAAATATTTTTCGCGCAATGCACTGCCCGCCGGAAAGCCGCCGCCGGCCAGCACCACCCCGCGACGGGCCCGTATCCGGTAGTCGTTTCCATAGTGGCGCACCAGCACGCCACGCACCTCGGTGTCGACGATCAGGCGCACGGTTTGCGCTTCACGCCATACCGGTATCTGCCGATCGAGCACGGACTTGTACAGGCGCGCCACCAGCGCGTTGCCGAGCACCAGGCGTGTGCCGCGCCCATGACGCAGCCGGTCTGCGAGGTAGCGCGACACCATGCGCATGCCAAGCAGCGTTCCGTCGATCGAACGGCCGGCGCGCAACAGCCGCGCCGCCTCGCCACGCGTCAGCATCATGCCGCCGAACAGCATCAGCTCCGGCAACGGCCAGCCTACGCGATTGAATTCATCGCCGAGCAGACGACCATCGAATTCCGGCGGCTCCAGCGGCCTTTGCCCTTGGGCCGCTCCGGGCAACGCCTGACGATAGTCCGGGTGCGCCGGGTACGGCCGGAATTCGAAGCCGGCGTGCACTTTCAGGCAGGCGATCATCGCGGGACCGGCGGTTAGAAACGCCTTGCGCAGCGCGCGATCCGCCTTGTCTGCGACCAGCGCATCCAGATAGGTGGCGGCCTCCTTGTCACCAACCGGGGGAATCCACAGCGTGCCGGAAGAGCGCGCCGTTGTGCCGCCGATGCTTGCCGTGCTCTCGAGCACCAGCACGCGCGCGCCCTCGATTGCGGCGACAAGCGCGGTAGTCAGGCCGGACGCGCCCGAACCCAATACGATGAGGTCGTACTCGGCGTCAAAGCGGTCTGCGGGGCGGGAAGGATTCAAGGTGGCGGTACGGCGGATCAATTCCTTCCATACTATCGCATATGAATTTACATTATGAAAGGTTGCGTCCGCCTGCCGGCTGCCGCGGCCACGCCCCGGACGGTTCAGTAAACGACCACGCTCCTGATCGACTCGCCGCGATGCATCAGGTCGAACCCCTCGTTGATGCGCGCAAGCGGCAGCACATGGGTGATCAGGTCGTCGATGTTGATCTTGCCCTCCATGTACCAGTCGACGATTTTCGGCACGTCGGTGCGGCCCCTTGCGCCGCCAAAGGCCGAGCCTCGCCAGTGACGGCCGGTGACGAGCTGGAATGGACGCGTGCTGATCTCTGCGCCTGCCGGTGCAACGCCGATGATGATGCTCTGGCCCCAGCCCTTGTGGCAGCACTCCAGAGCCTGGCGCATCGTGGTGGTGTTGCCGATGCACTCGAAGCTGTAGTCGGCGCCACCGTCAGTGAGCTGCACGATCGCGTCGACGATGGACGGATGGTCTTTCGGATTGAGGAAATGCGTCATGCCGAACTTGCGCGCCATCGCCTCGCGCTCGGGGTTCAGGTCGACGCCGATGATCTTGTCGGCGCCGACCATGCGCGCGCCCTGAATCACGTTCAGCCCGATCCCGCCCAGCCCGAACACCACGACGTTCGCACCGGCTTCAACCTTGGCGGTGTAAATCACTGCACCCACACCGGTGGTCACGCCGCAGCCGATGTAGCAAACCTTGTCGAATGGCGCATCGCTGCGAATCTTCGCTATCGCGATTTCCGGCGCGACAATGTAGTTGCTGAAGGTGGAAGTCCCCATGTAATGAAGCACAGGCTTGCCGTTGAGCGAAAACCGCGACGTACCGTCCGGCATCAGACCCTTGCCTTGCGTCCCTCGGATCAGCTGGCACAGGTTGGTCTTGCGCGAGAGGCAGAACTTGCACTGTCGGCATTCGGGTGTGTAGAGCGGAATCACGTGATCGCCGGGCTTGAGCGACGTGACGCCCGGTCCGACGTCGACCACAACGCCTGCGCCTTCATGTCCCAGCACCGCCGGAAAGAGCCCTTCCGGATCTGCGCCGGAAAGAGTGAAGTAATCGGTGTGGCAGATCCCGGTGGCTTTGATTTCGACCAGCACTTCGCCTGCGCGCGGACCGTCGAGGTCCAGTTCTTCGATGGTTAGCGGTTGACCCGCCTCCCAGGCTACGGCGGCACGTGTTTTCATGGAATCTCCTTGTGCAGCGATCCTAGCTGGGTCCCTGCGGACGCGCTCATTCCCACATAACAAGGCCCACGCCATAATCCACAGAAGATGACTACATTGATCTCGTTTCTGCTTCGTGTCCTGTTGCTGGTGGCAGGCCTTGCCTCGGCTGCGGTGATTGCGCTGGGTGCGCTTGTCGTGCTTTCGCTCTGGGCTGCGCGAGCGGCGTGGTCGCGACTTACCGGACGCCCCATGACGCCGTTCATCTTCCGGTTTAATCCTCGGCAGGGATTCGACCAGTTCCGCCGCGCCAGCGAGGCCAGCCGGACGCCGCGTGCCGACGCCGTGCCGACTGTCCGCAAAATTGCAGACGTGACCGACGTCGAACCCAAGGCGCGCTGAGCTTGCCATCGCGCTAGGATGGCGTTTCCACAAGAGGAGTCACCATGCCTAAAGGCTACTGGATCGTACGCGTCGACGTTGAAGACGCGGAGCAATACAAGAAATACGTCGCCGCCAATGCCAGGCCGTTTGCGGACTTCGGCGCGCGGTTCATTGTGCGAGGCGCGCCGTTCGAAAATCCCGAGGGAGGCTCGCGCGCACGCAACGTCGTGATCGAGTTTCCCAGCTACCAGGCGGCGCTGGATTGCTACCGCTCACCTGGCTATCAGGCGGCGATCGATCTGCGCCGGAGCGCCGGTTCTTGCGACATCATCATCATCGAGGGCTACGATGGGCCACAACTAAGTTGAATTTCGGGTCGGGGACGGTGCCGAACTCGTTTGAGGTGCCTGCCCGGGTTCATACTGGGGCTCCATTATCCGAGAGACCCTCAATGAATATCATTCCCCAGATCGGACCCATTGCCGCACTTGTCGCCGGTGTGCTCATCCTTGTCATGCCCAAGCTGCTGAACTACATCGTCGCGATCTACCTGATCGTCATCGGTGCGATCGGGCTGTTCGGCAAGTAATCCGGTTCAGCGCTGGGTTGCGTGCAGCGCGTACAGCTTTTGCATGCCGCCCAGCCAGCGGTCATAGTCCTGCGCCTTGTTCAGGAAGTATTTGGCGACTTCCGGATGCGGCAGCACCAGAAATTTTTCTGCGCGCATCGTTTCCAGCACATCGGCGGCGACCTGTTCCGCAGTCAGCACTCCGTTCACGCCCGCTGATCCCGTTCCGCCCGCAGTCATTGCCGTCTGCACCGATTGCGGGCAAAGGCACGACACCTTCACCCCTTTCTTGCCATACGCAATGCGCAGCCACTCTGCAAAAGCCACGGCCGCGTGCTTGGTGACGCCATACGGCGCGCTTTCGACGATGTTGAGAAGTCCGGCGGCCGACGCCGTAACCACGAAGTAGCCGTCGCCGCGTTCGACCATGGCAGGCACGACGGCGCGGGCGGCCCAGACGTGCGCCATGCCATGCACTTGCCACATCTTGTCCCACAGGGCGTCTTCCAGTTCGATACCGCCCATGCGGCCCAAAATTCCAGCGTTGGACATGTAGATATCAACCTGGCCGAACCTGGCCTGGGTGGCGGCCACCAGAGCCTGGATATCTGCTTCCACGCTGACATCGCACTTCATCGCCATGGCGCAGGCGCCAATGTCGCGCGCGACGGACTGGGCCTGCGATTCGTTCAGGTCGGCGACAACCACGCCCCGCGCACCTTCAGCCGCAAGCTTCCTGGCCAGCGCGGCGCCAATGCCACTGGCTGCGCCGGTGACGATGGCGACTTTTCCAGGGATTTCCATAACAGTCCTTTCGAGTTTTGGCGTCGAGTATGAACCGGCCCGCTGGCGGGTTACAGCCACACAGGCGACAGGAGGCGACCGGCGGTCATTCCACGGCTGTGTCGGGTTCATTTCCGACACGACGCGATGTGGCTCGTCCTACGTGCGGGAGATCTTCAAAGGCCGAATATCTCCCCAACAAATTCCCAGTTTTGAACGGAGACTCCACATGAACACGACAGACGACATTGACGTGCAAAACGTGACCGTAGCTGGCCGGGTCGATCCCGGAGCGGAAGAAATGTACTGGGAGCAGGAATACTTCCGCCAGCATTACTACAGCCCCGGTCTGGACTATGAGGATTACGCACCCGCGTACTGCGTCGGCTACATTGGCTATGCACAGTACGGAGGCAGTTTTGACGACGCAGAAAAGTCGTTGCTGTCCAACTGGATGCGTATCAAAGGCGACTCCCGCGTGACGACGGACCAGGCCATGCAGGCAGTGCGTGCGGCGTGGACCCGGATGGAGGCTCGCAACAATCATTTCGTCTTTGTGCGCAATGAGACGTTGGTCGGCAAGCTGCTGCGCCTGCGCGTGCGGCTGCCTTCGATGAGGCTTCATACAACTGCATTGCGCTGATCTGGTGAGGTTCAAAAAAACGCGGCCCTGCCGCGTTTTTTGCGTTCAGCGGGCGAAACAAAGGGGGCCGCAGCCCCCTTGTCATTCAGCAGGCTTGCAAGGCAAGCGATCCCGCGCCGGACTATCGATAACGTGACCGGGACGCATGGCGCGGTTCTTGAGCATGGCTTCGAATGCTGTGTCTGCTCCTGCCCCGGTGTGCGGTTCAGATGGCGCTGCCGGCGTCGCACTGGCGGCTTCGCGATTGGGTTCGTTCGGATTCATAGTCCATGACTCCCGCCGGCTGCATCGTCAGCTTCGCCGGTCTGGTGGCGCTGCTGACTCTGTGAAATCATGTGAGCCATCGCACTGGCCGCACCCTCACCAGAGTGACCCGAGTCACCGTGCTCGCCGGACTGATCCTGGTCCTGGGATCGGTGGTCTTCCTTCTGGTCTTTGTAACCGTTCTTGCTCATGATGGCTCCAGATTTTTGATGCGGCAGCCCTCTGCCGCTCACCAACAATTTTCTGAAAACCTAGCAAAATCAACGGTC
>JBKJKT010000107.1:0-6554 GCA_046597415.1 Ramlibacter sp.
GACGTGTCGGATTTCCTGGTGGCTGGCCATCCCGCAACCGAGCCGATCCTGTCGTACCTGTTCCACCTGAAAACGCTCATGCAGCGTGAGGGCGGATTGCTGGCCACGGTGGTGGAAGAGTTCTGGTTGCCGCTCCAATACCCGACGACCGCAAGCCAGATACTTGACTCACTGAAAACTGGCCGTCGCCGTGGCGAGTTCATCGTGTTGGTTTCCCAGTCGCCGGAAGACGTGATTAAAAGCCCGCTGCTTCCGGCCATCCTGCAGCAGACCCCCACCAAGGTCTATTTGCCCAACCCGGACGCCGAATACACCACACCCGATGGCGGGGGTTACTCCCGGTTCGGGTTGACCATCAAAGAGTTTCAGAAGCTCAAGAAACTGGGCCTGCAAAGCCGCATGTTCATGGTCAAGCAGGGCTCGCAATCCAGCCTGGCCAAGCTGGATCTGAACGGCATGGGCGATGACATTGCAGTCATGGCAATGGACGGCGAAGACTTCCAGTACCTGGAAGCGGCCAAAGCGCAGGCTGGCACGCACCCTGACCAATGGGTCCCGGCCTACAAGGTGCTCCGTAAAAAAGGGCGTCAAAAAAACTTCTCACCCCCAACCACCGTAAAGGAATGACGATGAATTTGATGGACGTTTTGAAGACCCCCCGAGTGGCCATAGCGGCCACCGTGTTTGTGTTCTCGAGTGCTGCGCAAGCGCAGATACCAGTGACTGACATGGCACTTATAAGCACCTCTGTTTCCAACCAGGTGGAGAGCATCGCGAAGTGGACCCAGCAGTTCAACCAGATGAAGCAACAGATCCAGCAGTACCAGCAGCAATACGCGGCCATCACTGGCGCGCGTGGCATGGGTTCGCTGCTGGATAACACAGCAATGAAATCTGCCTTGCCTGCTGACTGGCAACAGGTCCTCACCAGCATAAAAACGACAAGCGGTTACGTCACTGAGCGCGCCAAATACCCTACCTTCACGAGTCTGCCCAAGGCCAACGCGATGTATGACGTGATCGCGTCACAAAACGCGGTCATGTCCGATTTGTACAGCAAAGCCAGCAAACAGGTTGGCCTGGTTCAGCAGCTCACAGCGCAGATTGATTCAGCCACCGATCCTGCAGCCAAGACGGACCTGGCCAACCGTCTTATCAGCGAGACCAACGCGATTCAGGCAAACCAAAACCTCGTGGCCATTCTCCAGTCCAAGCAAAAGCAGGAACTGGAAGCTGCTGCTCAACTAGCCAATCAGGAGCACGTATGCAAAGAGTTCAAGCGTTCCGGCTGCTAATCGTCAGCGTGACATTCGTCCTTGGGGCGTGCTCGGGCGAAAAGACAAACACGGTTTCCCAATATCTTCATGACATTGATGCAGCAAGAGCCGCCATCAAGAAATATGACGACGACCGAGGAAACACCCAAACCAATCCTGACTTTATCAATGCGCTTGCTGCCAAAGAAAAAGTTCAATTTCTGAACGATTGCTGGCCGAAGAAAGAGGCGGACAGGTTCACAACTGCCAACACCGACCACGCTTGTTTGGACAACAAAGGCCACAAGAGGTAAGTCATGGATGAAGCAGCGCCAATTACCTGGCTAATAGGTGAAATCAACAAGATTGTTAGCTCTGGCGCTGGTGCCACCGCGTCAGCCATTGCCGCGGCCGTAGCGCCGCTGGCCGCAGTGGGCTTCGGCATTTACATCATCCTAATTTGCATCAATTACCTGCGCGGAGCAGAGACCGAGCCGGTTATTGATTTCGGCATCCGGTGTGTTGGCTTCGCGGTGATTATTGGTCTTGGTCTTAACGCAGCGAACTACACCAGTCTGGTGATTCCCATTGTCACGGGGGTCGGTAGCGATCTGGCTTCGGCTGTCAGCGGTGGCAGCGCCACCGCTGGAACGCTTGACCAACTTGCATTGCACTATCTAAAAATTCTTCATGAGGGCTATGAGTCAGCCAGTAAGGGCGGATTTCCCCTCAACGCGGGGTCGCTGATCCTCTATTTCATGAAGTTTCTGTGTGTTTTAGTCGGCCTGATTCCATTCCTGGTAGCTGCAACGCTTTGCCTCGTCGTCGCTGACGTTGGCTCTGTACTGGTGGCAATGGTTGGCCCACTGTTCTTTGCCTTCCTGATATTCCCAGCCACGCGGCAGTATTTTTCTGCCTGGCTGAACACCGCACTGAGTTATGCGCTGATACCGGTGTTTGTGGCAGTGATCGCCACTATCTCGGTCGGCCTGTCGAAGAGCATGCTGTCGGGCAGCGGCTCGCTCGATGACATTTCGTTGAAAGCCGTCTTCCTCGCGTCCATGGGTAACTTGACGCTTCTGTTCCTCCTGAAGCAAGTAAGTGCCCTCGCGTCATCGCTGAGCGCCGGCGGTATCAATGCCTCGATGCCTGGAAGCATTGGAACCTTGGCCAGCGCCATCCGATCGGGCGGCGCTGGGTCCATTCGTGAAACAAAGGGCGCTGTGTCCGCCTATCGCAGCTCGAAAGCTGCTGGCCACTGGGCTGCAAACCAATTTAACTCGATCAGGAAAGCTGGCTAACCATGAGCAACGTATCCACGCCAAAGATGAGCGTCAGGCTCGGGCGGCTTCCACAAACCTTTGTCGAAGCGGCGGCAGACTTTGAAAAATCCAAGAATGAAGCGCTCAAGCGCTCGAACAAAATCCTTGGAGCTATTGCCATTGTGGCCACCGCTATTTGCAGTGTGTCCATTCTCGCTTTCCTGGTCGCGCTGCTCACGCGGACGGAGCCCGAGCCCACGATTATTCGAGTCGACCAAAGCACGGGGGCGTCAACAGTTTTGCGCTCGGTGCGCGACACCAACGACCAATACGATGAGGTGGTGAACAAGTATTGGCTGGCCCAATACGTGCGCACCTGCGAAGGCTACGACTGGTTCACTATTTCCGAGCAGTTCGAAGCGTGCAAGCTCATGTCCGATGATGACGTGGCCAAAGAAAACTCGCGCAGAGTGCAAGCGCCTGGCTCGCCATTGTCAGTGCTCAAGGACAAAGGCAAGGTGGTTGTCAAAGTCGTGTCCATCGCGTTTTTCGGAGAAACCGCGCAAGTTCGTTTCACCTCTGAAAAGCTGAATGGCAGCGGCGAGAACGTTGATAACTCACCCGTGCAAAAGTCGATCGCCACGATCGCATTCCAGTTCAAGCCGGGCATGATGACCGAGCAACAGCGGCTTGTGAATCCTCTGGGGTTCAAGGCTGCCACCTACCGGGTCGATCCCGAGGTGGTCAAATGAAAATGCTGCTGGCCCTGGTCCTGGTCCTGGCCACCGTTGCCAGTTTTGCCCATTCGGGCGACCCACGCATCCGCACAGAAATCTACGACAGCTCAGCGGTGTACAACGTACACACGCAAATCGGCCGCGCCTCACTCATCCAGTTCGAAGAAGACGAATCGCTGGTGGTTTCGCCATCTTCGGTGCTGGGCATTGGAGATCCTGACGCATGGAACCTGGGCGTGCGCGGCAACAACATCGTTTTGAAGCCCACCCAGAAGATGCCGCAGACCAACGTGGTGGTGGTGACGAACAAGCGCACCTATTCATTCGAGCTGTTGGCCGCAGCGAAGGACACGACCCCTACCTACATCCTGCGCTTTCGGTATCTGGATTCCGAAGCCGCCAAGGCCGCAGCCGAAGTCGCAGCAGCGGCAAAGCGAGTGCAGACCACGGCCGCCGCGCGAGCTGAAAAAACAGTCATCAACACCGATTACGTCTGGCGCGGTGACAACGAGCTGCTCAAGCCAACGGCGGCATATGACGATGGCCGTTTCACTCGCCTGGTCTATGACCACTCGGGAGAACTGCCGGTGTTCTTCAAGGTCTTGCCGGATGGAACAGAGGCTTTGATAAACAGCAACGTGGATCCCGACCACAAGGAGACGGTGGTGCTCCATGAAGTGATCCGCACGGTACGGGCTCGCATGGGCGACCAGGTCATTGAAATCGTCAACCGGGCGTACACGCTGCCCAAATTCAATCAAACCGGCATGAGCTTTCCTGGCGCTGTGCGCGTAGACAAGGGCGCCCCATGAGCGAAACACTCGACTTCACCAACGCCGGCGCAATACCGACCCTGGACACTGAACACGCGGTTTTGGGCGAGCCGGCCAGCAGGGTGAAGTCAAAAACCAACGTGGGCAAATTCGCAATTCTTGGAATGGTGCTGGCTGGCTTTCTGTTTATCGTCTTTGGGCTTTTGTTCTACCAAAAGCACAGACAGGCGAGGGCGGCACCTCTCGAAGCAGCCAGGCTGGGGGCAGCGAAGCCCGGATTTCTCTCCAGGAACGCGGCCGTCGAGAGTGATTCGATTGATAGGGCGAAGGCCGAAATCAAAAAGAGAGAACGGGAAGAACAGGCGCAAATCAAGGCGGTAGAAGAGGCCCAGGCCCAGGCGCAAGCAAAGGCCCAGGCTGATGCCCAAGCTGCTGCTGAGGGCTTGAAACGCGGCCCGGTCCCAGCTAGCCCATCGCCGAGCCCGCAGCAGATCGCTGCAGGCCAACAGGGCAACCAGCTGCCGCCACCACCGACGCCGACAGAGCGGAAGTTGGCCGGCGGCGTGCTCCTGGACTCCACTGGGGGTAGACCGAAGGCCGATGGGCAACTGACGGACAAGGAGCAGCAGCAACGCGAGGTGCAGATTCGAATGGCGGCCGCAGGTGCGAGCCTGGGGGCAGGCCCGGGCTCCGGCAGCTCGGGCTACCAGAGCGCGCCTGGTGGCCCGAGTGGCGCTGATGGACTCGCGGGACGGCTGCAGCCCACCATCCTGCAGGCGCGTGCGGCGGGCAAGTTGCCCAACCTGGATTACCTGTTGAAGCGTGGCACCGTCATCCCTTGCGCCCTGAAAACTGGCATCGATACGACGCTTGCTGGTTTCGTGATCTGCAACGTGCTCAACAACGTGTATTCGGCCAATGGCAAGGTGTTGCTGGTAGAACGCGGAGCATCCGTTTTTGGGGAGCAGCAATCGCAGCTCAAGCAAGGTCAGGAGCGTACGTTTGTCGTCTGGAGCCGGATCGACAACCCGAGTGGCGTGTTTGCAAACATTGACAGTCCCGCGACTGACCCAATGGGCTACAGCGGCATTCCCGGCTACGTGGACACCCACTTCTGGAAGCGTTTTGGCGGTGCCATCATGCTGAGTCTCATCAAGGACTTTTCACAAGCCGTTTCGCAGCGGGCGGCCAGCGGCGGCACGCCTGTCGGGAGTGCGACGGCCTCGGCCGACGCCGCACAGCCCTACGCCAACGCCAACCAGACCACGCAAGACATGGCGGCCGAGGCCTTGCGCAGCTCCATCAACATCCCTCCAACCCTTGTGGTGCTCCCCGCGACAGTTGTCAACGTCATGGTGGCGCGTGACGTGAGCTTCGAAAATGTCTTCAGCATCGTCGAATGAGCGGCCGGCGATAAGCCGCGTCGATCGATCGCTCTCTGTACGGGAGCTGATGCGCAAATTCGGGATCACCGAAGCCTTGACCGCAGACATCACAGAGTTTGCAATCAACAAACCTGGCCGCTACTGGGTTGAGGATTCGCAGGGCTGGCGCGAGGCGTCAAACGAAGCGTTGTCGCTTTCAAACCTGCAAGGGCTGGCCACGGCGATCGCCGTGTTCAACCAGAAAAAGCTGGACCGGGACCATCCCATCGCCTCCCTCACGCTTCCCGATGGGGAGCGTTGCCAAATCGTGTTGCCGCCTGCTGGCGAAGACGGCACCGTGAGCATGACCATTCGAAAGCCCTCCACCAGCCGGTTTTCGCTGACTGACTATCACGACTCAGGACGGCTCAAACCTTCCTTGGCAGCTTTGTCCGACGAAATACAGCCCTGGGAGTCGTCACTGCTCGAACTCGCCCACAAGGGCGATTTCATGCGCTTCTTCGAGTTGGCCATCGCCCATCAACTGAACGTCGTGACCGTGGGCGGGACGGGTTCCGGGAAAACCACGTTTTCCAAGTGCCTGATTGACCTGTACCCAGCTTCTCGTCGCCTGTTCACGATCGAGGATGCCCATGAGCTGACTACCCCCAAGCATCCCAACTCGGTGCATCTGTTCTTCAGCCCAACCATCACCGCTAAAGCGGTGTTGTCAAGCTGCATGCGGATGAAGCCCGATCACCTGTTCATCACGGAGCTGCGCGGTGATGAAACGTGGGACTACCTCATGGCCCTGAAGTCCGGCCATAGCGGTTCAGTCACGTCCATTCACGCGAACGACTGCCGGGGCGCGCTCTACAAAATCGGCTCGTACATCAAGCAATCGGACGTAGGCCAGACGCTTGATTTCGAATACATCATGCAGGAGGTCATGACTACTATCGACGTCGTTGTCTTCTTTGAGAAAACGCACCTCAGAGAGCTGTACTACGACCCGGCAACAAAACTGAAGCTACTGCGCGGCCGTTCATGAACAAGAAAAAAATGATCATCGCCGCCCTGGTGCTCGTCTCCCTGGCCGTGGCATCGGTGTTCGGCATGCTCTACGTGACTTCCACTTTGCTGGTGAAGTACCTGAGCCTTG
>JBKJKT010000159.1:0-14805 GCA_046597415.1 Ramlibacter sp.
CGCCGGCGCCACCACCGCCGGCGCCACCACCGCCGCCGCCGGCGCCACCGGCGCCGCCGGCGCCACCGGCGCCGCCACCGCCGGAGCCACCACCGCCACCGCCACCGGGGTCACCACCCCCACCGCCACCGGCGCCACCTGCGCCACCGGCGCCTGCGCAACCACCGCCTGCGCCACCACCGCCTGCGCCATCGCCGCCTGCGCCACCGCCGCCGCCGGCGCCACCACCACCGGCGCCACCACCACCGGCGCCACCGCCGCCGCCGGAGCCACCACCACCGCCGCCGGAGCCACCACCGCCTGCGCCGCCACCGCCGGCGCCAACAGGGGGGTCGGGCTTAGTGCCAACACTGCCAGCGCCGCCACCGCCACCGCCGCCTCCCACGTCCAATACCGATCGCATCGTCGATCTCGTCGGCGAAGAGCGCTGGGCCGCAGCCCAGCAGGCCATTGCGCAGTCGGACGGCCATGTCCCGGTGTTCGTAGCCCTCTTTAACAGGGAAGTGAAGCAGCAGAGCAACTCCTTGTACGGCGAGGCGGTGATCATTAACAACGTGCAATGCACGCGCTAGCCAAGTCACTCAAACCGGTCGCTGCTCGCGAGTTGCGAGCCATCGCGACTCGTTAAAACCGCGGCAGGTCCGGGTGCGACAGCTGGCCGCCGCGCACCAGCATCTTTCCGTATTCGGCGCAGCGATTCAGCGTCGGGATTACCTTGCCCGGGTTGAGCAGGCCCTTGGGATCGAACGCGCGCTTCAGGGCCAGCATCTGCTCGCGCTCCTCGCCACTGAACTGCACGCACATCGAGTTGAGCTTTTCCACGCCGACGCCGTGCTCCCCCGTCACGGTGCCGCCCATCGCGACACTCGTCTCCAGGATGTCCGCGCCAAACAGCTCGCAGCGATGCAACTGGTCGGGGTCGTTGGCATCAAAGAGGATCAGCGGATGGAGGTTGCCGTCTCCGGCGTGAAAAACATTCGCGCAGCGCAGCCCGTACTTTTTTTCCATCTCCTGGATCGCCAGCAGGATGTCGGCGAGCCGCTTGCGCGGGATTGTCGAGTCCATGCACATGTAATCGGGGCTGATGCGGCCCGATGCGGGGAACGCATTCTTGCGTCCGCTCCAGAAGCGCAACCGCTCGGCCTCGTCGCGGCTCACGGCAATGGCAGTTGCCCCGGCATTGCGCAGCACTTCGATCATCCGGCCGATTTCTTCCTCGACCTCCTCCAGCGTGCCGTCGCTTTCGCACAGCAGGATGGCCTCGGCCGTGAGGTCGTACCCGGCGTGCACAAAGTCCTCGACCGCCGCCGTCATCGGCTTGTCCATCATCTCCAGCCCCGCGGGGATGATGCCCGCCGCGATCACCGATGCCACTGCGTCGCCCGCCTTTCGAACGTCGTCGAAGCTGGCCATGATGCAGCGTGCGAGCTGCGGCTTGGGCACGAGCTTGACCGTCACTTCAGTGGCGATCGCCAGCATGCCTTCGCTGCCGATCACCACGCTGAGCAAGTCGAGCCCCGCTGCGTCAAGTGCGGTGCTACCGAAAGTGACGGGCTCGCCTTCGACCGTGAAGCCCTTGACCTGCACCACGTTGTGCAGCGTCAATCCGTATTTCAGGCAGTGCACGCCGCCCGAGTTTTCGGCCACATTGCCGCCGATCGTGCAGGCGATCTGGCTCGATGGGTCCGGCGCGTAGTAAAGGCCATAGGGAGCAGCGGCCTCACTGATCGCCAGATTGCGCACGCCACATTGAACCAGCGCGGTGCGGCTCGCCAGATCGACCTTGAGGATGCGATTGAATTTGGCCAGGGACAAGGTCACGCCCAACGCGTGCGGCATCGCGCCACCCGACAGCCCCGTGCCCGCACCGCGCGCGACCACTGGCACATCGAGGGCATGACAGGCGCGCAGCACGGCCTGCACCTGGCTTTCGGTCTCGGGCAATGCGACTACGAGCGGACGCTGGCGATAGGCCGTAAGACCGTCACACTCGTACGGCGTGGTGTCCTCGTTGTTCCAGAGCAGCGCGTGCGCCGGCAGCGCTGCCTTGAGGGCTCGTACAACTTCGGCTTGTCGCCCGGCGCGGGCGAGCGCCTGGGGATCGGTGGGGGCATTCATCCCGCCACTTTAGTGCGGACCGAGGCAAGGCGGGGTGAAGATTTTTCCGCTATCGGTGCAAAAGCGTTCTCCAGCGAACGCTCATGAAGGGGCAGGCATCAAGTCAGGCTTTTGCGCAGCCATTCGGCGAACGCCGCACATTCCCAGCGATCCATCGCGCCGGTACGCCAGCACAGGTAGTGGGCGTGCGGGCTGGGTACGTTGCGCGCCGACACCCGTTCGAGTGAGCCGTTGTCCAGCCACGGCTGGCCCAGTTTCAGGCGCACCAGCGCGATTCCAAGGCCTTGCGCAGCGGCATCGCACATCAGGCCGATGTCGTTGAATGAAGAGCCTTCGACGGGCTCGCTGGCATCGTGGCCGTGTGCGAGAAACCAGGTGCGCCAGGGCTCCAGCGGGCTCTTGATCAGCTTCGCGCCGAGCAGGTCTTCGAGCGTGTCGAAGGGTCCGTTCGCGCGGATGTAGGCGGGCGATGCGAGCGGCGTCACTTCGTCGGTGAGGAGGCACAGGTGTTCCACATCGGAATAGCGCCCGGTTCCAAAACGCACCATCAGGTCTGCGTCTTCAGCCACGACGTCCAGGAGCGGGATCGAGACCTGCAGCATCAGGTCGATTTCGGGATACGCCTCGATGAAACCGCGCAGGCGGGGCATGAGAATGGAGCGCGAGAACGTCGGCGTGACAGCGACCCGCAGCTTGCGTTTGCCCTGCACGTGGTCCTTTCCTGGGAATCGCTCCAGGCTGGCAAGGCCCTCGCGCACATGGGCGAGGTACTCGCTGCCTTCGGTGGTGAGGGAGAAGTCCGCGCGGCCGAAGAGCTTGGCACCGATGACCTGTTCGAGCTGCTTCACGCGATGGCTCACGGCGCTGGGCGTGACGCAGAGCTCTTCGGCCGCAAGCGTGACCGAACGCAGCCGCGCCAGTGCCTCGAAGGTGAGCAGGCACTGGATGGGCGGAATGCGCGTGGTCACTGCGGCGTCACCTGAATATCACCGTCTTGTGGCCGTTCAGCAGCACGCGGTGTTCGCTATGCCACTTGACAGCGCGCGCCAGTACCTGGCTTTCGGTGTCGCGGCCCTGCGCTGTGAGTGATTCGACCGTTGCGCTGTGGTCCACCCGCGCCACATCCTGTTCGATGATCGGACCCTCGTCGAGATCGGCCGTGACGTAGTGCGCCGTCGCACCGATCAGCTTCACGCCGCGGTCATGGGCCTGGTAGTACGGACGTGCGCCCTTGAAGCTGGGCAGGAAACTGTGGTGGATGTTGATCGCTCGGCCCGCGAGCTTACGGCACAAATCGTCGGATAGCACCTGCATGTAGCGCGCGAGCACGACCAGCTCAGCACGCTCGGCTTCGATGATCTCCAGCTGCTTCGCCTCGGCCTGCGACTTGGTGGCGGCCGTTACTGGAATGTGATGAAAGGGCACGTTGTAGCTCGCAGCCAGCTGGTAGAACTCGCGGTGATTCGACACGATCGCTGCGATGTCGAGCTTGAGCAGGCCGCTCTTCCAGCGAAATAGCAAGTCGTTCAGGCAGTGGCCGTCTTTGCTGACCATGATGACGGCGCGCATGGGTTGCGTGGTGGCGTGCAGCTTCCAATTCATGCCGAACGGTTCAGCGAAGAACTTCCACTGCATTTGCAGGTCTTCATGCGTGAGCTGGTCGCAGGCAAACTGCACGCGCATGAAGAAAAGACCGGTGCCGTGGTCGTTGTATTGCGCCGCCTCCTCGATGTTGCCGCCGCGCTCCAGCAGGAAGCCCGAAACGGCGTGGACGATACCCGTTCGGTCTGGGCAGGAGAGGGTCAGGATGTAGGCGTTATTCATTCAACCCCGATTGTCGCAAAATAGGTTTTTGCGTACAGGAGCCGGCAAATGGCCTTCAACGACTTCAACATGGACAGCCACTGGTTGCCCTTCACCCCGAATCGTGGTTTCAAAAAGGATCCGCGCATCTTCGTCGCCGCCGACGGGATGACCTTCACCACGCACGATGGCCGCAAGGTGATCGATGGCATCTCGAGCTTGTGGTGCGTAGGCGCGGGTCACAACCGGAAGCCGATCAACGAGGCAATCAAGAAGCAGCTCGACACGCTGGACTATTCCACTGCTTTCCAGGCGTCCAACGACCAGGCTTTCAAGGCGGCCGAGGTCATCGCTGGCATGGCGCCAGGTGACCTGAACAAAGTGCTGTTCTGCAACTCGGGTTCGGAGGCTGCGGACACATCGCTGAAGGTGGCGCTGGCGTATCACCGGGCGCGTGGTGAGGGCCACCGCAATGTGTTCATCGGACGCGAAAAGGGATATCACGGCGTAGGCTTCGGCGGCATGAGCGTGGGCGGCATTCCGGCCAATCGCAAGGTGTACGGCACGTCGCTCCTGCCGCGCGTGGACCACATGCGCTTCATCCACGACCCGGCCAACGCGTACATCCACAACCAGGAGCCGGAGTCGAAGGAAGACATGCTGCTGGAGCTGGAAAACCGCATCCTGCCCTTACACGACCCGAGCAACATCGCGGCCATCATCGTCGAGCCGGTGGCGGGCAGCGCGGGCTGGTACCTGCCGCCCAGGGGCTACCTGAAGCGCCTGCGCGAAATCTGCGACAAGCACGGAATCCTGCTGATCTTCGATGAGGTGATCACTGGATTCGGGCGCATGGGCACCAACTTCGGCGCGGACTTTTACGGCGTTGTGCCCGACATGCTGAATTTCGCCAAGTGCGTGACCAATGGCGTGATTCCGCTGGGCGGCGTGATCTGCCGCGACAGGATCTACGACGCAATGATGAAGACCGACGCGCCCGAGCACGTCATCGAGTTCTTCCACGGCTACACCTATTCGGGTCACCCGGTTGCGTGCGCGGCAGCGGTTGCAACACTCGATCTCTACAAGCAGGAGAACCTGTTCCAGCGCGCCGGCGAGATGGGCAAGGTGCTCGGCGATGCGTTCCATTCCACGTTCAAGGGCTTGCCCAATGTGATCGGTATTCGCAGCCTGGGGCTCGCCGCCGCGGTGGAGCTGGCACCGATCGCAGGAAGCCCGGGCAAGCGGGCGTTCGACATCTTCATGGACTGCTATCACCAGGGCGCGCTGGTGCGTCCGGCGGGCGATACGGTGGTGATCGCCCCGCCCTACATCGTCGAGCGCGAACACATCGACACCCTGGTCAACACGCTCGCCGATTCGATCCGCAAGCATGCCTGACACCGCAGGGCGCGCTTAGCGGCGCATGCCCATCCAGATCGTGTAGAGGCTGAAGATCAGCAGCAGCGCTACGATCAGCGCGCCGTAGCGGCCCTTGCCGGGCTGCCGCTCCACGAGCTTGAGGGGCGGCACCGGCGCGTCCGATGGAGGCGGTAGATCGCGTTGACGACGCCACGATGGAGCACCGGCTCGCTCAAGGTCGCGCCCCCTTGAATTGCTCTCGCATCTGGGCGCAATAGTCTTTGGCAGGCGGCTCGGGCGCAAGAACCTGTGTCACCACTCGCAGCGAAGGCGGCAGATGGACCGGAACGCCGATTTGCGGGTCCACGTGTTGCGCGCCAGTCACCAACACAACGGTCTTGCCGCGCACCACGGCCCGCGAGATTGCGCGCGCCATGGACTGGTCGCGTGCGACTTGCACGCGTGCCATCGGCGCAATCTGCGCCTGCGGCAACAGGTTGCAGTGACCCTCGCGAATGGCGGCCAGCGCCTGGGAGCGAAACGCCTCGGGCAGTGCGGAGTCGAGTCGCACGTCTGCCATAACACTGCGCATCTGGGCGCGCGGCAGGTTTGCTCCGATCACCGGCACGCCTGCACGCACAGCCGTCATCACCGCCGGGCCGTAGGCGGCCCAGGGCCACGCTTCATCGTTCCACCGCAGGGCTGCTCGCACATCTGTTTCACTGGCGGCAGATGGCAGTCCTGTCGTGCTGGTGCCTTGTTCCGCCATTTCCAGCGCCAGCGCGGCAAGCTCACCCCGGCTGGCGAGCGATGCCACGACATCGCGCTCGATTTGCTGGTGCCCGGCTGCGTCGTGTTGCTCAGCCAGGAGCACGACATCGGCAGTTACGTGGGGGGCCGGCAAGGCCGCGCAGCCGGCCACGGACAGGGCAATGACAGCGATCAACAAGCGCATCCGGCGATACTAAAGCTTCGCGCATTCATCGCGTTGTCCCAACGCCCCTCGCAGTGCTTTCCACCCTTCCCGTTCGCATCGTTCTAACCCTGCTGCTGGCGCTTGCAGGAGCGCTCGTTTGCAGCTGGCTGCGAACGCCCATTCCCTGGATGATCGGGCCGCTCGTAGCGACTTCCGTTGCATCCATCCTCGGCTTGCCGACTCGCAGCTATGGGCCGCTGCGAAACGTCGGTCAATGGCTGATCGCCACGGCGCTGGGTCTGTACTTCACGCCCGATGTGATGCGCTGGGTGGCTAGCCTCTGGTGGGCGATCTTGCTGGGGATCGTCTGGGCGCTGGGTCTGGGCTGGGGCTTTGGCGGATGGTTGCACCGGGGTCACGCAGCTCGCATCGGAGGAACACCGCAGGAGCAGCGCGCGACGACTTACTTTGCTGGAGCGATCGGGGGCGCTTCGGAGATGACCCTGCTGGCCGAGCGGGAAGGCGGCCGAACCGATCTCGTGGCAGCCGCGCACAGCCTCAGACTGCTGGTTGTCACGCTCGTCATTCCGTTTTCATTCACATTCGTCGGCGTGCATGGCATCGATGCGACCCTGCCGGGTCCGGGAAAGGTCAACTGGGGCGGTCTGGCGGTGCTGCTGGCTGCCACCGGCACAGGCGCGTGGCTCATGCAGCGCACCAAACGCGCGAACCCCTGGTTCATGGGTGCCCTGATCGTGGCCATGGGCATGGCCATGAGCGGCGTGGAGTTGTCTGCGCTCCCGTGGTGGGTGACCAATGCAGCGCAGCTGCTCATTGGAATCAGCCTGGGCGTTCGCTTTTCGGCGGAGTTCGTCAAGACTGCGCCGGGCTGGCTGGGGTCGGTCTTGCTTGGGACCCTTGTGATGATCGCGCTGTGCGTCGCGTTCGCAGTTGTGCTCGCAAAAGTGACCGGACTGCACTGGGCGACGATGATCCTGGGGACATCGCCTGGCGGCATCGCCGAAATGGCAATCACCGCGAAGGTATTGCAACTCGGCGTGCCTGTGGTGACTGCGTTTCAGGTGGTGAGGCTGGTGTCAGTGCTCGTTCTGGTGGAGCCTCTCTTTTCGTGGGTACGCCGCACAGGCCCATCCACGCCACTGCGTTAGTGCATCACCAATGGGTTCTGCGCTAGCTCAGCGTAACCGCCGAGAGTTTCCTCGACTTCTTCCTGCGTAGGTGTGTTCAGCTGCCATGCGGTGATCTGCCGCTGGAAGGTGTCGGCCCAGGCTCCGTCAAGGTAGACCTCCTTGTTCGAGCGCTTGTCGACGATCTCGAAGCCATGGCGAGCAAGGCGAGGCATCGGTTCCCCATCCAGGGGTTCGTTGGCCTGCATGTGAACGACGACAAACGATTCGGAGTCATAAAGCATTTGCATCTTGGGTCCTTACTGCCTTGTAGATATGGCAACGATTGCACCGGTTTCAAGGATGACCGGGTAAACGAGCCAAAGGCCGTCCTTGGTTCCCAGAATAGGCAAAGCGCTGTTCAGTCCTTGTCGGTGCCGGACCACTGCTGATCGAAACTATCCCCGTTGGCGTTTGTAAGACGAAGGCGCACCGGGACGTAATCCATGCCGGGGGCAATCCACAATTCCACTTTCTGGTCGAACTGCTTGCGGGGCACTCGGGTGAGCTTCAATGCGGCAAGGGTGCCCCCTGGCAACTCAAGCTGCTCGTCCCCATCGACGGTGAATATCCAGGGCTCCGCCTCGCGCGGACCCGCAGTCTGGATCGTGATGGAATTGCCCGCGCGAAACTTGCCAGGGCTGCCGCCCACCAGCGCCGATAGCTGCAAAAGCACGCTGAGCCTGTCCTGCGCGCCCATCATCAGCGTGGCCTCGGGTTTGTTGGAGCTGAAGACAATGCGACCCCGGTTGCGGTCGAAGTGCGTTGCTTCCTCGCTTCGGCTCGTGCTGGCGTAACGCTCGGGTGCGAGGCCCTCAGGCGTGATGCGCCCCACGCTGTGATCGCTGCGCGTGCCAAGCAGCGGCACACTCATCTCGAGTCGGGCGTCGTAGTTCGCGCCGTCATGGCGCCAGTGCAGGTGGCCGCTCAACTGCCGGTCCTGGCCCCGGTAGACGGCAAATACCTTGTAGTTCAACTTGATGGAACCGGGGATGGACAGAGCGACAGCTGGTGTCGGTGGTGCAATTTGTGCGGAGGGTGCGGGCGACGGGGCCGGTGGAAGCGCCTCGGCAACCGGCACGGGTGAGGGCGCAGGCGATTCGACAGGCTGCGATGCGGAGGCCGCGGCAACAGGAACGGCCGCGGGCATCGAGGGTTGCGAGTCCTTTTCGGGCGCGACGGCACTCACGGAACGGGGAGTGCGCGCCGGCCGAAGCGGCTGCGCTGGCGGGGGCGGCTCCAGCACCTCGGTTACCAGTGGCGCAGGCGCTTCCTGCATTACCAGCGTGCGGGTGATGAGCGCCTTGACCGAAAGCGGGTTTTGCGACTGAAGCTGCAGGCCGACCGATTGCAGGAGCACGACATGCGCCGCGATCACACCCACTGCGATCAGTGCCAGTGGTTTCTGGCGGGCCATCGGCTTCGCCATCAAGTTCTGGATCCGAGGTCGCTCGACAGCTGCCGCGCCGCTTCACGCAACGGTGTGTGGACAGCGCCTTCCCAATTCGCGTCGAAGCTGCCTTTCGGCCCCAGCGCGACGATACCCACAGCGATGTGCCCATCGGAGTCGAACACCGGTACGCAGAACCCGACGATGCCCTGCAACAAGGTGTCCACCACGCGGGCCGCGCCGCGCTCACGGACTTCGTCGAGCAGTGCCCGCGCGTCGGTCAGGTTCGAGGGTATATCGGTGCGGCCCTGTTTCTGTGCGCGTGCAATTTCGTCCCTGAGCATCGGTGTGATGGCATCGCGCGACATGAATGCAGCAAAGCAGCGACCGGTGGCCGACGACAGCAGTGGCATCACGTCGCCCAGGCGTAAGTTGACCGTGACGGCTTGCGGCGACTCCTCCCAATGGACGATGGTCGGGCCGTGATTGCCCCATACGGCAAGCGCCAGCGTGTGCCCGATCTTTTCCATCAACGGGGCAATGCGTTCGCGTGCGAGTTTCATGGCGTCCAGCCGTGAGAGTGACGCCAGCCCGAGCTTGAGCGCGGCAGGCCCGAGGTCGTAACGCGTGTTCGATGTGTCCTGCACCACGAGTTGAAGACGCTGGAAGCTCACCAGGTACCGATGGGCCTTGGCTGCGCTCATGCCCGCGGCAGCGGCCAGGTCACGTAGCATCAGTGGTCCGCGCGCCTGCGACAGCACCTCGAGCAGCGCGAAGCCGACCTCAACCGACTGGATGCCTGCGCGCTCCTTGGTCATGCGTTTTTGCGGAAGAGGCTTCCGCTAGAATTTCGATTAGGTGAATTCATTTCACAATGCGTAATGGCGCTGGACTCTAGCGCATTCGCCACTCACGGCTCAACGGACAACGGACAACGACACACATGAAGCTCGCCACTTACAAGGACGGTTCACGCGACGGCCAGCTGGTCGTGGTTTCGCGCGACCTGAGCACCGCTCATTATGCGACCGGCATTGCCGACCGCATGCAGCAGGTGCTGGACGACTGGGGCTTCATTTCGCCGCAGTTGCAGGACCTCTACGACACGCTGAACAACGGCAAGGCCCGCCACGCATTTGCGTTCGATACCGCGCAATGCATGGCGCCTTTGCCGCGCGCATACCAGTGGGCCGATGGGTCGGCGTACATCAACCACGTCGAGCTGGTGCGCGCGGCGCGCGACAGCGAAGTGCCGCATTCTTTCTATACCGACCCGCTGATGTACCAGGGCGGCAGCGACGACTTCCTGGGGCCCAACGACGACGTCATCGTGCCCAAGGAGGAATGGGGCATCGACTTCGAAGCGGAGATTGCCGTCATCACCGGCGATGTGCCGATGATGACTTCACCGGAGCAGGCGCTGGACGGTATCCGGCTCGTCATGATCGCCAATGACGTGAGCCTGCGAAATCTCATCCCCGCCGAGCTGACCAAGGGGTTCGGGTTCTTCCAGGGCAAGCCTGCAACGGCGTTCAGTCCGGTCGCCGTGACGCTCGATGAGCTGGGCGATTCCTGGGACAAGGGGCGCCTGAACCTTACGCTTCAAAGCACCTGGAATGGTCGCAAAGTCGGCATGTGCGAAGCCGGCCCCGAGATGACATTTCATTTCGGCCAATTGATTGCGCATGTGTGCAAGACGCGCAATGTGCGCGCCGGCAGCATCATCGGCTCGGGGACTGTGAGCAACAAGGGCATTGAAGGCAAGAACGGCAAGACCGAGTGGCCCAAGGGCTATAGCTGCATCGCCGAAAAGCGCGCCATCGAGACCATCCAGGATGGCAAGCCCTCGACCGAATTCATGAAGTTCGGCGACACGATCCGCATCGAGATGAAGGGTGTGGACGGGCAGAGCGTGTTCGGGGCGATCGAGCAGAAGATTGCGGCTCCGCGTTGAAATCGCTCTGGCATGCCGAACTCCGGTCCCGCGGCCATTTGCATCCGAATCAAAGCCGCAGCCACGGCGTCCCGCTCACCTCGGCCTCTGCTTTCGACAGGGTATCCAGGAACGAGTCACACCACCAGTGCACGTCGAACTCGCGGATTGTCCCCAGCAGGGCTGCGTGCCGGGCGCGGCGCTCCTCCAGCGGCATTTGCAATGCCAGGTTGATCGCAATCGCGGTCGATTCAATGTCGTAGGGATTGACCAGCAGCGCCTCGGTCATTTGCTCCGCCGCGCCGGCGAATCGCGACAACACGAGCACTCCGGGGTCGGCGGGGTCCTGGGCGGCGACGAATTCCTTGGCGACCAGGTTCATGCCGTCGCGCAGCGGTGTGACCAGCGCCACGCGACTGGCCCGAAACAGGCCGGGCAATCGCGGCCGTGCAACGTTGCGGTGCATGTAGCGAACGGGCATCCAGTCAAGCTCGCCGTAATTTCCGTTGATGGAGCCGCAGAGCGACTCCAGCTCATGCAGGATGTCCGTGTAGGCATCGACCTCTTCGCGGCTGGGTGATGCGATTTGTATCAGGGTTGCCTTCTTGCGGTTCTCGGGATAGCGTTGCAGCAGTTCCCGAAACGCGCGCATGCGGTGCGGCAGCCCTTTCGAATAGTCCAGCCGGTCCACACCCACCAGCAGCTGCCTGCGTGAATACTCGCGGTTCATGCGCTCGAACATCTCGCGTCCCTCGGGCGCCGCGGCCAACGCCTGGAACTCCTCCACATCGATGCCGATCGGGAATGCGCCTGCATGTAAGGTGCGATTGAAAGCCCGCCAGCGTCCGTCGCCCAGGTTCTGCGCAAAGGCCTCTGTCTGGGCATAGCGCGCGAAATGCTCAAGATCCGCGTTGCTCTGGAACCCGACGAGGTCATAGGCGAACAGCGCTCGCAGGAGCCAGTCGTGACCCGGAATCGCCGCCAGGATCAGCGGCGGCGGTAGTGGGATGTGAAGGAAGAATC
The DNA here is from genome assembly GCA_046597415.1 of Ramlibacter sp. GTDB lineage: Bacteria > Pseudomonadota > Gammaproteobacteria > Burkholderiales > Burkholderiaceae_C > Ramlibacter. The sequence goes on from JBKJKT010000159.1 coordinate 11,733, forward strand.
CGATACGCTGCGTGCAGCCCAGCGCGCGCAGTTCAGCCGCCAGCGGAATCAGGTGATAGTCATGAATCCAGATGACATCGTCGGGCTTGAGCAGCGGCAAGAGCTTGCGCGCAAAAAGCTGGTTGACTCGACGATAGCCGGCGATATAGGCCGCATCGAAATCGGCAAGGTCCAGCCGGTAGTGAAACACCGGCCACAAAACGCCGTTGGAATAGCCTTCGTAATACGCCTCGTAGTCCTCGCGGCAAAGGTCGATCGTCACGAGCTTGATCGGGCCAGCCTGATGCGAATGCAGGGCCCCTTCGCCGGGCTTGCCGCCATCTGCGGCTTCGATGATCTTGCCGCTCCAGCCGAACCAGATGCCGCCGGTCGTGTTGAGCACATCGGCCAGCGCCACGGCCAGGCCGCCCGCTGCCGACTTGCGAGGGTCCGCAACCCGGTTGGAGATAACGACCAGGCGCGCCATCAGATGACCGTGTCCCAGGGCGCCGACAAACGCACTGCGGCGTTGATCGTGCCGACCAGCGAATAGGTCTGGGGGAAGTTGCCCCACATTTCGCCCGTTACCGGGTGGGTGTCTTCGGACAACAGGCCCAGGGGATTGCGGCTCTTGAGCATCACCTCGAAGATTTCGCGGGCCTCGGATTTGCGGCCGATCCGGGCGAGCGCGTCGATGCGCCAGAAGGTGCAGATGTTGAAGGCAGTCTCCGGCTTGCCGAAGTCATCGGGTGCTTCATAGCGCCGCATGTAGGGGCCGTCACACAGGTATTTTTCCAGTGCTTCGACCGTCGAGACGAACCGTGCGTCGTTCGGGTCGATGAAGTTCACTTCGGCCATCAGCAGCACGCTCGCATCGAGATCGCGTCCGCCGAAGCTCTCTGCAAAGGCCTGCCGTTCGTCGCTCCAGGCTTCGCTGAGAATGCGCGCGCGTATCACGTCGGCGCGCTCGCGCCAGTAGCGGATTCGCTCGGGCATTTTCAGCGCTGCAGCGACCTTGGCCAGGCGATCACATGCAGCCCAGCTCATGAGTGCAGAAGAAGTGTGGATGCGCGTTCGGGTGCGCAGCTCCCACATGCCCGCATCGGGCTGGTCGTAGACGCGAAACGCCTGCTCGCCCACCGCTTCCAGGTAGGCGAATTCAGCCTTGCCCGCGCGACGGAAGAGGCGGTGGTCGTGAAACGATTGCGATGCGCCCAGGATGATGTTGCCGTACACATCGTGCTGGAAGTGCTCCTGCGCCTGGTTGCCGACTCGCACCGGCCCCATGCCGCGATACCCGGGCAGATGCGACAGTATTTCTTCGGGCAGATGCTCTTCCTGGCCGATGCCATACAAGGGCTGGATGTGTCCGCCGTTGGAGCGAACGACGATGTTGTTCAGCCACCTCAGGTACTCCTCCATCGTCGCGACTTCCGACAAGCTGTTGAGTGCACGCACGACGAAGAAGGCATCGCGTAACCAGCAAAAGCGGTAGTCCCAGTTTCGACCGCTGCCCGGTGCTTCGGGGATGCTGGTGGTCATCGCGGCGACGATGGCGCCGGTGTCCTCGAAGAGCGTCATCTTCAGCGTGATCGCAGCGCGGATTACCGCGTCTTGCCACTCCAGCGGCAGTGAGAGCGCTCGGGTCCACGAGCGCCAGTAAGTAGCGGTCTCCTGCTCGAACTGAATGGCGGTGTCTTCGATGCCGGAGGAGAGCGTCTCGTCTGGTCCGAGTATGAAGTTCATCGGTCTGTCCAGCACGAAGAACGTCTCGGAGATGATGTAGCTGAGCGGCGCGTCGCTGTTGACGCGCAAAGTCTGTGACCCGCCCACGAATCGCAGGTGCGTGCTGCCCTGGGTGACGGTCGGGATCTGCCGCCCGTAGTCAAAGCGCGGTCTAAGCAACACGCGAACGCGCGGCGACCCCGAGATCACCTTGACTCTGCGCACCAGCGTGAGTGGCCTGAACATGCGACCGCGACTGAAAAAGCGCGGAGCGAAATCAGTGATTTCTATGCCCTGGCCCTGTTCGTCATAAAGGCGAGTGCGCAAGATGGCGGTGTTGGACTCGTAGTGCTGTTCGCTGCGCGCAAAGTGCTCCAGGTCGAACGACCAGTGGCTGCCGTTATCACTGCCGTCCAGCAAGCGGTTGAACACGGGATCGCCATCGAAGCGCGGAAGGCAGGACCACACGATGCTGCCCCGGTCGTCGATCAGGGCGCTGAAGGCGCAGTTGCCCACCACACCCAGTTTCAGGGACTGCTCATACGCTTGCGCCGCCACGTTCATTCGCTGACCTTTCCGGCCCTTCGGGCCACGGCGTCCTTGAGCTGGAGGCGAAACTGCGCGGGCGACTCGATTCGTTGCCACGCGACAGATGGGCCTTCCCCCACCTTGACGCCCAGGCCCTGCAGGCGTTGGACGGTGGCGAACCCGACCTCGTCGGTGACGTCATCACCGACGAACACAGGCCGGCGGCCGGCGAAGGGGGCCTCCTGCATGAACGCCTCGATAGCGAAACCTTTGCTGGCACCGCCGGGCTTGGCCTCGACGACCATCTTGCCCTTGAGCAGCGACATGCCGGGCGACTCTTCAACCGCTGTCTGCATGGCGGCAATGCATCGGTCTTCCAGCTCGGGCGCCTGCCGGTAGTGCAGGGCGACGGAGCCCCGTTTGACCTCAACCAAGAGTTGCGGATGCTCCGCTGCGAGCGCGTGCGCCGCGTCCTCGACCTGTTGCAGGGGCTGCGTGGAAAGGAGTGTCACTTCGCCATTCGCACCGCGCCGCTCGGCGCCATGGACACCAGCCGAAGGCAATTTCAGCGGATGGAGATAACCGTCGATCTGCTCGAGCGGACGGCCCGAAATCAGCGCGATGGCGCCGCCAAGGTACGTGCCCAGCGCCTCCAGCGCTTCCAGAAGACCAGGGGGGACGATGACCTCGTCGGGTAGGGGAGCGATGTCAACGAGCGTGCCATCGAAGTCTAGAAAAAGGGCGCTCGAAGGCACCAGGATGTCCGTCAGATTCATCGGTCACACGGTAGCAGCCGGCCCTGTTGTTGACCAGACCTGCGCCACGCTAGCCGGTGTAGGAC
>JBKJKT010000188.1:0-2527 GCA_046597415.1 Ramlibacter sp.
GCTACATCACCCAGCCTGCTTTTGCTCGACGAACCGCTGTCAGCACTCGATGCGCTTGAGCGTGTGAGGTTGCGGCAGGAAATTCGCGCGTTGCAGCAGAAGGTGGGCGTGACCACCATCATGGTGACGCACGACCAGGAAGAAGCGTTGTCGATCGCCGACCGCATCGTCGTGATGAACCACGGATCGATCGAGCAGGTCGGAACGCCGCTCGACATCTACCGTGAACCGGCGTCGCCTTTCGTCGCTGATTTCGTCGGCAAGGTGAACACCATTGCAGCGAAGGTGCGTTCCGGTGCGCTGGAGTTCGGCACCCTCAGCATTCCCTGCGAGGGTGCGGACCGCGATGCGAGAATCTATCTGCGACCCGAAGACGTGCTCGCCAGGCCGATCAACGAAGGTGATCCGCATGTGTTTGACGCGCGCATTGAAAAGATCGAGTTCCTCGGGTCCTATTGCCACGTGAAGGTTGCCTCGCCCGCGCTCGACGGCAACCCGCTCACCGTGTACCTGTCGCTGAACTTTCTGTCGGAGCAGTCGCTTGCGGTGGGCTCGCCGCTTCGCCTGAAACTGCTCCCCGAACGCATCAAGGTGTTCTGAGCATGAGCGCAGTGCTGCCTCCAGTTGTCGCCGCCCCGGTGAGGCAATCTTCGCACTGGACAGACCGCGTCGCGCACCTTGCCTTGCTGGCGGTGGCGCTGTTGCTCGTGGCATTCCTCGCGTTGCCCCTGTTCGCGATCTTGCTTCAAGCCCTGCAGGGCAAGTCGGAAGAATTCGTCGGATTGCGAAATTTCATTGACTACGCGCGCACCCCGGCGCTGCTGACGAGTTTGTGGAACAGCATCTGGGTCTCAACTCTCGTGACAGTCATCGCGGTGCCGCTGGCTTTCGGATTTGCTTACGCGCTCACACGCTCGTGCATGCCGTTCAAGCCGCTCTTTCGCGGAATAACGCTCATACCGCTACTTGCGCCTTCACTGCTCGCCGCGATTTCGCTTATCTACTGGTTTGGCAACCAGGGCGTGCTCAAGAGCTGGACCGCCTTTTTCGGATGGGGCGAAATCTATGGTGCCGCCGGCATCGTCATCGCCGAATGCTTTGCGGTGTTCCCCCATGCACTGATGATCCTCGTGACGGCGCTCAGTCTTGCAGACGCCCGCCTCTACGAAGCGGCTGACGCGATGGGCACGAGCAGCGCACGCAAGTTCTTCACCATCACGCTTCCCGGTGCGAAGTACGGGCTGATCTCTGCGGCACTCGTCACCTTCACGCTGGTCATCACCGATTTCGGCATCCCCAAGGTGATCGGGGGCAGCTTCAACGTGCTCGCCACCGACGTATTCAAGCTGGTGATCGGACAGCAGGATTTCTCCAGGGGCGCGGTTGTCGCAATCTTGCTGCTCGCCCCGGCAGTGTTCACGTTTGCGGTAGATGGTTACGTGAGCCGCCGTCAGACCGCGATGCTCACTGCGCGTGCCGTCCCCTATCGCCCCAAGCCGTCCCGGGGCTACGACGCGCTCATGACGCTCTACTGCTGCTTCATTGCGTTTCTCGTGCTGGCGATGCTGGGCATGGCGGTCTTTGCATCGTTCGCGAGCTTCTGGCCGTATAACCTGTCGCCGAGTCTGCGCCACTATGTGATGGGGTTAGTCGATGCGGAGGTGAGCGTCGGCTTCGTCAACAGCCTGAAGATGGCCGCAGGCACGGCACTCTTCGGAACGGCTCTGGTGTTCTGCGGTGCCTACCTGCTCGAAAAGACAAAGGGCATGCAGGGACTGCGCGGCATCGTGCGATTGCTCGCCATGCTGCCGATGGCGGTGCCCGGCCTCGTGCTCGGCCTGGGCTACATTTTCTTTTTCAACGAGCCGGGCAATCCGCTCAATGGGCTGTATCACACCGTCGCGCTGCTCACGATCTGCACCATCGTGCATTTCTATACAACCGGTCACCTCACAGCAGTTACTGCGCTCAAATCGCTCGACGGCGAGTTCGAAGCGGTGAGTGCGTCGCTCAAGGTACCGTTTTTCAAGACCTTCTGGCGTGTCACGCTGCCGATCTGCACGCCCGCACTGGTGGATATTGCCCGCTACTTCTTCATCAATGCCATGACAACGATTTCGGCTGTGGTCTTTCTCTACTCGCCGCAGACCAAGGTCGCCTCGATTGCCATCCTCAACCTCGACGAGGCCGGAGAGATGGGGGCTGCTGCGGCGATGGCCGTGTTGATCGGCGTCGTATCCACGATTGCAACGCTGGTGTTCATGGCGCTGGCGTGGTGGGTCAACAGGCGTACCCAGGCATGGCGAACCACCGAACGATAAGAACGACGGAGACGATTCATGGACCGCGACAAGATCCTTCTCACCCCCGGCCCGCTCACCACGACCCTGCGCACCAAGCTGGCAATGCTGCGTGACTGGGGTTCGTGGGACAGCGACTTCAATGACATCACGGCCCGGCTGCGCGCCAGCCTGCTGAAAATCATCCACGCAGAAGAAACGCATGTGGTCGTGCCCTTGCAGGGCAG
>JBKJKT010000258.1:0-3720 GCA_046597415.1 Ramlibacter sp.
CGGTCGCGCTTCAGGCGCGTCCACGCCTGCATCCAGACATTGGGCGATTTGGGCAGCGCCGACTCCACAACCGGCTCGTCGGGCAAGGGCAACACGGCACTCATTGAAGCCCCCCAATCAGGCAGGATACAACGGCCCATACGTGAGCGCCCGCGGAACCGGCTCTGCCGGGCCGCTGGGGGCGCCCCCTTGAGGGGGAGGCGCCGAAGGCGCTTCGGGGGTGGGTCCATCTCTTCACTTGAGTACCACCCGTGGATCGACGAATTTGTAGAGCATGTCGGTGATGAGGTTGATCACCATCGTCAACGCGGCGAGGTAGATCGTGACGGCCTGGATGACCGGATAGTCGCTTCGACCCACGGCCGCATAGACCTCGCGGCCCAGCCCCGGCACGGAGAAGAAGACCTCGATGAGAAAAGAGCCGATGAAGACGCCGGGAAGCTGCGTCGCCACGTTGGTCAGGATAGGGATCATCGCGTTGCGCAGCACATGCTTGAAAAGGATCGAGTTCTCGCCCACGCCTTTGGCGCGCGCGGTACGCACATAGTCGTGCCCTATTTCATCGAGGAAGAAGCTGCGGTACAGGCGCGTGTGGGGCGCCAGGCTCACCAGCACGGCGATCAATACCGGAAGCGGTGCGTACACCAGCAGATTGGTCCACACGCTGTTACTCCAGCCCTGAACCGGGAACCACCCCAGCCGGAAAGCGAAGAAGTACTGCGCGACGATGACGTAAACCAGAAAGCTGATCGACAGTGCGATCGTTGAAATGATCATCACCGCCCGGTCGGTGAGGCTGCCGCGCACATAGGCCACTGCCATGCCGGCGACGATGGCCAGACCGACTTCCAGCACCAGGATCGGCACCATGATGGTCAGCGTGGCCGGCAGGCGGCTTGCAAAGATGCTGCTCACCGATTCGCGCGTGGCCCAGCTGCGGCCCCAGTCGAACGTGACAACTTTCTCGATAAAGCCCCAGAACTGCGCCCAGAGCGGACGGTTCAGGCCCAGCTCGTTGCGAATCGACTCCACCTGGTCGTTGCTGGCGCCAAGGCCGGCAATGATCTCCGCCGGGTCGTCCCCGAAGAAGGTGAAGAGCAGGAACACCAGCAGGATGACGCCTGCCAGGGTGGGGATCATCTGAAGGATCCGCCGAATGAGGTATGACAACATGAGGAGCTTCCAGGGCGGCGGTGCACGGCCCTCCAGACAAAAAAATAGGGGACCGCTCGTGGAAAATAGGGAAACCGCTCGTGGGCGGTGGTCCGGGTGCGCATTATGCTTTGGGATTGCCTTTCCCAACCTAGGTAATTACCAAGCATGAATATACAAACCTGGGCATCGACCATCAGTCTGTGCCTGGCGTTGGGAGCAGCCTACCCGGCCTCCGCCCAGTCGCCCTCTTCCAAACCTGCCGCGCCCGCCCAGGAAAAAGTCCTGCGCTACGCGTTCCCTGTGGCCGAGACCGGCTTCGACCCCCCGCAGCTCTCGGACCTCTACTCGCGCATCGTCACCTCGAACATCTTCGATGCGCTGTACGGCTACGACTATCTGGCCAGGCCTGCGAAGGTCAGGCCGGTACTGGCAGAAGGCATGCCCGAGATTTCCGCGGACTTTCGCACCTACACGATCAAGCTGCGGCGCGGCATCTATTTCGCGGACGACGCGGCCTTCGGCGGCAAGAAGCGTGAGATCACTGCGCAAGACGTTGTGTACACCTGGAAGCGGATCGCCGACCCAAAAAACAAGAGTCCGAGCTGGTCCGGGCTGGATGAAGAAAAAATCCTGGGGCTGTCGGACCTGCGCAAGAAGTCTCAGGCCAAGGCCAATGACGGCGGCGCGAAGTTCGACTACGACACCGAGATCGAAGGCCTGAAGGCGCTGGACCGCTACACCGTGCAGTTCAAGCTGGAGGCACCGCGCCCGCGCTTTCTGTACACCATGGCCGACCCTGGCATCCTGGGCGTCGTGGCGCGCGAAGTCGTCGAGAAATACGGTGACGACATCATGGCTCACCCGGTCGGCAGCGGCCCGTTCATGCTCAAGGAGTGGAAACGTTCTTCAACCATCACACTGGTACGCAATCCCAATTACCGCGATGCCGTGTTCGATGCGGAGCCCGCTGCCAACGACGCACACGGCCAGGCCATCCTCAAGCAGATGAAGGGGCGCAAGCTCCCGATGGTCGACAAGGTGGTCGTCTCCATCATTGACGACCCGCAACCCCGCTGGCTGGCTTTCCTCAATGGCGAGCACGACTTCCTGGAGCGCCTGCCACAGAACTTCGCCACGCACGCGATCCCCAACAACAAGCTCGCACCCAACCTCGCCAAGCGCCGCATCACGATGGAACGCGTGCCGCTGTCGGACATCACCATGATCTTCTGGAACATGGACGACCCGATGCTCGGCGGCTACACGCCCGAGAAGGTCGCGCTGCGCCGCGCGATTGCACTCGCCTACAACAGCGAAGAAGAAGTACGCCTGCCCCGTCGTGGCCAGGCCATCGTCGCGCACAGCTATCTCATGCCCAACACGGCGAGTTACGACCCGGACTTCCGCTCGGAGATGGGCACGTTCGACAAGGCACGTGCCACGGCCCTGCTGGACATGTACGGCTACACCGACAAGAACGGCGACGGCTGGCGTGATATGCCGGACGGCAAACCGCTGGCACTGGACCACAACACGCTGGGCACCGCCGATTACCGCGAGCTCGATGAAATCCTGAAGAAGAACCTGGATGCAATCGGCGTCAAGATCAATTTCCGCATCGGCAAGTGGCCCGAGCAGCTCAAGGCCGCCCGCGCGGGCAAGCTGATGATGTGGGGCGTAGGTCTGTCGGCCAGCAGCCCTGACAGCGGCCCCGTGCTTGAACGCGGCTACGGCCCGTCGATCGGCCAGTCGAACCTGGCACGCTTCAAGAACGCGAAGTTCGACGAGCTGTATCGCCAGCAAAGCCAGATGCCAAACGGGCCCGAGCGCGACAAGGTGATCCGCGAAGCCGAGCGGATTCTCATCGCCTACATGCCTTACAAAATCCGCGTGCATCGCATCGGCACGGACCTGATGCAACCGTGGGTCACGGGCTACAAGCGCCATCCGAATGCACGCGAGTTCTGGCAGTACGTCGATATCGACACCAGCAAGATGACGAAGAAGTAATCGAGCGAAGAAATGGATAACAACATTGCCATGAACATCAACATCGCCAGCAACACCATCGCGCGCAACCTCGTGGCGACGCTCGCTTGCCTCGCGGCTGCGTCTGCATTTGCAGCAGTGGTTCCGCCTGGCGTCCAGTTGCACGCGACGCAGACGCTCATTCGCAACAACGGCTCCGAGCCCGAGTCGCTCGACCCGGCAATTGCAGAGACGGTCGGCGCGAACAACATCACCCGCGACCTGTTCGAGGGACTCACCGCCGTTGACGGTGACGGCAAGATCATTCCCGGCGTGGCAGAGAGCTGGAAGCAGACCAACGCCACCACCTGGGTATTCAAGCTGCGCCAGAACGCAAAGTGGTCCAACGGCGACCCGGTCACTGCGCAGGACTGCGTGTACGGCATCCAGCGCTTCCTGGATCCAAAGACTGCATCGAAATACGCGATGACCTACGGCATATTCCTGCTCAACGGCAAGGACGTAGCCTCGGGCAAGAAGCCGCCTTCGGCCATCGGAGTGAAGGCACTGGACAAGTTCACGGTCGAAGTGAAAACC
>JBKJKT010000065.1:0-3327 GCA_046597415.1 Ramlibacter sp.
CACCGTGTGCTCCCATTGCGCGGAAAGGGAATGATCCTTGGTGACGATGGTCCAGCCGTCATTGCCCAGTTCTTTGACTTCCTTTCGGCCCGCATTGATCATGGGCTCGATGGTGAATGTCATGCCGGGCTTGAGCTCTTCGAGCGTGCCGGGCTTGCCGTAATGAAGCACCTGCGGGTCTTCATGGAAGGTGCGCCCGATGCCGTGGCCGCAGAACTCTCGCACGACCGAAAAGCCGTTGGCCTCGGCGAACTTCTGGATGGAAGCTCCGATGTCGCCCAGGTGCATGCCGGGTTTGACTTGCACGATGCCGTGCCACATGGCGTCATAGGTCAGCTGGCACAGGCGCTTTGCAGCAATGGACACTTCACCGACCATGAACATGCGGCTGGTGTCGCCAAACCAGCCGTCCTTGATCACGGTCACATCGACGTTCACGATGTCGCCTTTCTTCAGAGGCTTGTCGTTGGGAATGCCGTGGCAGACCACATGATTGACCGATGTGCAAAGGGACGCCGGGTAGGGGGGATAACCGGAAGGCTGATAGCCCAGCGTAGCCGAGACGGTGCCCTGTTTTTTCATGCACTCAGCGGCCAGCCGGTCGATTTCGCGGGTGGTGATTCCGGGTTTGATATGGGGCGTGAGGTAGTCCAGCACCTCGGACGCCAGGCGTCCTGCGGTGCGCATGCCCTGAACGCCTTCTGCGTCCTTGTACGTGATGCTCATGGCAGTGATTATCCCAGAGGGCGTCATCTTGCGCAGGTACAATTCGAGGGTTTACGCGAAGCCCCAGTCAGCGGCCCATGCGTGCCAAGTCCCCGATCCCACAGGCCTCACAGTGACCCTGCACATTACCGAATTCGAGGGCGGCAATGCCCTTGGCGAATTTAGAGTTCAGCAACTTGTTGCGCGCCTTCAGGCAGTCAATGACCACATATCGGGCGTCAGCGCCCGGTTTGTGCATCTGGTCGCGACAAACCATCCGCTCTCCCCCGACGAGACTTCGCGTGTGGCCGCACTGCTGACCTATGGGGACCCTGCGACCGCGACTGCCTCCGGCGAAGGCGCGCTCATCGTGGTCACGCCCCGTTTCGGGACGGTCTCACCATGGGCGTCCAAGGCTACCGATATAGCTCACAACTGCGGTATCGCGCTCAAGCGCATCGAGCGCATCACGGAATTTCATGTGAGTGTCAAGCGCGGATTTTTCAGCAAAGGCGCGCTGGAGCCGACACAGTTGCAAGCCATTTCGGCGCTGCTGCACGACCGCATGACCGAGAACGCCATGACCGATCGCGCGAGCGCGCATTCCCTGTTCACCGAACTCGAAGCCGCATCGCTGGAGCATGTCGATGTACTGGGGGGCGGGCGCGCCGCTCTGGAAAAGGCCAATACACAGTTCGGGCTGGCATTGGCCGAAGACGAGATCGAGTACCTGGTAGATGCCTTCACGGGTCTGGGGCGCAACCCGAGCGATGTCGAGCTGATGATGTTCGCTCAGGCCAACAGCGAGCATTGCCGGCACAAGATTTTCAATGCGCAGTTCACGATCGACGGCGTGCCGCAGGAAAAGAGCATGTTCGGAATGATCCGCAACACGCATCAGCTGAATCCACAGTACACGGTGGTCGCGTATTCAGACAACGCGTCCATCATGGAAGGCTCGCAGGTCGAGCGCTTTATGCCCAGTGCCACCGAGCAGGCCCTGTACAAAAAGGGCGATGCGCTTCATCACGTGCTGATGAAAGTCGAGACGCATAACCATCCGACCGCGATCTCGCCATTTCCCGGCGCTTCAACCGGTGCAGGCGGTGAAATTCGGGACGAAGGCGCGACCGGTCGAGGCTCAAAGCCCAAGGCGGGCATGACCGGCTTCACGGTGTCAAAACTGTGGGGCGGCTGGTCCGACGAAGTGGGCGGCAAACCCGAACACATCGCAAGCCCCTTGCAGATCATGACGGAAGGACCGTTGGGCGGCGCGGCATTCAACAATGAATTCGGCCGTCCCAACCTGCTGGGTTACTTCCGCGAATACGAGCAGGAAGCCGGCGGCGTGATGCGCGGCTATCACAAGCCGATCATGATTGCGGGCGGCCTGGGCACCATCGAGGCCGGGCAGACGAAGAAAATCGAATTTCCGGCGGGAACCTTGCTGATCCAGTTGGGCGGACCAGGCATGCGGATCGGCATGGGCGGTGGTGCCGCCAGTTCAATGGCGACGGGCGCGAATGCTGCTGAGCTGGATTTTGATTCGGTGCAGCGCGGCAATCCAGAGATCGAGCGGCGGGCGCAGGAGGTCATCAACCATTGCTGGGCCGAGGGCGCAGGCAATCCGATTCTTGCGATTCATGATGTGGGTGCGGGTGGCTTGTCCAATGCTTTCCCGGAGCTGAGTAACGATGCCGGACGCGGCGCCCGATTCGATCTGCGCAGCGTGCCGCTGGAAGAGTCGGGGCTCGCGCCGAAAGAGATCTGGTGCAACGAGAGCCAGGAGCGGTACGTGATGGCGATCGCGCCGGAGTCGCTTGCGCAGTTCAAGGCGTTTTGCGAGCGGGAGCGGTGTCCGTTTGCGGTGGTGGGGGTGGCGACGGAAGAGCGCCATCTGATCGTCGGCGATGTGGACCTGGACTTCCTCCTTCCCCCTCTGGGGGAAGGCCGGGATGGGGGCGGTGCTGTAGCGACCGCTGCTGTGCCCCCACCCCCACCCTCCCCCAAAGGGGGAGGGAGTAAGACACCCGTCGACATGCCCATGAACGTCCTGCTGGGCAAACCCCCGCGCATGCATCGCGGCGTCCAATCCGTCCAGCGCGAATTCAAACCGCTCGACCTCACCGGCATCAAGCTGCAAGACGCCGCCATCCAGGTGCTGAGCCATCCGACGGTCGCCTCCAAACGCTTCCTCATCACCATTGGTGACCGTACAGTCGGTGGCCTGTCGCATCGCGACCAGATGGTCGGCCCGTGGCAAGTGCCGGTCGCAGATTGCGCGGTGACCCTGGCCGACTACAAGGGCTTCGCAGGCGAGGCAATGAGCATGGGCGAACGCACGCCGATTGCGGCAATTGACGCGCCCGCTTCGGGCCGCATGGCCGTTTCCGAAGCCATCACCAATCTGCTCGCGGCTCCGATTGATCTGTCTCGCGTCAAGCTCTCGGCCAACTGGATGGCCGCGTGCGGAGAACCGGGCGAAGATGCCGCGCTGTATGAGACCGTGCGGACCGTTGGCATGGAGCTTTGTCCGGCGCTGGGCATCTCTATCCCGGTTGGTAAAGACAGCCTGTCGATGCGCACGCAGTGGTCGCACGGCGATGAGAAAAAGAAGGTCAC
>JBKJKT010000060.1:0-19269 GCA_046597415.1 Ramlibacter sp.
GCGCGGACGACGGCAGCTACACAGTGGTCGGTCGTCTTAAGGACCTCATCATCTCCGGTGGCGAGAACATCCATCCTGAAGAAATCGAGGCGGTGCTCGCAGCGAATCCGGGTGTCGCCGAGTGCGCCGCATTCGCATTACCTAGCCAGGCTTGGGGGGAAGTAGTCGCCGCGGCCGTGGTGGTCAAGCCGGGCGAGCAGATTGCAGAGCAGGAACTGCGCGACTGGGTCGCCGGGAGACTCGCCCGGTACAAGGTGCCCCACCGCTGGTTTTTTGTCGAATCGCTGCCCAGGACTGCGCTGGGCAAAGTGCAGCGCGCCGAACTGGTGGCGCTTGCTGGCGCTGCCGGCTACAACTGAGGGGTTTCATCACGACCCGGCTTCAGTCGGCGTCTGCTCGCGCAGCCCGTTTGCGGGTGCCCGGCGCGGGCCGACCAGAGACAGGGCCAGTTTTGTCAATGAGGCGGCCGCTGACGTGGCAGGCGCGGTCGTTACGGAGTTCATCGCAGACCTGCGCCGCTAGGCATCCCTCGGCGGTGCGGTGACCGTCGTCCGGGACGCCAGCCAGACCAGCAGCAACACCGGCACGCCCAGCAAGGCAGTGGAAGTAAAGAAATTCACGTAACCGTACGCGTCAACAAACTTGCCTGAGAAACCGGCAAGCCATTTGGGCAGCAGCAGCATCATCGAGCTAAAGAGCGCGTACTGCGTCGCCGAGTAGTTGATATTGGTCAGGCTCGACAGGTAGGCGATAAACGCCGCCGAGGCGATGCCACTGGAGAGGTTGTCTGCTGCGATCACGAAGATCAGACCGTACAGGTCATGGCCGCGTGTGCCCAGCCACGCGAACAGCAGGTTGCTGCCGGCACTCAGGATCGCACCCAGCATCAGCACGCGCATCACGCCAAATCGCATCGACAACGCGCCGCCGATGAATGCACCGACCAGGGTCATGATGACGCCGTAGACCTTGGTGACAGCAGCGACCTCATCCTTGGTGTAGCCCATGTCCACATAAAACGGATTGGCCATGATGCCCATGACGATGTCGCTGATGCGGTACACGGCAATCAGGCCCAGGATCAGCGCTGCATGCCAGCCGTAACGCCGCAGAAACTCGGCGAAAGGCTCGATGAGGACTTCGCGCAGCCATGCGGCGGCGTTGCGCGCGGGTGGCAACACCCTGTGCACCGGCTCCGGTGAAAGCAGCACCGTGGCCATGCCAACTGCCATCGAAGCTGCCATGACGAGATAGGCGGTTTGCCAGGCAGCATGCTGGTAATTGGCGACGCTGGCGACCTCGGCGCGAGCGGCAATCCACAACACGCCTGCGCCCGCCCAGATCATCGCCAGCCGATACCCGGTCTGATAGGCAGCGGCCAGCGCGGCCTGCCGGTCGGTGTCCGCCGATTCGATGCGAAAAGCGTCCAGCGCGATGTCTTGCGTGGCGGAACCGAACGCGACCAGCAACGCGCACCAGACAATCGTTTCAAGCGAAGCCTTGGGATCCGTGAAGGCCATGCCCACGATGCCTGCAACGACAATGCACTGCGCGAACAGGAGCCATGCGCGTCGGCGGCCCAGAACGCGGGACAGCATGGGAATCGGCAGCCGGTCAACCAAAGGTGCCCAGCACCACTTGAATGCGTAAGCGAGCCCTACCCACGAGAGATAGCCGATGGTGGTGCGATCGATGCCGGCTTCGCGCAGCCAGAAGCTGAGAGTGCCCAACACCAGCAGCAAGGGCAGCCCGGCCGAGAATCCAAGGAACAGCATGCGCAGCGTGGCCGGCTCACGATAGACCTTGAGCGTTTCACCCCATGTCGGCGGTGGGGTCTGAGGTTGGGTAATGGTGTTGTCCGACATGCGGGTTGCCTTCGCTGTTTATCATGGCCCTCCATGTGCTGCCAATGCTACCAATCAACTTCGCGCTCGTGGCCTCGCCGCGGGTTTCTTCTGGCCATGGGCGCCGCAATCGCATCGCCAGCCATGGCGCAGGTCGATGTCGGGCAGGCGTCTCGCCTGCGCAGCCTCGTGCCGGCCGAGAAGATCGAGCAGGCGGCCGTCATGCAGTATTCGGAGTTGATGGACAAGGCTCGTGCACAGCGTGCGTTGGCGCCCGATGGTCATCCGCAGTTGCAGCGACTGCGCGCGATTGCATCGAAGCTGGTCGCACAAAGCGGCCAGTGGAACGAGCGCGCCAAAGACTGGCGCTGGGAGGTTAATCTTATCGGCAGCCAGCAGATCAACGCCTTCTGCATGCCTGGCGGCAAGATCGCGTTCTTCACCGGCATCCTGCAGCAGCTTCAGTTGACCGACGACGAAGTCGCGATGGTCATGGGTCACGAGATTGCACATGCGCTGCGTGAACATGCCCGTGCCCGTATCGCAAAGAGCCAGGGAACCGGCACCGTTCTTTCGATTGGAGCGCAGCTGCTCGGGCTCGGTCAGGTGGGCGACCTGGCGGCGAACGTCGGCACCAAACTCATCACGCTGAAGTTCAGCCGCAACGACGAGATCGATGCGGACCTGGTTGGTCTCGAACTTGCTGCACGCGCAGGGTTCAATCCGCAGGCGTCGATCGCGCTGTGGGAAAAGATGGGCAAGGCCAAGGGGGGTAAAGGTTCACCCGCATTCCTGTCGACTCACCCCACAGGGCCCGATCGCATTTCGCGGCTTCGCGAGAACGTGCCGCGCGTCAAGGGGCTGTACCAGCAGGCGCTTGGCAGAGGGTGAACGGTGAGCGGTGAGCGGTGAGCGATCTCAGATGTAGTCGATGCCGGTGGAAGCCAGGCCGACCATGTCTACGTTTTCAAGGTTGAGCCAGAACTCGGCTGCGGCCACACCGAATGCAGCCTGCGAGTAGCTGCCGTTGTCCATGTATTGGGCCCAGGTCTGGATGTAGTCGGCAGGCAATACGAATCCTGCGAGGTTGTTGCACAGCAGCGTCGCGACTGCATGGTTGGATGCCGCGCCGCCCAGGGCAGCGTTGATGGAGGAGATCATCAGTCCTTCGATGCTGGTGCCTGCGTCCAGTGATGCGATTGCCGAACCGATCAGGCCGGCGTTGGTCGATGCGGCGATGCCGTTGACCGCCCCGAGCATCTTGACCGCAAACCCTGCATTGCCATCGACGTCGAAGGCGACCTTCGAGTCCGTGAACTGGAGGCGCTCGATGCCCAGCAGAGTGTCGGTGCCGGTAGGGCCGCCGGACACAAGCCAGCCCGTTCCAGAGGTGGTGATGGTGTAGCCGGCACGTGAAGTGTTGACGATCGCGGTGTCCAGACCCACCCCGCCATTGAGCCAGTCGTTGCCGCCGCGGCCTTCGAGCCGGTCATTGCCCAAGCCGCCTGAGATCGTGTTGTCGGCTTCATTGCCTGAGATGGTGTCTGCGTAGTTGGTGCCCACGGCATGCTCGATCACGGCGCCCTTGGCGATGGACAACGTGTTGGTGTAGGTGGCCGTAATGGTGCCGCCGGCTGCTGGCTTGGCAGAAGCGGTGACGGCCATGCCGATGTTGCTAACAGACCCTTCGGCCATGTCCAGAGTCATCGACCGCACAAGGCGGCTGCCGTCCAGGGTGTCGGAGCCGCCGGCATCCCACAGCGCATGAAAGCCCTTCTGGAAGGTGGCATCGGCCAGGTCAAAGGTCGTGTCGCCCGAGTTGCTGGAAGAAGCGCCGTACAGATACTGCAAGGCGGCAATGTCCAACGGCATCGGCTCACTGGGGTACTTGGACATGTAGCCCGACGTGCCGCCTGCCACCGTCGAGTAGCTCATGATGGTGTTGGGGATGATGTTCTGCTCGACGCTCAAAGTAGAGCCCTTGTCGAAAGGGTGCTTGAGGCCCAGCGCGTGCAGTGTCTCGTGCAGGATCAGGTTGGGACGGTAAAAATCCCAGGTGGCCGTTGCCTGCGCAGCGCCGATCCAGATATCACCACCGATGGCCGACGAAGACGGAAAGTAGGCGTAGCCTGCAAAGTTCATCTGGTTGGGTTCGGCGGAGTAGCCGTAACGCATCACGCCGCACTCGACCGAGTTGTCTGCTACCTCGACGAAGTCGATATTGCAGACGGCCTCGATGGTCGAAAGCAGCTGGCGGGTGAGGCTCTTGTCGCTTTCCGAAAAGCTCGTGATCGAACCGCTCATCTGCGAATACGTGAACGACGACTGACCCGGGCTTGCGAACGAATAGGTGATGATGGTCTTGGCGCTTGCATCCTGGCTGGACCACTTGCTGCCGGACATCAGGGCTTCGACATTGCCGCCGATACCGTAGGTCGCTGCGGTACCGGAGAACTGGTAGGCGTTGTCGAAGGGTGAAGTGGCGAATTCGCCGATCGAGCCGCCTTCGCCGGGGAGCATTGGCTCGCCGCAAGAAGGGCAACCGCACGTGTAGACGGGGGATGACGGAGGGGTCTGATCCGCCGACGATTCGTCCAGGAGGCTGGTGAAAAGGCGGCTGGCGGAGTCGGAATCGTGAAGCATTTGGGTCCCCTGATCGGTCTGCAAAACACGCCTTGAAGGCATGTGTTGATGAGACCGTTTGGGGGACTTCGAGCCTTAGGTGAAAGCAGCCAGCGCCCTAAGACGCTGCGACCGGGGGGCTAGGGCGGATGCCTAGTCAACACGCTGACTAGTGCCTACCAGGGGGTGGGTAAAACATCTAAGCCAGACGCACGAAAGGCCCCGATAGGGGCCTTTTGAAACTATTGGACTGTGTGACGTGCGCTATCGGTTTAGGGAATTTTCTGATGCGGCAGGTTTGGCCGGCCACAAGACCGATGCGATCGCAACCACCATTAGCACGACCGCAGCCCAGTCCTGCCAGTGCAGGATTTCGCCGAGCCACAACGCGCCGCTGAATACGCCCAGGACGGGGATGAACATCACGCTCAAGGTCGAGGCCGCCGGAGGCATGCCGCGTGCCAGATAGAACCACGCGGCATGCGCATAGCCGAAGATGAGGATGGCGTTGTAGCCGATGGCCCAGGCAACCGGACCGGGGGGCACGCGCCATTGATCACTTTCAAAAATCAGGGAGAGCAGACCCATCGTCAACCCGGCGACCACTGTCATCCAGAACGACAGCGTGAGTGTGGGCAGCTCGATCTTCGAGCGGCGCAAGAGCTGCGTGCCCAGCGCCCACACGGCCGCAGCAAACAGCGCGAGCGCTACGGCACCCGGTTTGCCTGCAAGCCCGGTGAACTCGTGCCACAACAACAGGGCCACACCGAGTGCGGCAGCGGCAACACCGGTCCATGCCCGACGAGTAAGAACTGCATGAAAGACGAGCGCGCCGATCACCGCCGAGAAGATCGGCATGGTGTATCCGAGGATGGCCGCGCGTCCGCTGGAGAGGCTTTGCACCGCCAGGATGATGCAGATATGCCAGATCACCATGTTGGTCAAGGTAAGCCACGAAAACTCGAGCCAGTACTTGCGTGGCAGGCGAAACGGAACCTTGAGCACAACCAGAGCCAGGCCCAGCACCGGAATCCCCAGCAGGATGGACAGGGCGCGGAAGGTGAAAGGTGGGTAGCCTGTGACGCCCAGCTTCATCACTGGCCAGTTCAGGCCCCACACGACGGTCAGAAGCACGAGGGTGGCGAGCTGGCGGGAGGTAAGTCTTTGCATGGCGCGGGTGATTGTGCGCGCTCTTACAATCGAGCGCATGACCTTCATCGAGATGCTGCTACAGGCCGAGCAGCAAAGCGGTTCCATGCTCTGCGTGGGCCTGGACCCGGAGCCATCGCGCTTTCCAGCCCACATCCATGGCGATGCCACAAAGATATTCGACTTCTGCGCCCGCATCGTCGATGCCACCGCCGATCTCGTCATTGCCTTCAAACCGCAGATTGCCTACTTTGCTGCGAATCGCGCCGAAGACCAGCTCGAGCAGCTGATGGCCCACATGCGCGCCGTCGCGCCTCATGTGCCCGTCATCCTCGATGCCAAGCGCGGTGACATCGGCTCGACCGCACAGCAATATGCGCGCGAAGTGTTCGAGCGTTACGGCGCAGACTGCGTCACGCTTTCGCCGTTCATGGGACGCGACTCGGTCGAGCCTTACCTTCAATACCCGGGCAAGGGTGCGTTCCTGCTGTGCCGCACGTCCAATCCGGGTGGCGATGATTTCCAGAGCCAGCGCCTCTCGTCGGTCGAGGGTGGGCCGCTCATGTATGAGCACATCGCGCGTCTTGCACAAGGGCCGTGGAACTCGAACGGGCAACTCGGACTCGTCGTGGGCGCGACCTATCCCGCTGAAATCGAACGCGTGCGCGCCATCGCGCCGACGCTGCCGCTGCTCATCCCCGGTGTGGGCGCACAAGGCGGCGATGCGATCGCGACGGTGAAGGCCGGCTGGCGTCCCGATGCGCCCATCGTCGTCAATTCATCTCGCGCCGTCCTCTATGCGTCGAACGGCGAAGACTTCGCTGATGCTGCGCGTCGCGAGGCGATCAGGACACGTGATTTGCTGGCCAGTGGCCGCGTCTGATTCCAGGAGAGAAATTTTGATCGAGCGCAAGAAACCCGAAGAACTGCGAAGCCATCGCTGGTACGGCGTGAAAGACCTGCGCTCGTTCGGCCACCGTTCGCGCACCTCGCAGATGGGCTATCACCGCAGCGACTACGCGGGCAAGCCGGTCATCGCGATCATCAACACCTGGAGCGACATCAATCCCTGTCACTCGCACTTCAAGCAGCGTGTCGAAGAGGTCAAGCGCGGCATCTGGCAGGCGGGCGGATTTCCGGTGGAGATGCCGGCGATCTCGCTGTCAGAGCCTTTCCAGAAACCAACCACCATGCTTTACCGCAACCTGCTTGCGATGGAGTGCGAGGAGCTGCTGCGTTCGTACCCGTCCGATGGCTGCGTGCTGATGGGGGGCTGCGACAAGACGACGCCTGCGCTCGTGATGGGCGCGATCTCGATGGACCTGCCCGCGATCTTCATGCCCGCAGGGCCGATGCTGCGCGGCGATTACAAGGGCGAGTATCTCGGCTCGGGTTCCGACACCTGGAAGTACTGGGCCGAGCTGCGCGCCGGCAACATCACCGAAGGCGACTGGCAGGAGGTCGAAGACGGCATTGCACGTTCAGCGGGTCACTGCATGACGATGGGCACGGCCAGCACGATGTGTTCGGCGATGGAGGTACTGGGCCTCACGTTGCCCGGCGCGTCATCGATTCCTGCGCCGGATTCACGTCACTCCCAGATGGCGACGCTCACCGGCAAGCGCATCGTTGACATGGTGTGGGAAGACCTGAAGCCTTCGGACATTCTGACCGCGCAGTCGTTCGACAACGCCGTGACGGCGGCGCTTGCCCTGGGCGGCTCGACCAATTCGGTGGTGCACATGATTGCCCTGGCGCGTCGCGCTGGCGTTGCGCTGGATCTGCAGCGCTTCGATGCGCTCGCACGGCGCACGCCGGTGCTCGCCAATCTTCGCCCGAGCGGCAAGTACCTGATGGAAGATTTCTATTACGCGGGTGGCTTGCGCGCTTTCCTTGCGCAGCTGGGCGACCTGATGGATTTCGGACAGCTGACCTGCACGGGCGCCACGCTCGGCGCAAACATCGAGGGCGCCAGGGTCTTCAACGAAGATGTGATTCGTCCGCGCAGCAATCCGCTTGTCGAAAGCGACGGTCTGGCCGTGCTCACCGGGAATCTCGCGCCCGGCGGCGCAGTCATCAAGCCGGCGGCGATGGAGCCTCACCTGCGAAAGCACACCGGCCCGGCTGTCGTCTTCAAGGATTACAACGACATGGCGGCGCGCATCGACTTGCCGGATCTGCCGGTCACGAAAGACAGCGTCATCGTGTTGCAGAGCGCAGGGCCGCAGGGCGCGCCCGGCATGCCGGAATGGGGGCAGTTGCCGATCCCGCAGAAGCTGTTGAAGGAAGGCGTGCGCGACATGCTGCGTATCAGCGATGCCCGCATGAGCGGCACCAGTTACGGCGCGTGCGTGCTGCACGTCACGCCCGAATCGCATGTTGGAGGTCCGCTGGGGCTGCTGCGCGATGGGGACATGATCACGCTGGATGTGGAGGCACGGCGTATCGACATGCAAGTCAGTGACGAAGAACTCGCGCGGCGCAAGGCCGGGTGGATACAGCCTGCGCCCAAGTTCACCCGCGGATTCGGCGTGCTGTACCTCAAGCACATCCAACAGGCCGATACGGGCTGCGACTTTGATTTTCTGGAAACCGAAAAAAAGGTCGAAACGGCTGGGGGTGAGCCGGAGATTCACTGAGGATTGCCCGGCTGAGTGAGGGATGGATGCCGGAGCGAGTCCGGCACGACAGCAGCCGCGACCGCATGAGCATGAGCATGAGCATGTCAGTAATTCATCGCCGCAACACCCGATACCCCCACCAGTTCAGCGTCTCCAAAGAGCGAGTTCATCACAGGAGCCGTCATTGCAATGGGCTGACCTGCAAGATTCAGATTCTGATCGGCCAGGATCGCCTGACGCTCATCCCAGGTGACAGCGTCGACATTTCCTTTTACTGCGTACTCAAACGCAATCTTTCCGCCAAGAGCCTCACTGTCGCTCTTCCATGCAATGTTGCGGCGTAGTGCCGCCTGAAGATCGAACGAACTGTTGCTAGTGGCATTGGCGTAGTAGTCGGCGCCGAATGCCTCATAGTCGATGACGACGATCTTGCTATTGCGCAGTGGGTCTGTCGACGTGGCCGAATAGTCGGCGGCTGCAACCACGATCTGAAGGTACTTCAACAAGTTCGCAGACTGCGAAGCCTGGTGGTATTCCGATACCTCCACAGCGGTGCGACTCACTGTGAGCGTCAAGTGCCCGTAACCCACACCTCCCGCGATGGCGAGTTTGCTGTAGGCGACTTGTCCAAGGGAAAGCGTATCGTTGGAGACATTGTTGGTTCGGCCATAGTCGATAGACCCGCGGCTATCCACGCCATCCCCGAGGTTATAGAGATAGAGATTGCGTCCAACCGGCACCTGTTGGGAGGAAAGCGAATCCTGAGGGAAGCTGTCGTTTCCTTTTCCGCCAATGAGGATGTTGTTCGTCAACTGGTTCGAGTAGAGGGTGTCTGCGGTAATCCCGCCGATCAACAAGTTATTGCCCCCGTCTCCGCTCAGCAGGCCGGATCCGATGATGACGTCGTTGCCATCACCGCCATACATGTTTGCTGGCGCGGAGCCCGACGAAAGTTGATCGTTTCCGGCGCCCCCTTGCATCAAGTCCCGGTACGTGATCTTCCTCGAACTGTCGATGCCACCGCGCAGAATGTCATCCCCCGCGCCGCCTGCAAGCGTGTCGGCGCCAGCGCCACCGTCGATCAAGTCTGCGGCTGCCGTGCCTGTGAGGTTGTCTGCACCGGCGGTCCCTGTAATTGCCAGCTTGGCCGCGATGTCTTTTTGCGTCCAGATCGTTCCGTCAGCAAACGAGATGCGTTCGAAGTCGCCTCGACCGTAGTAGCCACTGATCGTTATCTTGTCCTGTGTATTGACCACCACGACCAGATCGGCCGACTGCCTTTGCAGGGCGGTGCTCGACGGCGAAATGTTATGACCGAAGACAAGCGTGTCAATGCCACCGCCGCCCCACGTCGGATCGAGATCATCAATGCGATCCTGGCCATCGCCAAGCGAGAACTGGTAGCGGTCATTGCCCGGGCCGCCGATGAGCGTATCCATTCCCGTGCCGCCAATCAGGGTGTCACTTCCAGTCTTTCCCCGGAGGATGTCGTTTCCAGCGAATCCGAGCATCACATCGGGCGTGGCAAAGCCGATCAAACTGTCACTCGCTGCAGTCCCGCTCAGGCGCTGGCCCAACAGGTCTTGGTATGACCATCTCGTCCCATCCGCAAACTCGACCCACTCAATCGCCGAAGCGGTTGCTTCACCCAGAAGCCAGCCCGCCAGGCGTACAGAGTCGCCGCTCGGAACGTGCTGAAGCAGGAGGTCGTTGCCCTCATCGCCCACCTGGAAGTCAGCCTTCGCCAGACTCGCGTCGAAGCGAACCGTGTCGATCCCGGCGGCGTCCTGGACCGTATCCGTGCCGAAGCCGACAGCGAACGTGTAGGTGTCGTTGCCAGTGCCGCCCGCCAGGACATCGTTTCCAGATCCACCATCGATCGAGTCAGCGCCGCCGCCGCCGTCTAGTATGTCGGCTCCGCCGAGGCCGACAAGCGTGTCATTGCCGTCAAGGCCATACAGGACGTCGGCGTTCTGCGTTCCTGTGAACACCCAGTTCTGGGACGAACTGAAGTCCACCAGGGCCTGCACATCTGACTGGCTCCAGCTCGTCGCGTCATCGAAGCTGATGTTCTCGACCGCGTGCGCTCCCCCACTGAAGTAATCCGTCAAAGTCAGCCTGTCTGCCCCGATGACAAAGGTCACGTCACCGGCGCTTCGCAGCGCCAGTACAGATGAAGGCAGGATGCCAGGGCCGAAGACAACGCGGTCTGCGCCCCCAGCAGCGGCATCGGCGTCCTTGATGACATCCGAACCATCGCCCGCGGCGAAGTGGTAAATGTCGGCGCCCCCGCCGCCCATCAAAGTGTCTTTGCCTTCGCCACCGCGAATTCGATCCACGGCACTGGTTCCAATCAACAGGTCATCCTGGGGCGTTCCCACGACGTCGAAGCCGTGCGTTGCCAACTGCGAAAGCGACAGACTGGTGGCGTCATCGAATTGGAACGTCCGGATGCGAGAGCCTGCCGATGCATCGGATCCGTCGAAGCCGGCGATGCGCACGCCCCCCGCTTGACCGTCAAAGTGAATTTCCAGATCGCTTTCGCGCAGGGAGAGTTGGATCGCCTCCTCGGTCAACCCTGGGCCGAATACCAAGGTGCTGTAAGGCAGGGAAGTTGCACCGCTGTCATTGATGGTGTCAAGACCCTCGCCTGCGTTGTAGCGGTAGGTGTTGTTACCCCCGCCTCCAGTGAGCGTGTCATCTCCCAGGCCCCCCGAGAACGTGGAATTGCCACCGGATGCCGCCAGTGAATCAGCGTACTTTCCTCCTTGCATGACGCCTGTGCCGGATATCTGCTCATCGACCGGCAATGCATAGGTCTGGCCGTAGAACTGCTGCGAGGAGTAAGTGATACCGCCGACCTCGATGCTTCCCACATTGCCACCCATGAGATTACGCAAGAGGGTCGTGTGCTGACCAATCGTGAGCGCATAGGTGTCCGCCGGGAAGGGGCTGGCGCCTGGCAGGCCAGCCAGCATGTACAGATATTCGACCGGGTAGGTATCGACCGTGCTGAGCGCGCCGCTTCCAATCAGCTTGATGTGGTTCACGCCCTCGACGTCGTCAACAAATTCTGCAAGGTCCAGGCCTGCCGACGCATCCCCGACATTGAAAATGTAGGTGTCATCTCCCGCACCGCCAAAAAGCTTGTCGAGCCCGGCTCCGCCAAAGAGCGTGTCGTTTCCGGTGCCGCCGACCACCGTGTCGGCGTCTGCGCCCCCGGCGAGGTAGTCGTCCCCATCGCCGCCGTACAAAATGTCAACGCCCTCGCCACCGTCTAGGTTGTCGTTGCCCGCCTGGCCGAACAGCACGTCGTTGTCCGCGCCGCCGTCCAGTACGTCCGCATCCGCGCCGCCATGAAGTTCATCCGCACCCGCACCGCCAACCAACGTGTCAGCCCCATCGCCGCCGTGCAAGTTGTCTGCGCCGTCTTGTCCGTCGAGCTGGTCGTTGCCGGCACCCCCATACAGACTGTCATTGCCAATACCTCCCAAGAGGGAGTCATTGCCTCCTTGACCATCCAACACATCATCGCCAGCTTCCCCATCAAGAAGGTCGTTGCCGTGCGACTCGACGGCGAGGTCGCTGGAGTCCCCGGAGAGCTGGTCATTGCCTGCGCCTCCATAAAGTGTGTCGCTTCCCCCGCCACCATTCAGGGTATCGGCTCCCTCGCCGCCGTCGAGGTAGTCGTCGCCCTGGTGCTCTACTGCCAACCCGCTGGCGTCGCCCGCCAGCCAATCGTCACCTGAACGCCCGTAAAGCACGTCGGCAGCTCCGCCGCCGACCAGGGTGTCATCGCCTTCCTCGCCATCGAGAAAGTCCGCACCGTGATACTGCCCAGCGAGGGTGGCGGCGTTGTCGTCGCCCAGGAGCACGTCGTTGCCCACGCCCCCGTAGAGAGTGTCTGCGCCTGCGTTGCCTGCGAGCCGGTCGTTACCCGCTTCGCCATCCAGGTAGTCGTCACCGTGCTGGGCGCCATTCAACAAGTAGTAATCACCAGCGAGCTCGTCGTCGCCCTCATCGCCAAATAGCTGGTCGTTGCCGCTTTCGCCTATCAGCGTGTCGTTGTCTGTGCCCCCGTCAAGGTAGTCATCAGCACCGCCGCCGAAAATAGTGTCCTGGCCGGAGCCGCCATAAATCACATCGTTGCCATGCTGGGCCGCAGGCGTGAAGTCGAGCGAGTCCGGGTCGGTGTAAGACCCGTCGCCATAGAGCAGGTCGGCGCCTTCCTTGCCATCTATGAAGTCGGCGCCGCCGCCGCCGTACACCACGTCCGAATCGGCGCCCGCATCCACGAAGTCGCCGCCTGCGCCGGCAAACACCCAGTCGTCCCCCGCGCCAGCAAACACGACGTCGGCCTGCGGGTCCAACCCCTGTTCGTGCGCTGCATGGGTAAGCACCAGCGTGCGGCTGGTGACGGTTCCCCCAGCATCTGTGACGATGGTGCGCGTCAGGTCCCATTCTGGCGTGACCAGAACCGGCGCGCCGTCGCCAAACAGGTTGTCGTCGCCAGCACCGCCGACCAGCAGGTCGCGCCCGCTGCCGCCCCACAAGGCGTCGTTTCCGGCGCCTCCCATGACCGAATCATCCCCAGTGCTTCCCACCAGGAAATCGGCCTCATCATCCAACGCCGCAACGTTCTGGTCGTTGATGTCATCGAAGGTGGCGCGTATGCCACCCCAGATCACGTCATCACCTGCCTGACCGAACACGACGTCGCGGCCGGCTTCGCCTTCAATCAGGTTTGCACCGGAACCTGCTTCGATGAAGTCGAGTCCAGCGCCTCCGCGAATCCAGTCGTCGCCGTTCTGGGTGGCCATGATGCGGTCATCGCCGCCATGCCCCAGGAGCAGGTCATCGGCAGTGGTGCCTTCAAGGATGTTGGCCTGCGCATCGCCTTCGATGACTGTCGAGGTCTCGGGCAGCGAAACAGGAGCGGCATCTTCCAACTGGATGCCCAGCTTCTTGTCTGCGCTCCAGTTCTTGACGGAGAGGTTAGTACCTGCACCGGAGACGACCAGGGTCTGGCTGCCATCGGGCTGGTTCACGAGTGAATAGCGAAACAGTTTGCCCGCGTCAGTGCTCTCCCAGATCACGCCGTTCTTCTTGCCGCCGGTCAGGGTGTGGGTCGCGCCGGAAACATCGATGACGTTGATCAGTCCCAGGCCGTCGCTATCGACGATGGTGTCGGGGGCTGCGCCATCGCGGGCATCGACGATGTAGGTGTCGCTGTCCTTGCCGCCCTGGAGCATGTCAATTCCGGCGCCGCCGTTCAAGGTGTCGCTGCCGGAGCCGCCAAGGAGTATGTCGTTGCCGGCGCCGCCGCTCAGGCTGTCTGCTCCGGCGTTGCCTTCGAGGTAGTCATTGCCCGCCAGGCCATTCATAACATCTGCCCCGCCAGCGCCGTAAAGACGATCCCCCAGCTGATTGGTGCTGCCGTTGACCTGGTTGTTGGAGTCGTTTCCGAAAGAGATCAGCTGCGTAGGTGTGACGGCACTGGGCCGGCTGTCGGCGATAAGCGTCTGGTGCGGGGATTGGGTTTCCCCGGGTCGCGGCGTGCCGCCGTAATAGCTGTACTCGTAGTCTCGGTCACTGGGCACGCTCGGATCAAGCACTACGCCGGTGGTTACGTTGCGCTGGCTTTGCAGAACAATTGAGCTGAGCAATCGGCTTCGGTCTGTTATCCAGTTGTCGGTGTAAGTCTCCGACCCGGACGCACGATCCGCAGGTGCCATGCCCCTGTCGGTTTGCCAATCCAAATAAGTTGAACCCCAGAGGGATTGCAGGATGCCATCCAGCGTAGAGTCCGTGCCCGTTAACGCCACTGGACTTAGAGTGATCAAACTCGCGAGAGCGCTGAAGTCATTGCGAGCCTTAGCGTGTAAACCGTTGCTAACGTCGATTCGCACTTTGCCGACAACAGGTTCATATGCTGACTGCATCGCCTGAAGGTTGGCATAGTAAGACAATCGCGTTCCAGCGCTACCACTTGCGTCACCTACCGCTGTAAACAGAATGTCTTTACCTTGAAGTACTTGCCGCAGTCCATCCAGCACTCCTTCAAGGTCTGCCATCGCACCATTACTGCCGGCCTCGAATGAGGCATTCGCTCTCGCCAACGTCATCGCCGGATCGATGATTGACATGGCATTTGCTAACGCGAGCGAATCGGTCAGCTTGTACATGAAGTGATTAGGGATACCCGTACTTTCTTCATTGAACAAGTCAACGCGCTGCCCTTGCTGGCTAAACCAGAAGCTGTTCGTCGTGACGTTCAGGCCGTGACCGGCGAAATAGTTCGTTTGTTGAGACTGGCTCGGGAAACTGGATAGGCCGAGGTTGGGGCCGATAAGGTTTTGCAGCTCCGCGAATACGCTTTCGCTTCCCGGGGCGAAACCGGCGCTGTTGAAAGTAGTGGTGTGGAGGACATTCGCATGTTTCCCGAACAATCGAGTAAATGCTGTAGCAAGATATCCACCCAAACTATGGCCGCTGACCTCTACGCCGGTCGCGAGATCGCTGGCCGAAACCAAGTTCCCGCCAGCTACGCTGTAAGTTGAGAACGACCATTCGCCAGAGACAGCATCCTGTGCGTAACGGTATTGAGTAGCCAAGCTCGTTGATGGCGTCGTGATCTCTAGCCACCAATTGATCATGTCGATGACTTGCCGACCTGCGTTGCCCGTTAAAGCGAGTTGGGCGTCGGCGAGGAAGTCTTGCCCCTCTTGCGTACCACGAATGCTGAGGAAGATCTTGCCGGTAGGATTTTCCGTCCCGTCAATATTGTTTGCCCGCCAGACAGTGGCGTCAAAGCTGCTGGCTAAAGGTTCGACTTGAGTGACGACGGTGAAGTTTTTACTGATGTACTTGCCTAGTGCAAGGGTCATGCGGTCGCCAATTCGGCCTGCGAGAGCAGTCCCTGTCATGCCAGGGACAAGGTCAGCAACGTAACAGGCATCGGCCAGAAGTGCGTTGATATAAGCTGTAAGAATCTGGGTCATTGTTTTTGTCCTGCCTGCGAGAGCGGCGGCTCGATGTATTGAATTCCCAGCGCCTTAAATGTTTGGATAGACGCCGGCCGATTTTTTGGTGAGCAACTACCGCGAAAGGAGATAGGTGCGCCTCCTTCTGTGAGCGATAACGATCTAACGAGCCAGCCACCGTCGGCTAAAAGTGTGTTGTAAACAACGACGGAATCTCTTGATTGGGCATCGACAAAACGCCATGGCTTTCTCACAATGCGCAGCCAAGTTCCCTGCAGCTCCACATCGGAGGTCTCCTCTAAGTACACGGTTTTCCCTCTGGCGTTTGCGTCAATCTGAATTGCGGAATACTCGTTGCAAAGCCTGTCAAATTGAAGCTTGCCCACTAGCTCGTCAATCAACGGTAGAGGCAGTAGCAGCCCCCATACAGCAACACTCAAGAGAAATCGCAAAGTCTTCATCCTGATCGAGGATGTGCTCGCGTAGGCTATAGCCGCTGCCACAGCGATCCAAGCTGTCGCAATGAATAGAAGAAATAGTCCTGTCATCTTTGTTCCTGGTGTTCATGAGGATGCTGTCTGAGTCTGAAAATTGAACGGGTTCCCAACAGCTCGGCAATCTCGTGCTTCGAAGGAGGATGGAGTACGCTTCGCATGCAAATTTTTCAAAAAGGGAAATTACACCTGCCTCGGAGATGGCTTGTTGTATACGCAAATCAAAAATGGAGCCCCGAAAAGCATTGTCGATTTGATCTCACACTCGGCCACGTGTGCCGCATGCGCAAGATTTTCAACTAAGACCCCGAGCCACTAGCCCCAATTAAAAGAGCAGCGGCCCGCTTAAGGGCGCACAACCGTCGTAGGAGCGTGATGGTTGTCGGGCGTGTATCGCAGTGAGGCGAAACAAATGAGGGAACGGGTAGCTGTCGCCATGGCGCGAGATGCCTCTGAATTGTGTTGAGGGAAATTGAAATCGTCCGGAACTGGGGTCTGCCGAACGCGAAGCCAGCACAAGCGCTGAAATATACAGACTTGCAGCGCTTATTCGTGTGAACTTTAAACACCAACCACAAGGCTAAAGTCTAGTTTTCTCGTTGCACGAAAGTGATTTAGAAAACGACCAAAAATAGGTGGTGCCGAATTTGTGGATTGCGGGTCTAGCCCGCAGTGAAAGCCTGTGGGGTCTGATTCACCGCCGCTCGATTGGCGACGCGGTACCGGATTGCGGCCTCAGCGAAAAGTTAGAAATTGGTCGCGGCAGCTCGGTGATGCCCTGCTTCGAACGCCACACTTTTAGACTCGCGATGCCCGGCGGCGAACATGTCGATTTAAAAGTCAGAGGGCTGTTCGATTCGGAGATCTGCAACGTTCGAACGAACCAACCACCTGTCGCTGTAACCGTGGAGTAGTGATAAACGGGAAGTTCAGTCGCCACTTCTACGTATTGCTTGCGATGGACGACTGCATCGAGCAATCCGATGGAAAAACTTGTGCGAACACTTGAGCCGAACCAGACAGCCCGGGGGGCGATGTTTGGACTATCCAGCACAAGAACTGCATGTTCTTCGCATAACGCGTCAAAGGCCGGTTTCGCGGTTAGCTCATCGAGCAGTGGCAATGGAAGCAAAAGTCCGAAAACTGCAAACACCAGCGCATGTTTGAATGGCGAACGCTTTAGCCGCGTCGCGATTGCAAGGGTGACGGCTGTAGTGATTGCAAGCCACAACGCAGCAATGAGCAAGAGGAAGAGTCCGGTCATAGGGCAATCCATGCGGTAGCTAGGGAGTTACTGGAATGGGGTTGAGTGAGTGAGAAGCCAGGCTGGTCTGCGCCGGAACCGGCTGTGATGAAGTCGAGTCCTTCGCCCCCGCGAATCCAGTCGTCGCCGTTTTGGGTGGCCAAGATGCGGTCATCGCCGCCATACCCCAGGATCAGGTCATCGGCGGTGGTGCCTTCGAGGATGTTGGCCTGCTCATCGCCTTCGATGACCGTCGAAGTCTCGGGCAGCGCGACAGGCGTGGCATCTTCCAGCTGGATGCCCAGCTTCTTGTCTGTGCTCCAGTTCTTGACCAAGAGGTTGATGCCCGCACCGGCGATGACCAGAGTCTGGCTGCCATCGGGCTGGGCCACCAGTGAATCTCAGGCTGACTGCTCCGGCGTTGCCTTCGAGGTAGTCATTGCCACCTTTGCCGTTCAGGTGACGTCGAGTCCCTGATTGGGATCGGCGGCCAGCGCGAGGATAAGGTCCCCGGTTGCACTTGCGTCAGCTACTTTCTCCAGCACCCTTGGTCTGCCACAGGCCCAGCGCCGCCCCGGATGGGTCGGTAATCACGCTGAACCAGCCCATGTCGGCAACCGGCGTCACTGGTTGCATCACCTTGCCCCCCAGCGATTCGACTTTATTCGTTGAGGCATGGATGTCGGCGACATTGACGTAGGCCAGCCAGAACGACGGCGTTCCGGGCATCGGGTTGGTCATCATGCCGCCGCCGGTGCCCTCGCCGGGATTGATGGTGGTGTAGGTCATCCCCGGGCCCATTGGCATTTCGTCGAGCTTCCAGTCGAAGAGGCTTGAGTAGAAGGTCTTGGCGGCAGGCAGGTCGTTGCTGCTCAGTTCGACGTGAACGAAGGCGTTGGCCATGGTGATCTCCAGTTGGTTTCGAAGCCGCGACTATCGCGGCTGTCCTGAGCATGACGAAGCAGGTCACCCCGTTTCGACAGGAGCGAAGATTTAACCAGATCAATGAACCGGTTGGTATACGAAAATGAAAAAAAGGACTACCGAAGCAGTCGCCTCAGGTAGCGCCCCGTATGGCTCGCCTCATTGGCGGCGATGTCCTCGGGCGTGCCGACGCCCACAACTTCGCCCCCGCCTGCACCGCCTTCCGGCCCCATGTCAATGATCCAGTCGGCGGTCTTGATGACGTCCAGGTTGTGCTCGATCACGACAATCGTGTTGCCTGCATCGCGAAGCTGATGGAGCACCTTCAGCAGCAGGTCGATGTCGGCGAAATGCAGCCCCGTCGTCGGTTCATCGAGGATGTAGAGCGTGCGGCCGGTATCGCGCTTGGACAGCTCCAGCGCAAGCTTCACACGTTGCGCCTCACCGCCGGAGAGGGTCGTCGCCGCCTGCCCGAGCTTGATGTACGAGAGGCCAACATCCAGAAGTGTCTGCAGCTTGCGCGAGATCGTCGGCACAGCCTTGAGAAATGCGTAGGCGTCTTCGACCGTCATGTCCAGGACTTGCGCGATGTTGCGGCCCTTCCATTGCACTTCAAGTGTCTCGCGGTTGTAGCGCTGCCCCTTGCAGACGTCACAAGGCACATACACATCGGGCAGGAAGTGCATCTCCACTTTCACCACGCCGTCGCCCTGGCAGGCCTCGCACCGGCCTCCAGCCACGTTGAACGAGAAGCGACCCGGGCCGTAGCCACGCTCCTTCGCGGTGGCCGTTTCAGCCATCAGTTCTCGGATGGGCGTGAACAGGCCGGTGTACGTTGCCGGATTGCTGCGCGGCGTGCGCCCGATCGGTGACTGATCGACGTTGATGACCTTGTCGAAATGCTCGATGCCTTCCACAGCTTCATGGTGCGCGGGCTCATCGTGCGCGCGATAGAGCGTGCGCGCGACGGCCGCATAAAGCGTGTCATTGACGATGGTGGATTTGCCCGAGCCCGACACGCCGGTCACGCAGGTGAACAGGCCCACCGGAAATGCAACGTTCACGTCCTTGAGGTTGTTGCCCCTGGCCCCGATCACGCGAATCTCCTGCACTGCGCCCAGCGTCGCGAGGTGATGCGCTTCGCGTTCGCGCCTGCGAAGCGCGGCGTCGCTGGGCGGAAAGCGCGAGGCCTTGCGTTCGACCGGCCCAGCGCTGATGACCGGCAGCCACGGCGTGCGCCGGGTCGGGACTGCAATCGACTTTGTGCCCGAGAGGTATTGCCCGGTCAGCGACTCTGGTGATGCCTTTACTTCTTCAAACGTGCCCTGCGCCATGACGCGACCACCATGAATGCCCGCGCCGGGTCCCATGTGATCGACATGGGACCCG
>JBKJKT010000097.1:0-2987 GCA_046597415.1 Ramlibacter sp.
CAAAGACGTCACGGTGTTCGAGGCGCTGGACGCCATTCGCGAAATGTACGGCTACGAGTACGCGGTGGAAGGCACGCGCATCTACGTGCAACCGCCGGAACTGCGCACCAAGGTGTACCAGGTCAACTACATCCTGGGCCAACGCCGGGGCGTCAGTGACCTGCAAGTGATAGGCGGCGCATCTATTGGTTCGTCGTCGAGCAGCTCGGGTACAGGCGGCGGTGGAGGTGGTTCAGGCGGCGGAGGGTCCGGCTCCACCGTGAGCTCGAATTACGGGTCTGTCCAGGCCAGCGCCCTGAGCACGATCTCGAAGACCGACGTCTGGGGTGAGATGGAAGACGCTGTGCGCACCGTGCTCGGGTGCCTGATTCCGGGTAGCCAGACCGTTGGCGGTTCTACCGGTGGCGGCGGTGGCGCAGCCGGTGCATCTGCTTCCTCTACCCCATCCGGGGCCAGCCGCTCCGACGTGTCTTTCGTCGGTGACACCCGCCTGGGCGATCGCATGCGGGGAGTGCAAGGTTGTCCTGAGGGCCGGGCGCTGAGTGTGAGTCAGACGAGCGGCACAGTGCTCGTACGCGGCATGCCGCGCGAACTGCGGCAAATCGAGACCATGCTGCGCTCGATGCAGATCAGCATCGAGCGGCAGGTGATCATCGAAGCCAAGATCATCGATGTGGAACTGAACACCGATTCGCAGCAGGGCATCAACTGGTCTGCCTTCAGTCAAGGCCGCTTTCGCGGCGGAGTCGGCGCCAACCCGAACTTAATTGACGCGTCACAGGCCGCCTCACGCGGAGTCATTCCCACGGGCACGTCCCTGGGCGACTTCCTGGGCTCTCAACTGCTCGGCGCAGCCACGGCTAACGCTTTCTCTGCAGGCCTGGGCGTCGCGCTGCAAGCCAGCAATTTCTCGGCGCTCATCAATTTTCTGGAGACTCAGGGGCGGGTTCAGGTGTTGTCCAGCCCCCGTATCGCAACGCTGAACAATCAGAAAGCCGTGCTCAAGGTGGGCAGCGAAGAACCATTCGTGACCAACATTACCGGTGGCAGCAGCTCAAACACTTCCGGCGTGGTCGTGATCACGCCGCCCAGCCTGAGCTACCAGCCGTTCTTCTCAGGCATCTCGCTTGATGTGACGCCTCAGATCGACGACAACGACAACATCACCCTCCATGTTCATTCGATGGTGAACTCGATCGTGGAAAAGGAAAAGATTGCCCTGCCCTCTTCCAATGCACCTCGCGTCCCCTTTGCGGTCAACACGATCAGCGAGACCGACAGCGTCGTCAAGACGCGTGACGGCCTGGTGGTGGTGATCGGTGGGCTCATGAGTGAAAGCAGCAGCGACACCCGCGCACGGGTTCCGGGCGCGGGCGACGTGCCGCTGCTGGGGTCCCTGTTTGGCCGGAACGCGCGCCTGTCGAACAAGCGCGAACTCGTGATCTTGCTCAAGCCCACCGTGGTGAAGGGCGACGACGCATGGGCCAACGACATCAACGCCACGCAAGCGCGGATCGAGCGTCTGAATACACTCCAGCCCGCCCGGCCGATGCAATAGAACCATGTACCTCCAGCACTTCGGCCTGAAGGAGTTTCCGTTCAGCATCACGCCGGACACGAGCTTCTTTTTCTCGTCCGGCGTTTCGCAGGAGGCACTCAACACCGTGCTGATTGCTGCACGCACCGGCGAAGGCTTCATCAAGATCACCGGCGAGGTGGGGACGGGCAAGACACTTCTATGCCGCAAGCTGATGACCAGCCTGGGCCCTGATTTCTACGTTGCGTACATCCCGAACCCGTACCTCGAGCCCTTGGCGCTCTTCATGGAACTGCTTTCGGAGCTGGGGGTCCCCATGGACGACAACCCCGTGCCGGCCCAGCACCAGGTGTTGAAGGCGGTCAGCAACAGGCTGCTTGAACTCACGCGAGATGGCAAACGTGTGGTGGTCTGCCTGGATGAAGCACAGGCCATGCCGATCGAGACGCTGGAAGCCTTGCGGCTACTCACCAACCTCGAAACCGAAAAACGCAAGCTGCTGCACGTGATCATCTTCGGGCAGCCGGAACTGGAAGCAAAACTCAATCACCCTTCCATTCGCCAGCTCAAGCAGCGAATTACTTTCGACTACCACCTCGGACCGCTCGCGGCGAGCGAGCTCGATTACTACCTGCACCACAGACTGGTTGTCGCGGGTTACCAGGGCAGCCGGATTTTCGGGCGCACGGCAAGCTGGCTGCTTCAGCGCCAGACGAAGCGGGTTCCCCGTTTGGTCAACATCGTGGCCCACAAGTCGCTGCTCAGCGCATATGGCAAGGGCAAGCGGCAAGTGGGCGTTTTTGACGTGCTGGCGGCTTCCAACGACACCGCTTCGTTGCGTGCCCCGGCAACGACGCACCGGCGCAGCTTGCTTCTCTTGCTTCTTTTCGGCGGCTGCCTGGCTACCCTCGGACTGGTGACTTCACTATGAGCCTGATCAATAAAGTACTGCAAGACCTCGAGCAACGGCAAGGTGCGCCCGACCCGGAGTCCACCGCGGGTCAGGCCCGCGCGGGACTGATCGCCACGCAACGTCGACCGACGACCCTGGTACCGGTTGCTGCTGCATTTTTACTGGTTGCAGCCGGCGCCACTGGCGCGTGGATCGCAATGCGGCCGGCCCCCGTGCAGACCGTCGCTGCGGTGGTGCAGCCTCCCGCCACAGCTCCGGCTGCCGTAAAGCCGGAGCTTGAAGTGGCAAAGCCTGCGCCGGTGGCAGTTGTAGTGTCGGCCCCTGCCCCGACGCTCGTGGTTCCCGCGCCCGCGCCCGCACCTGCACCCGCACCCGCACCAGCACCTGCGCTCGCACCCGCACCTGCAAATCGCGCTGTAACTGTCGAGAAAAAGGCAGAGCCACCACCGGCTGAAAAGCCTGTGGTCGTCGCAAAGATTGCGGAACCCACGCTCAAGGAGCCGCAGCAAAAGGCGTTAGCGGCCCCCGCGGCGACCC
>JBKJKT010000116.1:0-15041 GCA_046597415.1 Ramlibacter sp.
CAGGACGCGAGCGGGCAGGGCAATGGTGCGGGCTCGGTGTTTGCGGTGGGAGACGACGACCAGAGCATCTACGCATTTCGCGGCGCGCGCGTGGGCAACATGGCCGATTTCGTGGGCGAATTCAAGGTGCGCCACCAGATCAAGCTGGAGCAGAACTACCGCAGCTTCAGCAACATCCTGGATTCGGCCAATGAGCTGATCGGGCACAACAAGAAGCGCCTTGGCAAGAATCTGCGCACCGATCAGGGTCCGGGCGAACCGGTGCGAATCTATGAGGCGCCCACAGACCTGGCCGAAGCGCAGTGGATGGTCGAAGAGATGCGCCATCTCGTGCGCGGCGATGGTCCGGACGGCAGCATTCCCCGCAGCGAGATCGCAGTCCTCTATCGCAGCAATGCGCAAAGCCGTGTGATTGAAACGGCGCTGTTCAATGCGGCAGTGCCGTATCGCGTTTATGGCGGACTGCGGTTTTTTGAACGGGCCGAGATCAAGCATGCACTGGCTTATCTGCGCTTGCTCGAGAACCCGAATGACGACACGAGCTTTCTTCGCGTCGTGAATTTTCCGCCGCGCGGCATCGGCGCGCGCAGCGTGGAGCAGTTGCAGGATGTAGCCAAGTCGGCGGGCTGTTCGCTGCACGATGCGGTCTCTGCGACCACCGGGAAGGCAGGTGCGAATCTCACGTCGTTCGTTGCGAAGGTCGATGTGCTGCGCGAGAACATCGTCAATCTGTCGCTGCGGGAAATCATCGATGTCGTGCTGCAGGAATCGGGCTTGTTGCAGCACTACAAGAACGAACGCGATGGCGCCGATCGGGTCGAGAATCTGGAAGAACTCGTGAATGCCGCTGAGAGCTTCGTGACGCAGGAGGGCTTCGGTCGCGATGCACTGGCGCTGCCTGTCGATGAGCACAGCCCCGGAATGTTGCGCCAGTCGCCAGCCAGCCAGGGGCTCGATCCGAGCTTGCCTGAAGCCAATGACCCCGCACCGGATTACGTTCCGCCGGATGCGGAAACGGGTGAGACGCTGTCGCCGCTGGCCGCGTTCCTCACGCACGCGGCGCTGGAGTCAGGCGACAACCAGGCGCAGGCGGGGCAGGAGGCCATTCAGCTCATGACGGTGCACTCTGCCAAGGGTCTGGAATTCGACTGCGTGTTTGCAAGCGGGCTGGAAGAAGGGCTTTTTCCGAGCGAACGGTCGATGACCGAAATCGAAGGACTCGAAGAAGAGCGGCGGCTGATGTATGTGGCCATCACGCGCGCACGCAAGCGCCTTTACCTGAGCTATTCGCAGACGCGGCTGCTGCACGGACAGACGCGTTACAACGTGCGCAGCCGCTTCTTCGATGAGCTGCCCGAAGGTGCGCTGAAGTGGTTGACCCCAAAAAACCAGAATTTCGGCGGTTCGTCTTTCGGCTACGGTGCCGGGTATCCGAGCACGCGCAACAGCGGATTCAACGCAGGTTCAGGCCACTCGAAAGACACCTATTCCAGCGGGGCAATTCCTGTACAGAAGGCGGCACCGTCCCATGGCCTCAGTGCAAACATGAAAGTGTTCCATACCAAGTTTGGTGAAGGAAAGGTCATCTCCATCGAAGGGCAAGGCGATGATGCGCGTGCGCAGGTAAACTTTCCACGGCACGGCATCAAGTGGCTGGCGCTCAGTGTTGCTAAGTTGACGCCGGTGACTTGAGAAGGCTGTCATGCCGGACTCGGCCAGTGTGTTTCAGCCGCCGCGCCGCGCCAGCGCCAGGAGGTAGTCCGCGACGACGAGCGAACGCATGTTGCTGCCCGCCATCGAACCGTCCGTGAGCCAGCGACCGTCGATGCCAATGGAGGGCGTTCCTTCGATCCCGTAACCGGCCGCCAGCAGCATGGCCTGCTTGACCTTGCCCGTGACCGCAAACCCGTTCATCGCTGCCGTGACAGCAGCAGCATCCGCGCCGTTTTTGGTGAGAAAGGCCGAAACTTCCTGCGGTGTTTGCAGATGATCATGTTTCACATGGATCGCGTGGAATACCTTGGCGTGAAGCTGTTCGACAAGGCCCAGCGCCTCGATCGCAAAAAAGAGCTTTTGTTGCAGCGCAGCCGGCCCGTCCCGGAAGGCCACCGGGATTCGGCGAAACAGTACGCCCTTGGGGAGTGCCTTTTGCCACGCATCGAGTGCGGGCTCGAAAGAGTGGCAGTGCGAGCATCCATACGCAAAGAACTCGATCACCTCGACCTGCTTAGGGTCACGGGTCGGCTGGCGGGGCCGCATCGGGACGTAATGCTGGCCCTCGACAGGTGCGCCGCCCTGCGCCCGCGCAGGCAGTGACAAGGGCGCAGTGGCAAGTGCCAGCAGGGGCGCGATGGCAAAGCGTCGTCGGTCGATCATGAGTGCGGGCATCTAACTGCTGGAGGCAATGTCTAGTACCGCGGCATCGGCGGCGGCATCGTCAGCGCGGGGTGTGCACCCCCCGGCCGGGTCTCCATGTAGCCTGCCCCATCGAGCACGCCTTTCTTGCCCGCAATCTGCCATGCGGTTCGCTGATCCACCAGCTTCGCCAGGTATTCCAGCTCCTCGTCGGTGTGGTTCAAGGCCCGGGCGGGCGTGAGAAAGCGGCCATTGCGCGCTTCGGGCTCGCCCCAGAACGACTGGTGGTACTCGGCCTGCGAAAGCACCCTGTCCGGACCGGCACCCATTGCGACGGTGCCGTAACAGTTGCAAAAGTAGCTTCGGTAGTTCTGCTCGGGAAACACTTCGGTGTACACGCCCGTGCCGCGAATGCCAGCGGTGAGTGTGGGCGTGATGATCTGGCGCGTGGTGCCGCGTCCCCACACGCTGGCCACGGCGCCGGTCAGCATTCGCAGCACGCTGACGGCGTTGAGTGTCTGCCCGCGATCGACTGTCATGCGGGAGTTCTGCCGCACCATGAACGACGTCGTGCCGAGCACAAAAATGAGGCCCGAGTTGGGCCCGGTCTCGATGCTGTCGCCGGTCTGTATGGTTTGTTGCGGGCTGAGTCTCTGCCCGTTGAGGAGCGCATCACCCTGCAAATCCACGATGTTGCCTCGCCGCTGGGCCATTGCCGCGCCCGCTCCGCCCATGGCAGTCCAGGCCGCTGCCGCCTTCAGGAAGCTGCGGCGCTGATACCAGAGGACTTCCGTTTCGGTGCGGCCTTGGAGGATGTGC
Source organism: Ramlibacter sp. (assembly GCA_046597415.1). GTDB lineage: Bacteria > Pseudomonadota > Gammaproteobacteria > Burkholderiales > Burkholderiaceae_C > Ramlibacter. Next base: position 3,175 of record JBKJKT010000116.1, read on the forward strand.
TGGGTCATGTGGGTTCTCCGGGGGGTGGTTCTGGCGATTCTGGTTCGGCGACAAAGCTATCACGAAAGGTGAAATACAGCGAAGTGAAAAAGGTGATCGGCACCAGCAGGATGAAAGGCGCCAGCACCCAGCCGGCCACGTCCTGCCTGCCGAAGATGCTGCCCAGGACACTGATGAAGACGCCCGCGCCGACAACCAGCGTGAACCACGTCAGGCCGAACACGGCAAGCGCGCGGAAGTTGCGCAGGCACGCAATGGTGCTGAAGAACAGGCTCTTGACGGGCGACACGCCGTGCCAGTGCACCAGCGCCGGTGCATGCCAGAACATGAGCGAGACCGGCAGGTAGAAAGCGACCACCAAAAGCATGGCGTTGAAGTATTCGGGCGGCGGCAATGTCTTGCCGTCCATCTTCATGGGCGTTGACGGCAGATCGACCAGCAGGCCCACCAGCAGCATGATCAGCACCACGCATCCGGCATAAAGGCCGCCCAGAACCAGCATGGCCCGCAGCCTTTCGCGTCCTGCCCGAAAGGCGCTGATGAACACCATCGGCGTGGGAAAGCCGCCCTTGACCGTCTCGCGGGTCGCCGCCATGAAGCCAAGCGTTGCAGCCGGTGCGATCGCGATAGCGATAAGCGGCCCGACTGCCGGAATCCAGGAAACCAGCGGCACGAATGCCATGTAGATGAAAAACAGGCCGATGAGTGCCAGCGGCTGCTTCATGAACGCCTGTATGCCTTGCCTGACCCATAGGATGCCTGTGCGTGCGGGAACGATGTTGAGTTTCATGGACAGGTACGCAGGGAAAGTCGGTTTGGACGCAGGATCATGACAAATATTTATGCGGCGGCTGTCGGGTATCGGCACCTCGACGTGCCGTCAAACCCGAGTGAACGTTATTCGCAGTGCACAGGCTGCGCCACGCGCTGACGCAAAACCCGCTCGAAGTGCGACGGATCGTGCGCCTGGAGCATCGAGGCCTCCCGCGGCAGATGGAAATCCCACAGGCGCGACATCCAGAAGCGCAGCGCGCCCGCCCTGAGCATGGCGGGCAGCAGTCGCCGCTCCGCCGCCGCCAGCGGGCGCACACCGTGATAGGCGTTGAGAAACGCGCGTGACCGGGCTTCATCGTGTGCGCCGGTGGGCAGGTCAATGCACCAGTCGTTCAGGCAGACCGCAATGTCGAAGAGCCAGGCATCGACGCCTGCGAAGTAGAAGTCGAAGAAGCCGGTCAGCTCGCCGTCCTCGAACATCACGTTGTCGCGGAACAGGTCGGCGTGGATCGGTCCCCGGGGCAAGGCCGCATAGGCCGCCGATGCAGCAATATGGTTCTGGAAAGCGAGTTCGGTTGCCAGCAATGCGGCCTGGGAGCCATTGACATGGGGCCGCACCTGGGGCTCCACCGAGTTCAGCCACGCAAGGCCGCGCAGATTGGGCTGAGACCGGTTGAAGTCGCGCCCCGCCAGATGCATGCGTGCGAGCATCGCGCCGACGGCCGCGCAATGCGAAACGCCGGGCGAAAGCTCGTTCCTGCCAGCCAGCTTGTTCACGACCGCAGCAGGCTTGCCGCAAACCGTATGGAGCAGCTTCCCATCGGCGTTGTCGGCGGTGGCGCTATTGGGCAACTCGCGCGGGTCCGGCACCGGGATGCCGTGACGCGCCAGGTGCTTCATCAGGTGGAGGTAGAAGGGCAGTTGTTCGAACGACAGGCGCTCGAATAGCGTCACGACGAATTCGCCCTGGCTGGTGGTCAGGAAGTAGTTGGTGTTCTCGATGCCGCCCTGGATGCCGCGCAGTTCGCGCAATTGCCCCAGTGCCAGTGCCTGCGCCAGTTTGCTGGCCTCGTCCTGCGAGACTTCGGTAAAGACTGCCAAGTGCGTATCCCTAAAAGCTCAGGACGTTCCAGACGCGCCGCCCATTGGCATTGCTCATGCCGTCGCGGTGGTCGGCAGGGCGGCTGCGCCCCATGTCGGTAGGCTGGATTTCATAGGGGGGCAGGGCGCCCTTGGGTTGGACGGTGATGCTGCGGGTTTCGCCGCCGTAGCGCACCTCGTCGATGACCACTGCAGCGTCTTCGGTGCGGATGCGTTCGACCTTCTGGTTCTTGCGGGCCTCCAGTGGCTGCGATTCTGTTACCAGTGGAGCTGGGGTCGTGGTCTGCGACCAGGCGGCAGGCACGTACAGGGCAAATGCCAGCGTCACAGATGTCAGCAGGAGGGGCGGTCGGTTCATGGTTGCCATTGTAGGACGGGCAAAATGCACCTATGAGCTCCACGACCCTGACTGAAATCGAAACGACCGACTCCCGGCCCCAGGTGGTGCTGCTGGTGGATGGCTCCAGCTACCTATACCGCGCCTTCCACGCCATGCCCGACCTGAGGGCGGTGCCGGGCGACCCGACCAGTGCGGCGACGGGTGCCATACGCGGCATGATCAACATGCTCCAGAAGCTACGCAAGGATGTGCGCGCGGACTATGTCGCCTGCATCTTCGACGCACCGGGCAAGACCTTTCGCGATGACCTGTACCCGGACTACAAGGCGACCCGCTCGCCCATGCCGCCCGACCTGCGCTCGCAGATCGACCCGATCCACGAGGTGGTGCGCCTGCTCGGCTGGAAGGTGCTGAACGTGCCGGGCGTCGAAGCAGACGACGTCATCGGCACACTGGCCTGCATGGCCACACAGCAGGGCTACAACACCGTGATTTCAAGCGGCGACAAGGACTTGTCGCAACTGGTGAACCACAACGTGATGGTCATCGACACAATGAACGATCGCAAACGGGATGTCGCCGGCGTCACAGCCGAGTTCGGTGTGCCGCCCAGCCTGATGGTGGACTACCAGACGCTGGTGGGCGACTCGGTTGACAACGTGCCCGGTGTTGACAAGGTCGGCCCCAAGACTGCTGTGAAACTGCTGCTGGAATACGGCTCTCTCGACGCGCTGGTGGCCCGTGCCGGCGAGGTGAAGGGAGCCGTTGGTGAGAACCTGCGCAAGGCGCTGGACTGGATTCCGAAGGGGCGAGAGCTTCTGACCGTGAAGAAGGACTGTGACCTCAACGAACACATCCCCGGCTTGCCGTCGTTGCAGGATATTGCGGTGAAGGATGGCCAGGACACCGAAGCGCTCAAGGTGTTCTACGAGAAATACGGCTTTCGCGGGCTGGTCAGGCAACTGGAGACCCACGACGTGCCGCCCGAGCTGATCGAGGAGCACAAGAGCGGCAAGAAAGTAGGCAGCGGGCCAAGTCCTGGGGGGCTTTTTGACGAGCCTGATCTGTCGGGCCTTTCGCAGGTTGCCAACCTGCAGTACGACACGATCTTCACCTGGGACCAGTTTGACTCGTGGATGGCGCGCCTGGAGGCTTCGGAGCTCACAGCCATTGACACCGAAACCAGTTCGCTCGACGAGATGCTGGCCGAGATCGTCGGCCTTTCGTTCAGCGTGAAGCCGGGCGAAGCGGCGTATGTTCCGCTTGCGCACAGTTACGGCGATGCGCCCGCGCAGTTGCCCCGCGATGAAGTGCTCGCGCGGATGAAGCCGTGGCTGGAAAATCCGGCGAAGAAAAAACTCGGTCAGCACATCAAGTACGACCGCCACGTCTTTGCCAATCACGGCATCGAAGTGCAGGGCTACGAGCACGACACGATGCTGCAAAGCTACGTGCTTGAAGTGCACAAGCCTCATGGTCTGGCGAGCCTGGCGGAGAGGCACCTCGGGCGAACCGGCATCGATTACGAAACCATCACGGGCAAGGGCGCGCACCAGATTCCGTTCTCCCAGGTGTCGATTGACAAGGCGGCGGAATATTCGTGCGAAGACTCCGACCAGACGCTCGATGTGCATCTGGCGCTCTGGCCCAGGCTCAAGTCCGATTCAAGGCTCGCCTTCATCTACGACCTGGAAATGAAAAGCAGCGAGGCGCTCTATCGGATCGAGCGCAACGGCGTGCTGATCGATGGTCCGATGTTGGCGAAACAAAGCGCAGAACTCGGCCAGCGCATCGTGACGCTTGAAAAGGAAGCGCACGAGCTCGGGGGCCAGCCTTTCAACCTGGGCTCACCCAAGCAGATCGGAGAAATTCTTTTCACCAAGCTGGGTCTGCCGGTCATCAAGAAAACACCCAGCGGGGTGCCAAGCACCGACGAGGAAGTGCTGGAGAAACTGGCGCAAGACTATCCGTTGCCAGCCAAGCTGCTGGAGCACCGGGGCCTGTCGAAACTCAAGGGCACTTACACCGACAAGCTCGCCCAGCTCGCGCACCCCCGGACGGGCCGTGTGCACACGCACTATGCGCAAGCCGTTGCCATCACGGGCCGTCTGTCTAGCAATGATCCGAACCTGCAGAACATTCCGGTGAAGACAGTAGAAGGCCGGCGTGTGCGCGAAGCTTTTGTGGCGGCGCCGGGTCATCAGATTGCAAGCGCGGACTACAGCCAGATCGAGCTGCGCATCATGGCGCACCTGTCGGAGGATGAAGCTTTGTCGCGTGCATTCCGCGAAGGCATGGACGTCCATCGCGCGACCGCAGCCGAAGTGTTCGGTGTGGCGGTCGACGCCGTAAGCAGCGAGCAGCGGCGGTACGCCAAGGTGATCAACTTCGGCCTGATATACGGCATGAGCAGCTTTGGTCTGGCGCGCAATCTGGGCATCGAGAATGCGGCTGCCAAGAACTACATCCAGCGTTACTTCGAGCGCTATCCGGGCGTGAAGAACTACATGGACGAGACGCGGCTGTCGGCCAAAAGCAAGGGTTATGTCGAGACGGTTTTCGGGCGTCGCCTGTATTTGCCGGAAATCAACTCCCCCAATGGTCCGCGCCGGGGCGGAGCGGAACGCCAGGCCATCAATGCGCCCATGCAGGGCACAGCGGCTGACCTGATCAAGCTGTCGATGCTCAAGGTGCAGGAAGTGCTGGACCAGGAGCAGCGCGCAACCCGCATGATCATGCAGGTCCACGACGAACTGGTATTTGAAGTGCCTGATGCCGAAGTCGAATGGGTCCGTTTCGAAATCCCGCGGCTCATGGCGGGCGTGGCGGATCTGCGGGTGCCCTTGCTGGCCGAGATCGGAATTGGCGAAAACTGGGAGAAGGCGCACTGAGCTGGCGTTGTCATCGGATGGGGTCTGAATGATGCTCGGCGGTATAGTCGCGTTGATCAGGAGGAGCCGCCTTGAACGATTCCAACGCACGGAAGACCAATACCACCAAATTCACTGCCCCCACGCACGACGCGAGCCGTCGCCTGTCGATGCTCTTTGCGCTCACGGCAGCGGCCGCTGCGTTGCCCGCCTGTGGCGGCGGAGGAGGCAGCCCCGGTGCCAACCTTTCCGGCACTGGCGGTTCGGTGGCCCCGGCACCGCCACCGACGACATCACCATCACCATCGCCATCCCCCACACCAGCACCGACGCCTTCACCTACCCCGGTGCCGCCCCCTGCTGTCGGCTAGAGACTGCTAGCTGGTCTTCTCGGACCAGAGCTCCCCACCCGTCGCCCAGTCGTGGCGCTTGATGTCGAACAGCAGCACATCAACCGATTCGGCCTTGCTGCCCAGCGTATCGACAACGGCCTCGGTCAGGGCCTTGACCAGGTTTTTCTTCTGCTCGGGCGTACGCCCTTCCATCAACTCGACGCGTATCGTGGGCATGGCTGGCCTTTCCTTGGGTAAAGATAAAAGTGCATTGTGGCAAACCACCTAGGAGGGCGTAGGCAATTTGCTTAAGTGGCGGATGCCAGGAGGGCGAACAATGCATCCATCGACAACAGAGGTCGTCACAAGGAGCCCACCATGAACTTCGTCATCAAGAACCTGCTCATCGCATCCACCATCGTGCTGGCCGGATATGCTAGCTGGACGATCACGAACTTTCGCGAGCCGGCGATCGAAATGAGGCGCTGATCCAACATGGTTCGATCAGCCGACATGCATTGATAAGATGTCGCCCCTAGCAGGCCGTACTGGCCGCTTCATCACTTAGGGGCCTGGCCATGCGTGGCAAGCCCGCCATGCATGACATTGTTTGCAATACTGATAGCCACACTGGCCGCCGGAATCGGTAGCGTCTGGCTCGCCGCCGGCCTGATGCAACTGGGCTTGCTTCGGCGCACTCCCGGCGACACGCCCCGGGGCATCAGCCCCCAACACCTCCTGAGCCTGGCAGCGGGCGCACTGCTGGCTACCTCCTTCATGCATCTGTTGCCCGAGGCGTTCGAAGCTGCCGTCGAAGCCAAGGCTCTGTTTGCCACGCTCCTGGTCGGGCTGGTGTTCTTTTTTCTTCTGGACAAGGCGGAACTGTGGCACCACGGACATGAACATCACCATGACCACGATGGCAACCACCGGCATCACGATCACGCCGACCATCGCACCCATGCCGCCCATTCCGCCAATCCGCCACTGCGATCGGGCGGATGGGCAGTTCTTACCGGCGACAGCGTTCATTGTTTCGGCGACGGCATCCTGATTGCATCGGCGTTCATGGCAGACATGCGACTGGGCCTGGTGGCTGCGCTGTCGGTGCTGGCCCACGAAGTGCCGCACCATATCGGCGACCTGGCTGTCCTGCAGCTCTCGAGCGGCAATCGTCAATCCGCCCTTATTAAAGTGTCGCTGGCAGGCGCCGTCACGGCCCTTGGCGGTCTGGCTGGCTGGTGGCTTCTCGACCGGCTGGAAGGGTATCTGCCGTACTTCCTGGTCATTGCCAGCAGCAGCTTCATTTATGTGGCACTGGCCGACCTTATCCCGCAGCTGCAAAAGCGGCTCGCCCTGCGTGAGACAGTCGCGCAGATCGCATGGCTGTTAGGGGGCATCGCGCTGGTCACGGCTGTGAGCAGCGCGGCGCACATTCACTAGTCAACAGATTTACAACACGAGGACACGTGAGCGCAATCAGCATTGCTTTTTGGGGGGCGTTCTTTGGATCCGCGGCATTGGCGGGCAGCGCCGCAATCCTGGCGTTCTCGCGTGCGGCCCCTAGAGTTGCCCGTACGGGATTGCTTGCAGTCCTGTTGTCATCCGCGTATGCGACGGTATTTCTCGGCTGGGTTCCCTCGTTGTCGGGTGCCGGACTGCTACGGCTGCAGGCTGTGGTGGCGATCGCAGCAGCGTCGGTGTTGTGCCTGCTGCTGTTTACATTGCTGGGAACCTTTCGCACACAGCATGCGGCGGTACGCGCTCGCTGGGCGGTGATAGTGCTCGCAGCGACGGCGATCGCTGCGATGGCTGGCGCGGGCGCCCGCAGCGGGCTTCAGCTGGCAGTGGGGCTCGCTTTTGTGCTGGCGGGTTCTGCTTTCGTGGCATCGGTACGAAGCGCCCGGCGGGGCGAGCGCGCCGGCTGGCTGACGCTGGTCGCACTGCCCTGTCTCTTCATTGGCATGGCTGGGTTGGACTGGTACGCGCTCTATCCTGCCAATACCCCGTGGCAGGTGCATGCGGTGAGCGCGCTCGCTGGAATGGGATACATCCTGTGCGTAGGCAGTGCGATGTGGTCGCGGTACGCCTACTTGATCGAAGTACGCAACATCGCCATGCACGGGCCAAACTTCGACCCGATCAGCAGGATGCCATCGTACGAAAATGCAAGCGCTCTGAAGGAAGCCTTCGGCGAAACACCCGGGCGCGATTACGGCGTGGTCGTCGTGTCCATCAGCAACCTCAGTCTTGTCGAACAATTGCATGGGCGAGCCGCCTACAACCACGCATTGTTTGTGTGTGCTTCGCGGCTGCGCAAGCTCGGGTTTGCTGGCGTGGACCTTTTCCGGCTACCTGAGGATTCGTTCGTTCTGCTGACCCACAATCCCACGGACCCGCAACACCTGGTTGACCAGGCGCGCAGTACGCTCAGTCGTCTGGCGCGACCCATTACCCTGCACACGAGTCATGGTCCCGACCAGGAAATCGCCGGAGAGCGTTGGGAAGCGAGCTTGGGTATCGGCATCGTGATGGATCCATCGGATTGTTCCCTGGACATAGTCATCACCGGGGGCCGCGCGATATCGCGCACAGCGTGGAGCTATGGATCGCGCATGGCGTGGTATGACGATGCGGTTGATTCGGTTTGTGAACTTCCGGCCCGCGATGACAGTGCGCCTCTTGAGAACATCACTCGCCCGCAGCTTCTGAGAATCTGAACCACCAGTGCAAGCCAGATTGGGCTGCAGCATTCGACCGGGACGGCAGCCCCATGACGACGCGCGGTCACGGCGCTTCAATCTGGCAGGACGTTCGCTCAAGTTCGCCCAACGCAGCCGGGACACCGGCTGAACGGGGTGAGCGAAACGCTCCTTTTCGCCTGGATTCGGTCAAGTTTCGTACCATGCAGGCGCAGTCCTACGGGTCGATAGGCGTGCAACTTACCCTACGGTCGAGCTCGAATTCAGAAGATGAGTCGATGAAATCAGCTGCGCTTATCTTGTCTGCGGCCCTCGTCGCCGCGACCATGGCACCGATCACGGTACTGGCCCAGGAGAGCGCAGGGCCTCAATCGCCTGCTCCGGCGCCGGATCTGTTGCCGGGCACTTCACCCGAGATGCCGAGACCGGTTGTTCGTGTTCCGCTCTTCGCGCCGCAGGCGGCAGCGAGCGCAAAACGAATGCCGGCCGAGCAGCGCGCCGAACGTGGATTCCTGCGCAACGCGGCTACGTCCAGCCGGTTCGAACTTGAAGCCTCTCGGCTCGCGGCAACCAAGTCCACCGACCCATCCATACGCTCGTTCGCTACGCGGCTCAGCGCATCTCATGGCATTGCCAGCCAGCAGTTGCAGCACATGTTGCACGCTCGTGGTATGGCTGCCCCCATGCTCGAGAACAGCCAGCGCCAGGTCTTGAACCGCCTTGCAAAACTCGATGGTGCAAAGTTCAACCGCGAGTTCATGGCACAAGTGGGCATCCGGTATCAGAGCGATGAAGTCCAGATGTTCGAAAAGGCGCAGAAAGCGGTCAAAGACCCGGTGCTGCTGGCATGGATCGACAGCTCGCTGACAACGCTCAAGGAAAACCTGGCGCTGGCCGAGCAGGTGACCAACGGGGACGTGAAGCTGGTTCGTGCGTCGTCGTTCGCAAAAACGGCGCGGCAGGCTTCACCCGCTGTCGTGCCGGGCATGCCGATGCCCCTGCCAGGTCAGGTGCCGGGGTCGGGCCGGCCCCAAAGCCCCTAAACGCCCCTGAACGTGCCTGAACGCGCCTGCCGGGGCGCGATTACTGTGTCTTGTAACCGGTGACCCGCCACTTGCCGTCAGACTCGCGCACGACGGTCACGATTTCCTCTGTTTCCTGCTTGTCGAATTTCGACACGAAGCCCACGGTGACGTATTCGCCATTGGGGCGACCTTCCAGCGTGGTCTTGTAAACCGAATCGCCAGGCACCCGCTCGACAAACACACCGAGGGGTTCGCGCACCTTGGGAATGCCGTCCATCCAGTTGCCCAGCGGCACCGTGGAGCGGAACATGCCGGCCGCCGTCTCCCAGGCACGGCCCCAATCGCGCCGGTCCAGGAGCACGAGCCAGCCCGCGGCGGCCAGCCTGCCTTCGGCCTCCTTCTCGGCGTTTGCACTGGATCGTGGGGCTGGCGCAGCGGCTGCCGGAGCAGTGGGTGCCTTGAGCTGCGCGGTGGCGCTGGTGGAAAGTGCTGTCAGCACGGATGCGGTCAGGAAGGAGGCGAGGGCGGTGCGATTCATCTGTGGTCCGAATTTCATGTAACTCCGAGCAGTCTAGCGGCCCCGAGTTCCCGGCTTTGCTCGCTGGCGTGCTCGCTGATGTAGCTGATGGGCATGCCGGGCTCAGCAAATTCTAGAATCACCTGATACCGCCCGCTTTCCGCACCCTTTTCACTTTGGCCACGCCGCTGGCTACCATCACCGCATGTCCCTCATCCTTACTGGCGCCTCCAACTTCCGCGATCTGCGCGGCGACCTCAAGTCCCAGCCTGCCTTGCGGCCCGGCACGCTCTACCGCTCGGATCATCTCGGTGCGCTCGACGCAGCCGACGCCCAGCAGATCCAGGCCCTGGGCATCCGGCGCGTGCTGGACTTTCGCGGTGCGCTCGAACGCACGTCGGCGGCCTGTGTCCTGCCCGGCGTGGAGGTTCATTCCCTTGCCATCGAGCCCACCATCGTGCAGGTGCTCAATGAGCTGATCTCGGCCGGCCATCAGCTCACGGACGACGATGTCGTCGCGCACATGCAGGATACCTATCGCGGCTTTGTACGTGGCAACAGCCATCGCTTCGCAGAGTTCTTCGGTCACCTGCTCGACTCGAATGAGCCCACCGTGTTTCACTGCACCGCTGGCAAGGACCGCACCGGGTTTGCGGCTGCGCTGATCCTCCATGCGCTGGGCGTGCCCAAAGATGAGGTGATGCGCGACTACCTCCTGACAAACGAGCGGCTCAAACCCCTATCCCTCAGCGGGTGGACGTTGCCCAGTCATGTGGCACGAGTGCTCTATCGGGTGCAGCCCGAATTCATGGCTGCCGCCTATGAAGCTATCGACGCCGACTTCGGCAGCATCGAGGGCTATCTGCGTGAAGGCGTTGAACTCGGCCCGGCCGAACGGGATCGACTTCGCCAGCTGTATCTGACACCGGGCTAGGCCTGTAGCGCGGGCCGCTGTAGGCCGAAATCCACACCTGAGCCTCAGTGCCCCGAATTGCTGTGCCTGGCGCTAGCATCTGTCGGCACTGAACGAGCACGCCTTGACCAAAAAACACAAATTGATAGCTATCACGATCTTCCTGACGCTCATCGTCGGGCTCATCTTTGTCAACTTCACAGGCGCCGAAAAGAAGGTAGAGACCGACGTCACGCATCTGTATTCGGTTGACGACCCGCAGTTCATGCGTTCAATGGGAATCATGATGGGGCCGGCCATCGTGGACGGGAACAAGGCGACAGAACTTCTCAACGGCGACCAGATCTTCCCGTCGATGCTCGGAGCGATTCGCTCGGCAAAAAAGACGGTCCTGTTCGAAACCTACATCTACTGGTCGGGCGACATCGGCAACGAGTTCGCAGACGCCCTGGCAGAGCGCGCGCGCAGCGGCGTGAAGGTGCATGTGCTGCTCGACTGGATCGGCAGCGCCAAGGCCGAGGAATCCATCATCGACAAGATGAAAAATGCCGGCGTCGAAGTTGAAAAATTTCATCCGCTGCGCTGGTACAACCTCGCGCGCTTGAACAACCGGACCCACCGGAAGCTTCTCATCGTCGACGGTGCAATCGGCTTTACTGGCGGAGTCGGCATTGCGCCGCTGTGGACTGGCAACGCCCAGGACCCGGATCACTGGCGAGATTCGCACTACCGCGTCGAAGGCCCGGTGGTTGCGCAAATGCAAAGTGTGATGCTGGACAACTGGACCAAGACGACCGGTCATGTGCTGCACGGCGACGCGTACTTTCCGCCACTTAAGGCCGTCGGGACGCAGAACGCGCAGATGTTCGCGAGCTCGCCCAATGGCGGCAGCGAGAGCATGTTGATGATGTACCTGCTGGCCATCACCGCATCGACCAAACGCATCGACCTGTCGAGTGCGTACTTCGTGCCCGATGAACTGACGCGCGATGCCCTGGTGGCTGCGGTCAAGCGTGGCGTGAAGGTGCGCATCATTACGCCGGGCGAGCATATCGATGCAGAGACAGTGCGTCGTGCATCGCGCGGCCTTTGGGGAGAACTGCTGGAAGCGGGCGTCGAGATCTACGAATACCAGCCGACGATGTTCCACGTCAAGTGCATGATCGTGGACGGCATGATGACCTCGGTCGGCTCCACCAACTTCGATGTTCGATCCTTCCGCCTGAACGACGAGGCCAACCTCAATGTCTACGATCGTGCTTTTGCAGCACGCCAGACGCAGGTGTTCGAAGA